>NZ_DATILJ010000023.1:0-2524 GCF_035476535.1 Aquabacterium sp.
GCGGCGAAGTAGCCGGTGTCGTTCATGAAGTGGTAGTTGGCGTAGAACAGCGATGTCGCGAACAGGCTCTTGCCGAAGTTCGTGAACTCGTCCGGGAACAGCAGCCAGGAGGCCGCCACCGTCGAGGCGGCCAGCACGGCGAACAGCGCCGGCACGATGCGGCGGATGCGCCGTTCGTAGAAATGGGCGATCGAGAAGTGCTGCGCCTGAACGGCGCGCAGCAGGATGCCGGTGATCAGATAGCCCGAGATGACGAAGAACACGTCGACGCCGACATAGCCGCCACCGAAACCGGGAACGCCCGCGTGAAACAGCACGACCGGCAGCACCGCGACGGCGCGCAGGCCGTCGACTTCCGGCCGGTACTCGCTGTCGGACATCAGCGCTCGACCTCCGCCAGCGGCAGCCAGGGTGTCAATGCCGCCAGGTGCTGGGCCAGCGAGGTTCGCGCGCCTGCCAGTACATCGATCACGCGCTTCAGGGCCGTCGCCGCCTGGCCCTGCAGCGCCGCCTGCCAATGGCGCTGCAGGCCCCGGGCGTCGTCGGCAGTCAGCAAGGCCCCTGCGTCTCGCAGTGCCGTGTAGACCGGGAATGACGGGTAGGTCTGCTCCCAGCCCGACATCACGCTGGTCGGCTTGTTGTAGCTCAGCGGCTCCAACACGTTGTGATCGACCCCGACGTGGGCGACCGCGGCTGCGGCGTACAGGTCGCGCAACTCGCCCATGGTGTCCAGCACCAGCGCACCCACTTCGTCCGGGATCGCCTGGGTCGTCAGGCGTGATCGCCATGCTGCCTTCAGATCATGCTGAAGCAGCAGGGCGGCGATCTCGTCCAGGTTCGCGGGGACCTCCGGGTGGCGCGGTGCAAGCACCAGCAGCGCGCGAGGATGCTGCTGCCGCAGCCAGACGAAGGCCTGAACGACGGCCTGCAACTCGTCGCTGCGTGTCAGCGATCCCGCGACGATTGCCGGCCTGGCGCCGTCGACCAGGCTTTGCAGCAGGGCCGGGCTGCGCGCATCCTGCACCTGCCATGCACGCGCATGGCGCAGTGCGTCGATCTTGAGGTTGCCTGTCAGGTGGATGCGCGCTGCCGGGGCGCCGGCCGCCACCAGTTGCTGCTGCACGCTTTCGGTCTGCACGCACAGCGCGTCGAACTGCTCGAGAAGCGGGCGGGTGAGCCAGCGGCGTTCAATGTCATCCATGCGGCACGACGGTTGATAACCATAGAGCCAGCCATTGACAGCCACCAGGCGGGCGCCGCGGGCCCGGGCATGCAGCAGGAAGGCCACCGAGCAGCGGCACGGCGCATCGCTGGGAATCAGCGGGATCTCCGCCACCACCACCAGTTGCGGCGGACGCACGGCTGCCAGCATGCCGGCATCGCGGCTGTGGCCCCGCGTGACGAAGACTTCGGCGTCAGGGTAGCGCGCGAGGTAGCTGTCGCGATAGTGCGCGTGGTCGGTGATCAGGACCAGGGGCATCGATGCCATGCGCTGGCACAGCGCATCGAGCAGCGGCGCGATGGCATTGAGCTCGCCGATCGTCGAGACGAACACCCACCATGCCGGCCGCGCCGGTGCCGGTGGCGCGGGGTGTTGTGCCGAGGCGGCGCTGTTGCCGCGCAGATCGCTGGCCTGCTCGAGGGCCCGGAAGGCCAGCAGGCGAAGACCCACGCCCAGAGGAAGGCGCGGCCTCATTCGTTCGGCTTGGGGGTGTCCGGTGCCGCGCTCAGCTGTCCCGGTTCGGTCCACTTGTTGATGCCCTTGAGCTTGTCGATCAGGTCGGTCCGCGTGAAGCCCAGCGCCAGTGCGGCGTGGGCTGCTTCGAGGGCGCGGTCGTAACGCCCCAGATCAAAATACAAGAGCCCGATGTTCAAGTGCGACAAGGGGTTGTCCTTGGCGTATTCCGAGGCGAGTTCGAGTTGTCGCACCGCATCGTCGTTGCGCTTCTGCTTCGTCAGGAACAGCGCATACAGCGAGCGCACTACCGTATCGTCGGGCTTGTACTGCATGCCGCGAACGAAATAGCACTCCACGGTGTAGCGCGCGCCGGGCGCCGGATCGGTTTTGTGCCGTTCGCCCAGGCGCATCATCGTGTTCAAAGCCCGATGGTGGTTCGGGAACACGTGGAGCGTGTAGGCCACGTCCTGCGCCATGTAGTGGTAAGTCGTCTTCGACGGCTTGGTCATCGTTTCCACGCCAGGCGGGAAATGTGGCCGCTCAACCATGCCGCGGATGTCCATCGGCGCCGTGCGGTAGTCGAAGGGGCCGAAATGGTTGTGGAAGGGATCGCCGCAGGGCCCAACGGGTGCCGCCTGCACTTGCGCGCGCGCACCGCCGGCAATCAGCACCATCGCCGCGACCGACAGCAGCCGCACGGCAATTCGAGAAAAGTGGAGGTAGGCGGTGGCTGGCATCAGGTCGTACTCCAATGCGCCAGGGGCGATGTGCCCGGGAGGTCGACGGCAGCTCATTGATGCAGCCGGGAGACCTGGTTCTCGCCTGCCGCATCGGCGGCTGGGCTTG
>NZ_DATILJ010000024.1:0-9642 GCF_035476535.1 Aquabacterium sp.
TCGCTCAGCGCCAGCACCACGCCCTCTTCCATCGCCTTCAGGCCGCAGACGTAGAAGTACGCGTTCGGGTCGGCCAGCAGCGGCGCGACATCGGCGGCGCGTTCGCGCATCAGGTCCTGCACATAGCGCTTGGGCTGCCCCGGCGTGCGGCTGAACGCGAAGTTGATGTCGATGAAGTCTTTGGGCAGGCTTTGCAGCGGGCCGAAGTACGGCAGTTCTTCCTTGGTGCGCGCACCGAAGAACAGCAGCAGCTTGCCGCCTTCGAACTTGCCGGACTGGCGCAGGCGGCGCCGCCATTCGGTCATCGCCCGCATCGGCGCCGAGCCGGTGCCGGTGCAGATCATCACGACGTGGCTCTTCGGGTGATTCGGCATCAGGAAGCTGGTGCCGAAGGGACCGATGACCTGTACGGTGTCGCCGACCTGCAGGTCGCACATGTAGTTGCTGGCCACGCCGCGCACCGGGCGGCCCTGATGGTCTTCGAGCACACGCTTGATGGTCAGCGAGACGTTGTTGTAGCCCGGCCGCTCGCCATTGCGTGGGCTGGCGATCGAGTACTGGCGCGGGTGGTGCGCGCGGCCGTTCTCGTCGACGCCGGGCGGCACGATGGCGATGGACTGGCCTTCGAGCACCGGGAACGGCATGCTGCCGAAATCGAGCACGATGTGGTGGGTGTCGTAGTCGGTGCCGACTTCGGTGACCCGCACATTGCCGACGACGCTGGCGGTGATCGACTTCTCGGCGGCCTTCGGGCCATACAGGTTGGTGTAGGCATGTGCGGCCGACCAGGGCGGCAGCGTGGCACCAAACTGCGCGCTGTTGAAGGCCACCTCGCCATTCACCGGCGACGGTGAGTTCACGACGACCGGCTCGGCCAACGGCGCTTCGGCGACCACGCCCGCAGCCGCCAGTTCATCGGCCGTCAACTCCGCCGGCAGTTCATCCCAGCCCAGCTGCTCATCCAGGCTGTAAGCCCTGATGAGCGGCATCGTGCGCCAGTTGTCGATCGACCCCGTCGGGCATGGCGGCACGCAGGCCATGCACAGGTTGCACTTGCTGGCATCGACGACATAGTTGCGCGAATCATGCGTGATCGCCTGCACAGGGCAAGTGGCCTCGCAGGTGTTGCAGCGGATGCAGATCTCGGGGTCGATCAGATGCTGCTTGATCACCCCGATCTCGGACTGGTCCATGTCTTGTCTCCTGCGCAGCCGAAAGACCTATCAGCCGAAGCGCACGTAATCGAAATCCACCGGCTGGCGGTTGATGCCCATCACCGGCGGCGCGATCCAGTTGGCGAACTTGCCGGGGTCGACCACCCGGCCCATCAGCGAAGCCACGAAAGCGCGGTCCTCGTTGCTGGGTAGCCATTCATTCTGCCGGGCCTGCCACTCAGTATCACTGACCACACGACCATCGGGCGACAGCTTGATGCCGGCCAGCGCACCGATGTTGCGGTGGAAGGCCTTGTGCGGCACTTGCAGCCGGTGCGGAATGCCGGCCTTTTCGATGACCTTGTTCCAGCGGCCGACGCCGGCCACCGAATCCTTGATGAAGTCGTCGCGCAGCACTTCATTCAGTGCATTGAGCATCGGCACGTCTTTTTCAACCAGCTGACCACCCTGCACTTCCAGCACCTTGTAGGTCTGGTCCTTCAGCACATGGTCGTCGCCGCGCTTGCCTTCTTCGAAGCGGCCCTTCAGGCCCGAGCTGTAGAAGATCGCGGCATTGCTGGACTGGTCGGCGCCGAACAAGTCGATGGTCACGCTGTAGTGGAAATTGACATAGCGCTGGATCGTCGGCAGATCGATCACGCCGGCCGCGCGCAGCTTGCCCACGTCGTCGGTCTTCAGTTCGTTCATCACCTGGCAGGTGCGGTTGATGACACGCGAGACACCGCTCTCGCCGACGAACATGTGGTGCGCTTCTTCGGTGAGCATGAACTTCGTCGTGCGCGCCAGCGGATCGAAGGCACTCTCGGCCAGCGCCGACAGCTGGAACTTGCCGTCGCGGTCGGTGAAGTAGGTGAACATGAAGAAGGCCAGCCAGTCCGGCGTCTTCTCGTTGAAAGCACCCAGGATGCGCGGGTTGTTCTCGTCGCCCGAGCGGCGTTCGAGCAGCGCTTCGGCCTCTTCACGCCCGTCGCGGCCGAAGTGGCGGTGCAGCAGGTAGACCATGGCCCACAGGTGGCGGCCTTCCTCGACATTGATCTGGAACAGGTTGCGCAGGTCGTACATCGACGGCGCGGTCAGGCCCAGGTGGCGCTGCTGCTCCACCGAGGCCGGCTCGGTGTCGCCCTGCGTCACGATGATGCGGCGCAGGTTGGCGCGGTGCTCGCCGGGCACATCGGTCCAGGCCTTTTCGCCCTTGTGGTCGCCGAAATGGATCTCGCGGTTCGCGTCGCCGGGGTTCAGGAAGATGCCCCAGCGGTAGTCGCGCATCTTCACGTGGCCGAACTGCGCCCAGCCTTGCGGGTCGACGCTGACCGCCGTGCGCAGGTAGACCTCGTAGTCGGTCGAGCCTTCGGGGCCGACGTCGTCCCACCAGTGGATGAAGTTCGGCTGCCACTGCTCGAGCGCGCGCTTGAGCGTGCGGTCTTCCGCCAGGTTGACGTTGTTCGGGATCTTCTCGCTGTAGTCGATGGTGGACATGGCTTTTCCAGGTTAGACGCGGTTCCAGTCAAAGGCGGCTTTTTCGCCCTTGCCGTAGACCTTGAGAGCACCTTTTTCGCCGACGGCGTTGGGGCGCTGGAAGATCCAGTTCTGCCAGGCGGTGAGCCGCCCGAAGACGCGGGTGAACATGTTCTCGGGGCCGTTGAAGCGCAGGTTGGCTTCCATGCCGGTCAGCGCATCGGGCGACATCGCCACGCGCTCTTCGATGGCGATGCGGGTTTCGTCGACCCAGTCGATGTCGTCGGGGTTGCTGGTGACCAGGCCCAGCGCAAAGGCGGCGTCGGCGTCCAGCAGTTGGCCAGCTTTTGCACGCACGGCATCGAGTGCGGGCTGTTCGCCGTAGAAGCGCCGTTCCAGGCGGCTCTGACCGGTGACCATCGGGTACAGGCCGAAATTCGCTTCGCTGACCGCGATCTTCGGCGCCTGTGCTTCGTCGTCCGGCAGCGCCAGGTGGTAGCTGCGGTCGCAGGCCAGCGCCAGTTCCAGCAAGCTGCCGGCGAAGCACGAGCCCGCCTCGATCAGCGCGAACAGGCTGCGCGACGAGACATCCAGCCGGCTGAACGTGCGGCGCAGCAGGCCGATGGTTTCGCGCACCAACCAGTGGTCCTGGTTGGCCTGCAGCGTGGTGTCCATCGCCAGCACGGCCTGTGCATCGCCGGCGGTCTTGATCAGCCAGGTGCCGATGTCCAGCTCGTTGGTGCGCATCGACAGGATCGCGTCTTCCAGCTCACGCGCCATCTGCAGCGGGTACCAGGCGGCACCTGCCGCTTCGATTCCGGCGATGTCGGTGGGCTGCGGGCCGGTCGGACTCTTGACCGTGAGCACGGCAGTGCGCTTGGTGCGATCGATCTCGACCGTGACATGGCCGTAGCGCAATGCATCGGCTTCGATGCTGCGCTGAATCGGCGTCAGCGCCACGCCCTTGGGATGTGTCTCCGGGGCCGGGCGGTCGCTCTGCGCAGCGAGTTGCAGCGCACGTTCCTGCACCTTGGCGGCGAACTGCGCGGGCTTGGCGATCTCGTCGACCAGGCGCCAGTCCTTGGCGCGCTGGCCACGCACGCCCTCGGTGGTGGTGCAGAAGATGTCGGCCAGGTCGTGGCGCACCTTGCGCTTGTCGGTCACCCGCGTCAGGCCACCGGTGCCGGGCAACACGCCCAGCAGCGGCACTTCGGGCAGGCTGACGGCCGAGCTGCGGTCGTCGACCAGGATGATCTCGTCGCAGGCCAAGGCCAGCTCATACCCGCCGCCGGCGCAGGCGCCGTTGACGGCGGCCAGGAACTTCAGGCCCGAGTGCTTGGATGAGTCCTCGAAGCCGTTGCGCGTCTCGTTCGTGAACTTGCAGAAGTTCACCTTCCAGGCATGCGAGCTGACGCCAAGCATGAAGATGTTGGCGCCCGAGCAGAACACCTTGTCCTTGGCGCTGGTGAGGACCACCGTGCGCACTTCCGGGTGCTCGAAGCGGATGCGGCTGATCGCGTCGTTCAGCTCGATGTCCACGCCCAGGTCGTAGCTGTTGAGCTTGAGCTTGTAGCCGGGCGCCAGGCCCGCGTTCTCGTCGAAATCGGCGGCCAGCGTGGCCACCGGCCCTTCAAAACTGAGCTTCCAGTGGCGGTAGGCCGAAGGATGGGTCTGGTAGTCGACGCGCGGGGCTGGGTTCACGATGACGCTCCTGGGAGTGAAGCACGACAGTGCATGTGTTCGGGATCGATGCAGGCATCATAGTGCATGTCATTTGAACCGGTCAAGCACTTTTCTGCATGATTTGCAGCCAAGGCATCGCGCCGTCCTGTCGAGCGCTGGAGGATTGGCGAATCGGTTGAATTCATCATCTTGATCCCGGCCTGCGGCCGTCCTCTCAGTGCAAACCCGATAGCACGCAGTATAGTGCTTGACGCCGCGCATTCCGATCACTACAGTGCATGCACGCACAATACTGCATGGTGTTCATGCAGACCGGTGCGGCAGCACGATCGGAGCCTGCGCGTGAACGAGCTTCTTCCCAATTACATCGCCGGCCGCTGGCAGCATGGCAGCGGCGCGGGCACGACGCTGGTCGACCCGGTACTGGGCCATGACCTGGTGCGCGTGGACGCCACCGGCCTGGACCTGCACGCGGCCTTCACCCACGCCCGCGAAAACGGCGGCGCGGCGCTGCGCGCGATGAGCTACCGCGAGCGCGCCGCCATGCTGGCCGCGGTCGGCCAGGTGCTGCAGGCGCAGCGCGAGGCGTACCACCAGATCGCCGTGGCCAACAGCGGCACCGTCAAGGCGGATTCGGCGATCGACATCGAGGGCGGCCTCTACACGCTGGCCCACTACGCCAAGCTGGGCGAAACACTCGGCGACCGCCGCTTCCTGCTCGACGGCGAGCCGGCGCGCCTGGCCAAAGACCCGCTGTTCCAGAGCCAGCATGTGCAGGTGCCCACGCGCGGCGTGGCGCTGCTGATCAATGCCTTCAACTTCCCGAGCTGGGGCTTGTGGGAGAAGGCAGCACCGGCCCTGCTGTCGGGCGTGCCGGTGATCGTCAAGCCCGCCACGGCCACCGCCTGGCTGACGCAGCGCATGGTGCAGGATGTCGTGAACGCGGGCGTGCTGCCGGCCGGTGCGCTGTCGGTGATCTGCGGCAGTTCGGCCGGATTGATGGATCAGTTGCAGCCGTTTGATGTGGTGTCCTTCACCGGCTCGGCCGAAACCGCGGCGCTGATCCGATCCCACGCCGCCGTGGTGCAGCGCTCGGTGCGCGTGAACGTCGAGGCCGACAGCCTGAACTCCGCCCTGCTGCTGCCCAGTGAAGCCGCGGACAGCGAAGCCTTCGGCCTGCTGGTCAAGGAAGTGGCGCGGGAGATGACGCAGAAGTCGGGCCAGAAATGCACCGCCATCCGCCGCATCTTCGTGCCCGAGGCGCTGTATGCCGCAGCGGCGGACGCCATCGCCGCGCGCCTGGCCAAGACGAGCGTCGGCAATCCGCGCAACGAGACCGTGCGCATGGGCGCGCTGGTCAACCGGGCGCAGCTGGATTCGGTGCGCGAAGGCCTGAGCACGCTGAAGACCCAGGCCGAGGTCCTGTTCGACGGCTCCGGTCTGCCGCTGGTCGATGCCGACCCGGCCGTCTCATGCTGCTTGCCGCCAACGCTGCTGGGTTGCCGCAACCCGGCAGGAGCCGACAGCGCCGACCGGGTGCACGACACCGAAGTCTTCGGCCCGGTGGCCACGCTGCTGCCCTACCGCGATGCGGCCCATGCGCTAACGCTGATTCGGCGCGGCCAAGGCTCGTTGGTCGCGTCCTTGTACGGGAGCGATGCGCAGGCGCTGGCCGCCACGGCCATCGACCTGGCCGACAGCCACGGCCGCGTGCATGTGGTCTCCCCCGACGTGGCCGCGCTGCACAGCGGCCACGGCAATGTCATGCCGCAATCGCTGCACGGCGGCCCGGGCCGGGCCGGCGGCGGCGAAGAACTGGGCGGCCCGCGCGCACTGAACTTCTATCACCGGCGCGTGGCGCTGCAGGCCAGCAGCGCGGTGATAGCAGCGCTGAACCCGGCAGTTGCACCAGTTGCAAACGCCTGAAATTACTTTAGACTTAAAGCAATTAGAAGTGCCGGACTGCCGCCCGGGCGGCGGCCGTTCTCTGTTGCCGACCCCACCTGGAGACTCCCGATGAGCCTGCGTATTCTTGCCCTGGCCGCCTGCGCGGCGGCCGCTCTCGCCACTTCCGTGCCGGCGCTTTCGCAGCCCGCGGGCAAACTGAAGGTCGGGCTGATGCTGCCGGCCACCGGCACCTTCGCAGCCCTCGGCAACGCGATCGAGAACGGCTTCAAGCTTCATGTCGCGGAGCAAGGCGGCAAGCTCGGCGGCCGCGAGATCGAGTACGTCAAGGTCGACGATGAAAGCGACCCCTCGAAAGCCACCGACAACGTCAACAAGCTGATCAAGCGCGACAACGTCGACGTCATCATCGGCACCGTGCACTCCGGCGTCGCGATGGCGATGGCCAAGGCGGCCAAGGAAAGCGGCACGATGCTGATCGTGCCCAACGCCGGCGCCGATGCGGTAACCGGCGCCATGTGCGCGAAGAACATCTTCCGCACCTCGTTCTCGAACTGGCAGCCGGGTTATGCAACCGGCGTCGTGGCCGCTCAGAAAGGCTACAAGAAGGCCGTCACGATCACCTGGAACTATGCCGCCGGCAGCGAGATGGTGAAGGGCTTCACCGAAGCCTTCGAGAAAGGCGGCGGCACCATTGCCAAGCACCTGACGCTGCCGTTCCCGAATGTCGAGTTCCAGGCCCTGCTGACGGAAGTGGCCGCGCAGAAGCCGGACGTGGTGTTCTCCTTCTTCGCCGGCGGCGGGGCCGTGAAGTTCGTCAAGGACTACGACGCCGCGGGCCTGAAGAAGACCGTGCCGCTGATGGGCACTGGCTTCCTGACCGACGGCACGCTGGAAGCGCAGGGCGACTCCGCACAAGGCGTGATCACCACGCTGCACTATGCCGACGGCATCGACACGCCGCGCAACACCGCGTTCCGCAACAAGTACGCCGTGACCTACAAGTCGCAGCCCGACGTGTACGCCGTGCAGGGCTACGACGCCGCGCAGCTGCTGGCCTGGGGCCTGACTGCCGTGAAGGGCGACTTCGCGCAGAAGGACGCGATGTACTTCGCGATGAACAAGGCGGTGCTGTCCAGCCCGCGCGGCAAGCTGGCCTTCAGCACTGCGCACAACCCGGTGCAGGACTTCTACATCCGCGAAGTCAAGGGCAAGGAAAACGTCAGCGTCGGCATCGCCGTGAAAGCCCTCGCCGACCCGGCCCGCGGCTGCAAACTCTGACCCTGCGCGCAGGACCGAGATGGACGTCACGACCTTCTTCATCCAGTGCCTCAACGCACTGCAGTACGGCCTGCTGCTTTTCCTGGTGGCCTCGGGGCTGACGCTCATCTTCGGCATCATGGGCGTCATCAACCTGGCCCATGGCAGCTTCTACATGATCGGCGCCTACATGGCGTTTGCGCTGGCGCCGATCGTCGCGGCGGTGTTCTCCGGCGGTTTCTTCGCCACACTGCTGGTGGGCACGGTGCTCGCGGTGCTGCTGGGCTATGTGCTGGAGTGGGTGTTCTACAGCTACCTGTACCAGCGCGAACACCTGCAGCAGGTGCTGATGACCTACGGCCTGATCCTGGTGTTCGAGGAACTGCGCAGCCTGATCGTCGGTGACGACGTGCATGGCGTGCCGCCGCCCGACATCCTGGCCGGCACGCTGCCGCTGGGCGACATGATGACCTATCCGGTGTACCGCCTGTTCGTCTCCGGCGTGTGCATCGTGCTGGCGATCGGCATGTACCTGGTGCTCAGCCGCACCCGGCTGGGCATGATGATCCGTGCCGGCGCCACCAACCGCGAGATGGTGCAGTCGCTGGGCATCGACATCAAGTTCCTCTACCGGCTGGTGTTCGCCGCCGGCGTGGCGATCGCGGTGCTGGCCGGCATGGTGGCCGCGCCGGTCAGCAGCGTGTACCCCGGTATGGGACAGACGGTGCTGATCGTCTGCTTCGTCGTGGTCGTGATCGGCGGCATCGGCTCGATCCGCGGCGCGCTGTTCGGTGCCTTGTTGATCGGCATGGTCGACACCTTCGGCAAGGTCTTGCTGCCCCAGGCGGCGGGCGTGCTGGTCTATGTGCTGATGGCGCTGATCCTGCTCTGGAAGCCCGAAGGGCTCTTCAAAGCAGCCTGACCCCGCCCGATCGATTCCGCAAGACATACGGGAGGCCAACATGGCCCTGCAATGGACCCCGAAGCAAGGCTTCGTGCTGCTGGCGTTCGCCGCCCTGGCGCTGTACCCCATGGTGGGTGGCAACTTCGGCGTGGACCTGGTCACCAAGATCATGATCTTCGCGATCTTCGCCCTCAGCCTGGAACTGCTGGTGGGCGGCACCGGGCTGGTCTGTTTCGGCCAGGCGGGATTCTTCGGCATCGGCGCGTATGCCGCGGTGCTGCTGTCGCCGCAAAGCGAGGCGGCGGGCCTGTGGTGGCTGCTGCCGGCGGCGGTGCTGTGCGCCGCCGCCTATGCACTGGCGGTCGGCGCCTTGAGCCTGCGCACCAAGGGCGTCTACTTCATCATGGTGACGCTGGCCTTCGCGCAGATGGCCTACTACGTGGTGCACGACACGCCGCTGGGCGGCGGCACCGATGGCATCTACCTGACGATGAAGCCCGCTATCGGCGCGGGGCTGGACCTGGACCACCCGCTGACGATGTATGCCTTCACGCTGGGCCTGCTGGCGGCCGTGTTCGGCTTCCTGGCGCTGCTGTCGCGCTCCCGCTTCGGCCGCGCGCTGGCAGGCATCAAGGTCAACGAGCAGCGCATGCGGGCCACCGGCTTTGCGACTTATCCCTACAAGCTGGCGGCCTTCACGATCAGCGGCGGCATTGCCGGCCTGGCGGGCTTCCTGTTCGCGGTGAAGGACGGCTTCGTCAACCCCGAGCTGATGAGCTGGCACTTCTCCGGCGCAGTACTGGTGATGATCATCCTGGGCGGCATCGGCCACCTGCGCGGCGCGCTGATCGGCGCCTTTGCCTTCGCGCTGCTGCAGGAGTTTTTCAAGAGCGAGGCGATTTTCGGTGCCTTCGCCAGGCATTGGCACCTGGGCCTGGGGCTGACCATCATCCTGAGCGTCGCGCTGCTGCCGCGCGGGCTGGTCGGCCTGCCGGGCCAGTGGCGTGAACGCCTGGTCGGCCGCACGTCGCGGCGGGCCGAGCGCGCCGGTGTCACTGCGGAGGCCAAGGCATGAACAGCGCCACTTCCCTCGCCACCCCCACGCTGCTGCGCGCCCGTCACATCACCCGCCGCTGGGGCGGGCTGGTGGCGGTCGACCGCGTGTCGATCGAACTCGAACGCGGCAGCGTGCATGCCGTCATCGGCACCAACGGCGCGGGCAAGTCCACGCTGATCAACATCCTGTCCGGCGAGATTCCG
>NZ_DATILJ010000025.1:0-36433 GCF_035476535.1 Aquabacterium sp.
TACCACGCGTCCTACGGCACCTCGTTCAACACCTCGGGCGACGCCTACCAGTACGACGCACCCGGGTCGAACACCGGTCCCGAAGCCAGCCGCAACATCGAGGTCGGCGCCAAGCTCGACCTGCTGGGCGGCCGCCTGAGCACGCGCTTCGCGGTCTACCACGCCACCAAGTACAACGAGCGCAACCGCGATTCACCCACCAACCAGCCGCTGGAGCAGTACCTGCTGTCCGGCAAGCGCCATACCGCCGGTGTCGACATCGACATTGCCGGGCGCATTACGCCGCAGTGGGAAGTGTTTGGCTCGTATGCCTGGATCCCGGTGGCCAAGATCGACGTCGGCAGCGTGCCGCTCGCCGATGGCACGACCACCTCGATCAGTGGTGAACGCCAGGGCGATCGGCCTTCGCTGACGCCGCGCCACAGCGGCACGGTCTGGACGACCTACCAGTTCGGCGAGCAGTTCCGCGTCGGCGCCGGCATCAACGCGCGCAGCTCGCAGACGCCGAACCGCAACCCGGCGGGCATCGTCGCGCCGAGCTGGGTCACCGGCGACCTGCTGTTCGAATACACGCCGACGCAGCAGCTGGGCTTCAGGCTGAACGTGCAGAACGTGACCAACAAGATGTATGCCGATTCGCTGTACACCGGTCACTACATCCAGGGCGCGCCGCGCACGGTGCAGCTGACAATGACCACCCGGTTCTGATCCTGTCCGCGCCATGCTGCTGCACGTCAAGAACGTTCTCACGGCCGACGAGTTGCGCCAGGCCCGCACGATCCTCGATCGTGCGGCCTGGGGCGACGGCCGTGCCACGGCCGGTGTGCAGTCGGCGCAGATGAAGAACAACGAGCAGCTGCCGCAGGACGGTGCCGAGACCCGGGCGCTGCAGCAGATCGTGCTCGGCGGGCTGAACCGGCATGCGCTGTTCTTCTCTGCGGCGTTGCCCAAGCGGGTGTTCCCGCCGCTGTTCAACCGCTATGGCGGCACGGCCAACGCGTTCGGCAACCATGTCGACAATGCCGTGCGCTTCATTCCCGGCGGCAACGGCGAACGGGTGCGCACCGATGTCAGCTGCACCCTGTTCCTGAACGAGCCCGACGACTACGATGGCGGCGAGCTGATGGTGGAAGACACCTTCGGCGCGCAATCGGTCAAGCTGCCGGCCGGCGACATGGTGCTGTACCCCGGCACCAGCGTGCACCGCGTGCAGCCGGTGATCCGCGGCCAGCGCCTGGCCAGCTTTTTCTGGCTCGAGAGCATGGTGCGCAGCGACGAGCAGCGCCGGCTGCTGTACGACATGGACACCCACCTGATGCGCCTGCGCAGCTCGGTGGGCGAGACCGATGCCGGCGTGGTCGGGCTGACCGGCACGTACCACAACCTGCTGCGCATGTGGGTCGATGTGTGAGGCCCGTGCGCTGTCGTTCTCAATCTGACCCTGACCCTGCGAAAGGACCCCACCATGAAGAAGCTGATGACGATCTGCGCGGCCGCGCTGGCCTTCGGCGCCGCCAGCAGCGCCTACGCGCAGCACGCTGAAAAGTGCGAGCCGATTCCGAAAGAGGAATGGCGGCCGCAGGCCGAACTGGAGCGCAAGCTCACCAACCAGGGCTGGAAAATCAGCCGCGTGAAGATCACCAACGGCTGCTACGAGGTCTACGGCCGCGACGAGAAGAACGGCAAGGTCGAAACCTTCTTCCACCCCAAGACCTTCGACGTGGTGACCGCGCCGAAGTGAGCGGCCCGGCCCCGTCCCTGCGGGTGTGGGACCGCCTGGTGCGCGTGCTGCACTGGGTGCTGGTGCTGGCGGTGGCCGGCGGCTGGCTCAGCACGTTCTGGCTGGGCTTCACGCATCAACCGGTGGGCTACCTGGCGCTGGCAGCCGTGCTGCTGCGCGTGGTGTGGGGCTGCACCGGCTCGCGCTACGCACGCTTCACGCAGTTCCTGCGCTCGCCGCGCATGACGCTGGCCTACCTGGGCCTGCTGCTGCGGCATCGCGAGCCGCGCTACCTCGGCCACAACCCGCTGGGCGGCTGGATGATCGTCGCGCTGATGGGCTGCGTGATCGGGCTGGCCGTCACCGGCTGGCTCTACACCACCGATTGGTTCTGGGGCGATGAACTCGTCGACCAGCTGCACCAGGCCTTGGCCTGGACGCTGCTGGGACTGGCCGCGCTGCACGTGCTCGGTGTGGTCTTCACCAGCTGGCGGCACCGCGAGAACCTGGTCCGCGCGATGGTCGACGGCCGCAAGCGCGGGCCGGATGCACACGACATCCACTGAGGGCCTCATGACAGCCCTGGCTACCAGCGGTAGGCCACCGATACCACCGCGCGGCGCTGGCTGCCGAACCAGCAGTCGCCGCGCTCCAGGCAGCTTGCGAGGTAGGTCTTGTTGGCCAGGTTCGTGACGTTGAGCGCCACGCGCCAAGCCTGGTGCTCATAGGCCAGCAGCGCGTCGACCAGCGTGTACGAGGGCACGAACACGCTGTCGGTGCCGTCGCCTGTCCTGGCGACATGGCGCACACCGAGGCCAGCCTTCAGCCCCGGCAGGCCGTAGGCGCCGAAGCGGTGCAGTGCCCAGAGGGCCGCCTGGTGCTTCGGAATGCCCGCCAGCTGGGCCCCGAGGTAGCGCACATCGTCGGCCGTGGTGCGGCTGACGACGGCATCGGTGTAGCTGTAGTGGCCGACCAGGTCCCAGGCGCGCAGGTGAGCGGCCATCTCCAGTTCCAGGCCCTTGACGCTGACCTCGCCGCGCTGCACCGAGAAGCCGACCCGCACCGGATCGGGCGCCAGCCGGTTCAGCTCCTTCAGGCGGTAGACGGCGGCGCTGGCGTTGATCGGCCGGTCGGCAGGTGACCACTTGAGGCCGGCTTCGATCTGCTTGCCGCGCTTGGGCTTGAACAGGTGGCCGTCGGCATCGCTGCCGGCGGTGGGGTCGAAGGACTCCGAATAGCTGGCATAGGGCGACCAGCCCGGGTCGGCCAGCCAGACGGCGCCCAGGTTCTTCGACGTGGCCGAATCGCGCACGTCGCCGGTCCTGGCGCGGTCGTGCCGCAGGCCGGCCACCAGCACGAAGCGGTCGCCGAACTTGACCTGGTCCTGCAGCAGCAGGCCGGTGTTGCGCACATGGCTGCTGTCCAGGACGTCCGGGGCCGTGCCGGCCATCGGATCCGCGAAGCCGCCGTACACCGGGTGGTAGACGTCCAGCGGCGTCGCGTCGCCGTCGTTCCAGTAGCCCTGCGCGTTGCGGTTCGTCATCGTGTCCACACCCATCAGCACGGTGTGCCGGGTGCTGCCCAGCGTCAGCCGGCCTTCGAGCAACAGGTCGGCATTGCCGATGCGCGCCTGGTTGTCGGTGCCGTACCAGAGCCGGTTCATGTGGGTTCCGTTCGGGTCCGGGTTGCCACCGGCATCGACGAAACCATCCCACCAGGCCGCGTACATCGAGCGCATGCCGCCGGTGATGCGGTCGCGGCGCAGGCTGTGCCGCAGCGTCCAGTGCTCGCCCAGCTGCTGTTCGAGGCGCCAGCCGAAGCGCTTGCGCTCACCGCCGTACCAGTCCCAATCCGGCTCGCCGATGAACAGCGATGGCGAGATTGGCCCATGCGGCGCCGGCAGCAGCGTGCCTTGATAACCCAGAAAGGCGTTGGTGTTGCCGCTGCGGTCTTTCTGGTACTCGGCGAACACTGTCAGCGTGGTGCCGGGCACCGGTTGCCAGGTCAGCGAGGGCGCCACGAAGCTGCGCTCGTCGTAGGCATGGTCGACCTGGGTGTTGCTGTCCTTGCCGAGTGCCACGAGGCGGTAGCGCAGGCTGCCGTCCAGGTTGAGCGGCCCGGTCAGGTCGGCCGCCAGCTGCTTGTGGCCATGGCTGCCGAACTGCAGCTCGACGTCGTGCAGCGCCTCGGCCTGCGGTCGCTTGGACACCAGGTTGACCACGCCGCCCGGGCCGTTCTGTCCTGCGACCACCGAGGCCGGGCCGCGCAGCACCTCGATGCGCTCGAACGCGAAGGGCTCGTTGCGCATCACGCCCCACCAGCCGCTCAAGGGCAGGCGCAGCCCGTCGAGCAGCGTGGAGCCTTCGCTGCCGCCGCGCAGCGAGAACCAGTCGCCGCGGTTGTCCAGGCCATACATCTCGGCGCGCACGCCGGCGGTGTAGCGCAGCACGTCCTGCATCGTCTGTGCGTTCTGGTCCTTGATCTGATCGGCCGTGATCACGGTGATCGACTGCGGCACCTCGTTCAGCGGTGTGTCGGTCTTGGTGGCCGTCGCGCTGCGGCGTGCGGCATAGCCGGTGACCGGCGAGGTGGCGGTCTCCTTGTCCGCGGCCGCCTTGACACGCACCACCGGCAAGGTGGTTTCGCCGGTCGCTGCCGCGCTGCTGGCAGGCAAGCCTGGGGAAGGGGCGCCGTCGCCCGGGGCCGCTGCCTGCACCGGGATCGCGACCCAGACCAGCGTGACGGCACCCGCGAAGAGCAGCCAGAACAGCAGCGCGCCGAGACGATTCTTCATGCCAGGCTCCGTGAGCCACGCCGGAGGCGCGGCAATGCTTGCGGACTGGCTGGCGGAGGCTGGCTGCGAGGATCACCCACCCGGCACGGCAGGGGCGCGGCGCAGGGGCTTGCGGCAAATTATAATCGAAATGATTCGTATTTGAGGTGCTGCGCGCCAGCGGCGTCTGCGCCCGGCCAGTCCCAAAAGGGGCAGGCAGTGGCCGCTGGCGTTGAGCGCTAGGCCACGGGCCGCGGTGGGTAGGGCAGCACCAGGCCGATGCTGGCGAGTTGCATCGCCAGCATCGCCGCGGCCAGCGGCACGATCGAGTCGCCGGCCATGAACGGCGCCACCCCCTGTGTGCCGAGCGAGCCGACGCACAGCAGCGCCAGCACCAGCAGCGCCGAGGCACGGCCCAGCTGCGCCGACGGCAGCGTGAGCGCGTCGCCGAAGGCCGGCGGCCCGCGCACGGCCAGTGCACCGCAGAAGCCGGCCCAGAACACCGCGACGGCCGCAAACGGCAAAGCGCTTGTCACAGCACCGATGAGCAACGCGCTGCACAGCCCGACCTGGATCCAGGCGCCCAGGTGCACCGCACCGCCGTTGCCCAGGCTCCGGGCGATGCGCCCCGATTGGCTGGCCATGGCGATGAAGGCGCTGACGCCGATCACCTGCAGCGCCGCGAAGGCCGAGGGCGGCAGGTGCAAGGCGTTGGCCAACAGCTGCGGTGCGCTGGCCACGAACATCAGCAGCGCGCCGACACTCAGCGCATGCGACAGCGCAATGCGCACGAAGCGGCGGTTGCGCAGGATGTCACGCCAGCCGCTGCGTGCGGCCAGGTCCAGCCCCGGCAGCCGCATCGGCGCGACGCGCACGACGAAAGGCAGCACGGCCAGCGCGATGCCGGCGACGATCCAGAACAGGCCGCGCCAGTCGATCAGCTGCAGCAGCAGCGCGCCCAGCACTGGCCCGGCCGCCGGCACGATGGCTTCGACCATCGAGATCGCGGCGATGCCCCTGACCACGCCGGCGTCGCCCAGCGTCGCGCGCACGACGCTGGGCGCGATCACCGTCGCCGCGCCGGCGGCAATGCCTTGCACGAAGCGCATCACCAGCAGTGTTGTGATGCCCGGCGCCAGCGCGCACGCGGCGCTGGCCAGCACCAGCGCCCCGATGCCCCATTGCAGGCAGCGCCGCGGCCCCAGCCGGTTCAGTGCCTCGCCCCACAGCAGCTGCGACAGCGCCAGCCCGGCCAGGAAGATGGCCACGGTCGCCTGTGCCGCCGTGACGCCGATGCTCAGCTGGGTCTGCAGCACGGGCACGGCGGGCAGGTACAGGTCCATTGCCAGCATGCTGGTGGCGGTGACCAGGGACAGCGGCAGCACGGTGCGGATGGTGGCAGTCGACATGGCGGGCGATGGTATGCCGCAATGCCGGGCGGGTCATAGGCGACAAAGTGATCATCACCCCGATCCGGCCGCTCGGCCGACGGAGGCCCGGAATCTCATGGCGATGACACTATGGCAACACCCCGAACGACATTGTCGATTCCCGAAGCGCCCTGCAGTCCGTACGCTAGAGGCCTTCTCGTTCCTGCCATGCGGTCTTGCCTTGACGGTCCTGCCTTGATTGTGTTCACTGCGCAATTGCTGCGCGCGCCGTGCGCGCCGTCAGTTCCGCAAAGATCTGCGCCATGGTCGATTCCAGCAAGGGCAGCAGCGGATGCGCGTCGACCTTCCTGCGCAAGAGCGCCAAGACCTCCCTGCCTGCCTTCTTGCTGAGCGGTCGATGCGTCACCTCGGGTGGCGCGTTGGATATGGATCGTATACACCATCGGTCTTTGCGGTATGGATGAACTTCACCAAGAATGGAGCCTCGTCAAGCTGGAGACATCATGAAGAGAACGATTACCTTGGCATTCGCCTTCGGGCTGAGTGCTGCGGCCATGGCACAGGCCTGGCCCACCAAGCCGGTCCGCATCGTCGTGCCCGCCCCGGCGGGCAGTTCCCTGGACGTCATCGCGCGCACGCTGGGCGACAAGCTCAAGGACCGCTGGCAGCAGCCGGTCGTCGTCGACAACAAGCCGGGCGCGGGCGGCATGCTGGGCATGGACGTGGTGGCCAAGGCCTCGCCCGACGGGCACACGCTGGGCATCGGCTTCAACGGCCCGGTGGCCTTCGGCCCGTACATGTACAAGAAGATGCCCTACGACCCTGCCAAAGACCTGCTGCCGGTCGTGTTGACGACGTCGCAGCCGAACGTGCTGGCGGTACAGGCGAGCAATCCGGCCAACACGCTGCCCGAGTTCGTCGCCTGGGCAAGGAAACAAGGGGGCAAGCTGAGCTACGGCTCGGTCGGCAACGGCAGTTCCTCTCACCTGACGATGGAGCTGTTCAAGAGCGTCGCCGGAATCGAGGCCGTGCATGTGCCCTATTCGGGCTCGCCGCCGGCCGGCACCTCGCTGGCCGCCGGCGAAACCCAGGCGCTGTTCACGGTGGCGCCGGCGCTACTGCCGCTGGTCCAGGGGCAGCGCGTCAAGCTGATCGCGGCAACGAGCGCGCAGCGTACCGAGCCGATGAAGAATCTGCCGACGGTGGATGAGTCCGGCTACCCCGGGTTCGAGGCCTTGGCCTGGAACGGCCTGTTCACGGCAGCGGGTACGCCGCCAGATGCAGTCAACCGGATCAACGCCGACGTGAATGCCGTGATGAAGGACCCTGCGGTGCGTGAGCTCCTCGCGAAACAGGGCTTGATTGTCGGTGGCGGCACGCCTGCCGAATTCAAGGCATTTATCGACAGCGAAGGCAAGAAGTGGGGCGCGATCATCAAGAAGGTCGGCATCACGATCGATTGATCGACCCAGGAATTGACATGAGAGCGTTGCGCAAGACTCAGGCGGCCGCCGGCCTCGAACTGGCCGATGTTCCGATGCCCGAAGTGAATTCGCCCGACGACGTGCTGGTGCGCGTCACTGCCACCGGGATCTGCGGCAGCGACCTCCACGTCGACGACTGGACACCCAGCTATGCCTTCATCACCCAGAGCCTGCCCGTCACGATCGGCCACGAGTTCGTTGGCGTGGCGCAGACCGGTCCGCTGCGCGGCCAGCGCGTTGTCGTGCGGCCATCGGTGACCTGTGGCACCTGCCCGGCCTGCACGTCCGGGCGGCATGATGCCTGCGAGCGCCGCACCGGCATCGGCATGACGCGCGACGGCGCGTTCGCCCCGTGGGTGCGTGTGCCGACGCGAAATTGCGTGCCGGTGCCGGACGGCGTCAGCGACGAGCTCGCAGCCTTGACCGAACCCTTGTCGATCTCGATGCAGGCCCTCCGAGTGGCGGGCAAGGTGGCCGGCCAGCGTGTGCTCGTGATGGGGCCTGGCACCATCGGCCAGGGCATCGCGGTGCTGGCACGTCGCGCCGGTGCGGCGCAGGTGGTGGTCAGCGGCCGTGACGACGCGGCGCGGCTCGACGCATTGCGCCGCATGGGTTTCGATGCGCTGGTGGATGTGGCTGACAAGTCGCTGGCCGAATCGACGGCGCCGTACACCGGCGGTGAATCGTTCGACGTGGTGTTCGAGGCCACCGGCGTGCCCGAAACGATCAGCGAAGCACTGCCGCTGCTGCGCCGCAACGGCATCGTCGTCATCACCGGCATCCACGCGCGCCCCTTGTCGCTGGACCTGACGGCGCTGGTGCGCAAGCAACAGCAGCTGCGTGGTTCGTTTCGGCCCCCGGAGTCGGACTGGCCGCAGGCGCTTGCAATGATGGGCGAGATCGGGGATGTCCTGAAGCCGATGGTGAGCCATGTCCTGCCCTTGTCGCAGGCCCTGGATGGATTTGCGCTGGCCCACGGCAAGCAGGCGAGCAAAGTGCTGCTGCGTCCCGAGGACTGCGATGGCTGAGCCGGCAACGGCGCTGCTGGCGCTGTGGAACGACGTCGACCCCGCACTCGACGCGCAGTACAACGAGTGGCACGCCCAGGAGCACGTGCCGGAGCGGCTCACGGTGCCCGGCATTCTTTGGGGTCGCCGCTATCGCCGATCGAGCGCCGATGCCGCGCCTCTCTACCTGACGCTGTACGGGCTGCGCGACGCCGAGGTGCTCGACAGCGCAGCCTATCAACGGCTGCTGCAAGCGCCGACGCCGATGAGCCGCACGATGCGGCCAGCCTTGCGCAACGTGTCGCGCTGGGTTTGCGCGCTGCACGAACAGCCGGCACTCGACGGCGGGAGCGATCTGGCGATCTGGACACTGGCCGACGATGCCGAGCCGGCACGCGCCGACGACGACGCGCTCGTCGGCGCTTGCCGTGGCCCTGATCGACTGCTCGCCGAGCGACTGCCGCAGGCGCGCCCGCTGCCTTGGCTGCAGGCCGGCCAGAGCCAGGGCATCGAAGGTCGCTGGCTCGTCGGGCTTCCGTTTGCGGCCAGCACGCCCGCCGTGGCGCCCATCGGCAGCCTGGGTGCTTATGCGCGCCTGCCATCAACAGGTCGAAGGCCTCCCTACTAACGCCGCAACGGCAGCGGGCTCTGCTTCAACTGCCGCAGCACGAAACTCGACTTGCTGTGGCGAATCCCGGGGATCTTGTACAGCCGCTCGCGCAGCAGGCGCTCATAGTCGCGCGTATTGCTGACGGCGATGCGGATGTAGTAGTCGTAGTCGCCTGAGACCAGGTAGGCCTCCAGCACTTCAGGGATGGCTTCGAGCGCCCGGCCGAAGTCCAGCAGCGATTCATCGGAATGGCTGTCGAGCGTGACCTGCACGATCACCGTGTCGGGCAGTCCCACCTTCTCGGCGTCGACCCGAACGGTGTAGCCCTGGATCACGCCGGCTTCTTCGAGCCGCTTGATGCGCGTCCAGCAGGGGGAGGCCGACAGGCCGACCTCGGCGCTGAGGGCTTGCATGCTGATGCGTGCGTCGCGCTGCAGCGCCTGCAGGATGCTGATGTCGAACTTGTCCAGCGTCATTTTGTGAATATGGCGATTTGCAGTCGAATCTTCTGAACTCTACGGCGAGGAGACGGAAAGAAGAAGAACTTTCTGCCCGATTCGCAGCATAGTGTCGGCATGAACGCTGTGCTCGATCGACCCTTGCCCTGTGGCGAAGACCTCGCCGCGCCCGTGGCCGCCTGCGCCACGCCGAACGGCGCCGAAGTGCTGATTGCGACGCTGCTGGACATCGGTGTCGACACGGTCTTCGGTTATCCCGGCGGTGCCGTACTGCCGCTGTACGACGCGCTGCACGGCGCGCCGCAGCTGCGCCATGTGCTGGTGCGGCACGAGCAGGCGGCGGTGCATGCCGCGCAGGGTTATGCGCGAACGACGGGGCGCGTCGGCGTGGTCTTCGTGACCTCGGGTCCGGGCATGAGCAACACCACCACCGGGCTGCTGGATGCCTTGTGCGATTCGGTGCCGGTGGTCTGCATCAGCGGCCAGGTGGCGACGACGGCCATCGGCACCGATGCCTTCCAGGAATGCGATGCGCTGGGCATCTCGCGCTCGGTGACGAAGTGGAACGTGCAGATCCGTGATGCGGGGATGGTGGAGCCGACGCTGCGCAAGGCCTTTGCCGTGGCCGCCGGCGGCCGGCCCGGCCCGGTGCTGGTGGACTTGCCGAAGGACGTGCAGCTTCAGCCTTCTCGCCGCTGGCAGGGCGAGACTGGCATCGCCGCCCCATCACCCACCCGGATGTCGACGCGCGGCCAGCTGCAACTGGCCGCCCAGGCCATCGCCGCAGCGAAGCGGCCCGTGCTCTACGGCGGCGGTGGGCTGGTCAACTCCGGTGCTGCCGCCTGCGAGGCCTTTACCGCGTTGGCCTGCAGCACGGCGGTTCCTTGCACGCTGACGCTGATGGGCCTGGGCGCCTTCCCGGCCTCGCATGCGCAGTGGCTGGGCATGCTGGGCATGCACGGCACGCTGGAAGCCAACCTGGCGATGCACCACGCCGACCTGGTCGTGTGCATCGGTGCGCGTTTCGATGACCGGGTCACCGGCCGGCTGGATGCCTTCTGCCCGGAAGCGAAGATCGTGCACATCGACATCGACCCGAGTTCGATCAACAAGGTCGTGCGCGCCGACATCCCGCTGGTCGGCGACTGCGGACTTCTGCTCGCGCAATTGGTCGAGCACGTCGACGCGATGGGGCTCGATGCGCAGCGCCTGGCGCCGTGGTGGCAGCGCATCGAGGGCTGGCGCGCGCAGCGCTCGCTGGCCTTCGTCGACACGCCCGAGGTCATCGCGCCGCAGGCGCTGATGGCGCGGCTGCAGGCGCAGCTGCAGGGCCTGGACGCCATCGTCTCCACCGATGTCGGCCAGCATCAGATGTGGGCTGCGCAGCACCTGCGCTTCGAGCGGCCGCAGCGCTGGTTGACCTCGGGCGGCGCCGGCACCATGGGCTACGGGCTGCCGGCGGCGATCGGCGCGCAGATTGCGTTTCCGCACCGCACGGTGGTCTGCGTCAGCGGCGATGCGTCGATCCTGATGAACATCCAGGAACTCGCCACCGCCGCGCAGCACCGCACCCCCGTCAAGGTGGTGCTGTGCAACAACGGCCACATGGGCATGGTGCGGCAGTGGCAGCAGCTGGTGCACGACGGACGCTACAGCCACAGCTACAACGCGGCGCTGCCGGATTTCGTCGCGGTGGCGCGGGGCTTCGGATGGTTGGCCCGGCGTGTCACGCATCGCGCCGAACTCGATGATGCGCTGGCCGAGTGCCTGGCCAGCGAGGGCCCGTTTTTCCTGGACGTGCAGGTCGCCGCCGAAGAGAACTGCTATCCGATGATCCCCGCCGGCCGCGGCCACCACGAACTGCTGCTGGGCCCACGGCCTGAGAGCCTGGGGCCGAATCCGCCCTCAGCCTTGCGGCCGCGTCGATGAGGCGCTAGGTGCCGTGTCAACGCCGAAGCGCAGCCGGTACTGCGCCGGCGATTGCCCGAACCAGCGCTTGCAGGCGCGGAAAAAATTGCTGTCGTCCTCGAAGCCCAGCAGGTCGGCCACGCGCTTCAGCGAATTGCCGGGCGTGCGCAGATGCTGCTGCGCGAGTTCCCGCCGCGTGTCGTCGAGCAGGCGCTGGAAGGAGCTGCCTTCGCCGTGCAGGCGGCGCTGCAAGGTGCGGTCGCTCAGGTGCAGCGCGGCCGCGATCTGTTCGCGCCGCGGTTCGCCCTGATCCCCCTGAGCCAGTCGCGCGGCAATCAGCTGCTGCACCCGAGCGCAGGTGATGCGCGCGCCTTCCAGTCGTTCGAGTTCGGCATCGACGATGCGTTCGTGCAGGCTGGCCATCGCCGCATCGCGGGCCGACAGCGGCACCGCCAGATCGGCATGGCTGATCAAGGCGCGGTTCTGCGGCTGGCCGAAGCGCACCGGGCAGCGGAAGGCGGTGTGCAGCGGCGCGGCGTCGGCCGGTTCGGGGTAGACGAATTCCACCGCCAGCGCATCCAGCCCGCGGCCGATGAACCAGCCGCAGGACACCACCATCGCCAACATGCCGAACTCGGCGCGCTGTCGCGGCACGGGCCGCTCGCCGCCCAGGTGGCCCAGCGCGATCCAGTGGCCGGGCCCGTCTTCGGTGATCGAGAAGGTCGCCGCGTTGCTGACCACGTCCATGTAGCGCACCAGGCGGCGCAGCGCCGTCAGCAGCGTGGGGCAGGACATCATGGCGTAGCGCACGATGCCGAAGTTGGCATAGGTGATCGCCAGCTCGCGCGACAGTCCCAGCGTGGCCCTGCCCGAATGCTGCACGGCCAGTTCCCACAGCAGGCTGACATCGTCGATCGAGAAGCGGCCGTTGGGGTCGTCGAGCAGGCGCAGATCCAGCTGTGCTTCTCGGAACAGCCGTTGCACATCCAGCCCTTCGGCGCGGAACATGTCGACCACGCCCCGCACCCAATCGGACGAACTGCTTCGCTCGATCATCCTTGTCTCCTGGCCTCATTGCGGGAGGCTCGTATTGCGCAGTGAGAGTGGCGCTGCAAAGTCAGTGAATTGGCCGCTTCGAGACACTGCCGCCACAAGACTGCCAACCTAGCATAGCCGACCACCCCCGCGCCGGAGACCGCACATGCACTTCAAACCAGGATTCACGCTGGCCTTGGCACTGGCCAGCTGCGTGGCCATGACGGCCTGCCTCGATTCGGGCGACGACGATGTGCCGCCCACCGTGCGCGAAACGGCCTTTGGCGCCGTCGAAGGCAGCGACGATTCGGCCGCCACCGGCACCTATGCCTGGAAAGGCGTGCCCTTCGCCAAGCCGCCGGTCGGCGCGCTGCGCTGGAAGGCGCCGGCCGATCCGGACGCCTGGACCACGATGCGGTCGACCAAGAAGTTCGCCAATGCCTGCGTGCAGTACGGCCGCATCTACGGCCCGGGCACGAACAACACCTATGACGCGACGATCGCCAGCACGCTGAACCAGGCCGTGGGCAGCGAGGACTGCCTGTACCTGAACATCTGGCGGCCGGCGAGCGACGAGACCAGGCTGCCGGTGATCGTCTTCATCCACGGCGGCAGCAACGTCTCGGGCTACACCGCCGACCCGGTGTACGACGGCGCGAAGCTGGCGAAGACGGCCAATGCGGTGGTCGTCACCGTCAACTACCGGCTCGGCATCTTCGGCTTCTTCAACCATGCTGCCTTGAAAGGCGGCAGCAATGCCTCGGAGGACTCGGGCAACTTCGCGATGCTGGACAACATCAAGGCGCTGCAGTTCGTCAACCGCAGCATTGCCGCGTTCGGCGGTGACCCCGGCAACGTCACGGTGACCGGCCAGTCGGCCGGCGCCATCGACGTCTATGCGCTGCTGACCTCGCCGCTGATGGTCAATGCGCCGAGCAAGCTGATGCACCGCGCCGTGCCGCTGAGCGGCGGCATCTCGTTGGCCAGCAACCTGCCGGCCGGCAGCCTGCCGACGCTGAACCCGGCCGCGGTGTCGCTGGCCCAGGGCGCGGCGCTGCTGAACAACCTGCTGATCGCCGATGGCAAGGCCACCGACAGCGCCAGTGCCGCGGCTTACGCCGCCACGCAGACCCCGGCCCAACTGGCCGACTACCTGCGCGGCAAGGACCCGGCGGTGCTGCTGGGCACGCTGCTGGCCAAGCTGGCGGCGCTGGGCCTGGCGGGTTCGGGGCCGATCCCCGATGGCGCGGCGCTGCCGGTCGATCCGGTGTCGGCCATCAACGCTGGCAACTACCTCAAGGTGCCGGTGCTGGCCGGCAACACCCGCGACGAAGCCAAGCTGTTCCCGAGCTTCCTGGCCTTGTCGCCGGCACTCGGTGGCGTCAGCGGCCGGCTGGTCAGCGACGCCACACTCTTCAACACGCAGTTCAGCTACAAGCCCGATGCGGCGCCGACGGTCACCGTCGAGCAATGGATTCCGGCTGTCTACCTGCCGGTGGGCACGCCGGTCACCGGCTTCAATGCCAAGACCGATCTGCTGAACCTGATCTTCTTCACCGCCAGCCGCGACAACGTGCTGAGTGCGCTGAAGTCGCAGCAACCCGGTGTCTGGTACTACCGCTTTGACTGGGCCCAGGAACCGGCGCCGTGGAACGACATCTACGGCGCGGCCCATGCGTTCGACCTGCCCTTTGTCTTCGGCACTTTCGGCCCGTCGCTGTTCGCCAACGTGGCCAACAGCACGGCCAACCAGCCTGGTCGGCTGGAATTGTCGGACGCGATGATGAAGAGCCTGGGCGCCTTCGCCCGCAACGGCGACCCGAACAACGCGGCGCTCGGTGTCACCTGGCCAGCCTGGCCGGCCCAGCTGTTGTTCGATGCCACGCTGACAGCCAAGCGCATCACGGTGCAGTGAGGCGCGTCGCGGCCTGTTGAGGCCGCGCCACAGCCCGCCGCGTGACAAGGGCAGGGTGGCAGGCGCACAGTAGCGGGATGACCAGCCCCCGACCTGCAGTCCTCGACCTGATCGGCAACACACCGCTGGTGCGCATCACCCGCCTGGACACCGGTTGTTGCGAGCTATCCCTGAAGCTCGAGTCGCAGAACCCCGGCGGCTCGATCAAGGACCGCATCGGCGTGGCGATGATCGAAGCTGCCGAGCGCGATGGCCGGCTGGCCACCGGCGGCACGGTGGTGGAGGCCACTGCCGGCAACACGGGGCTCGGCCTGGCCCTGGTGGCGCGCGCCAAGGGCTACCGCGTGGTGCTGGTGGTGCCGGACAAGATGTCGGCCGAGAAGGTGCTGCACCTGAAGGCGCTGGGCGCCGAGATCCACACCACGCGCAGCGATGTAGTCAAGGGCCACCCGGCCTACTACCAGGACATGGCCGCCCGCCTGACGCGTGAGATCCCCGGCGCCTTCTTTGCCGATCAGTTCAACAATCCCGCCAACCCGCTGGCCCACGAAACCGGCACCGGGCCCGAGATCTGGGCGCAGATGGCGCATGACGTGGATGCCATCGTCGTCGGTGTCGGCTCGGGCGGCACGCTGACCGGGTTGACACGTTTCTTCCGCCGCGTGCAGCCGCGGCTGAGCTTCGTGCTGGCCGATCCGGTGGGCTCGATCCTGGCCGAATACACGCGCAGTGGCCGGATTGGAGAAGCCGGCTCGTGGGCGGTGGAAGGCATCGGCGAAGACTTCATCCCCGGCATCGCCGACCTGTCCGGCGTGACCCATGCCGAATCGATCAGCGACACCGAGAGTTTTGCCGCGGCACGCGAACTGCTCAAGACCGAAGGCCTGCTCGGCGGCTCGTCCACCGGCACCTTGCTGGCCGCCGCGCTGCGCTACTGCCGCGCACAGACGGTGCCGCAGCGCGTGGTCAGCTTCGTCTGCGACACCGGCACGCGCTACCTGAGCAAGGTCTACAACGACGGTTGGATGGTCGACCAGGGCCTGCTGGCGCGCAAGCGTTACGGCGACCTGCGCGACGTGATCTCGCGCCGCGCCGAAGATGGCAGCGTGGTCAGTGCGGCGCCCGACGACACCTTGCTCACAGCCTTCCAGCGCATGCGCCAGGCTGATGTGTCGCAACTGCCGGTGCTCGACGGTGGCCGGTTGGTCGGTGTCATCGACGAAAGCGACCTATTGCTCAAAGTGCACGGCGCCGCGGCGCTGTTCCGCGACCCGGTCAGCAGCGCGATGACGGCGGTGCCCCAGACGCTGCGGCCCTCCGCGACCTTGCACGAGCTGGAAGACGTGCTGGACCGCGGTCTGGTTGCGATCATTGCCGATGATGCAGGCTTCCACGGCCTGATCACCCGTTTCGACCTCCTGAACCACCTGAGAAGAACCTTGACATGAGCCACGACAAGACCCACCGCTTTGCCACCCGGGCGATCCATGCCGGCCAGTCGCCGGACCCGAGCACCGGCGCGATCATGCCGCCGATCTACGCCACATCGACCTATGTGCAAGCCAGCCCCGGCGTGCACAAGGGACTGGACTACGGCCGCAGCCACAACCCCACACGCTGGGCCTGGGAGCGCAATGTCGCCGACCTGGAAGGCGGTGCGGTGGCCTTCGCGTTTGCCTCCGGCATGGCCGCGACAGCGACGGTGCTGGAACTGCTGCCGGCCGGCGCCCATGTGGTCAGCGGTGACGATGTCTACGGCGGCACCTTCCGACTGTTCGACAAGGTGCGCCGGCACAGCGCGGGCCTGAGCTTCAGCTATGTCGACCTGGCCCACCCCGAGACGCTGCTGGCCGCGCTGACGCCGCAGACCAAGATGGTCTGGGTGGAGTCGCCGACCAACCCGCTGCTGAAGCTGGCCGACCTGCGCGCGATTGCCGAGATTGCCAGGTCGCGCGGCCTGATCACGGTGGCCGACAACACCTTTGCCAGCCCCTTCAACCAGCGGCCGCTGGAGCTGGGCTTCGACATCGTCGTGCACTCGGCGACCAAGTACCTGAACGGGCATTCCGATGTCATCGGTGGCGTGGCCATCGTTGGCGCGGACGACCGGCTGGCGCCTCTGCGCGAGCGTCTGGGTTTCCTGCAGAACGCGGTCGGTGCGATTGCCGGCCCGTTCGACAGCTTCCTCGCGCTGCGCGGGCTGAAGACGCTGGCGTTGCGCATCGAGCGCCACAACCGCAATGCGCTGGACCTGGCGCAGTGGCTGGAAGCCCAGCCGCAGGTCGCGCGGGTGCACTACCCCGGGCTGCCCTCGCACCCGCAGCATGCGCTGGCCAAGGCGCAGATGCACGCGACCGGTGGCGGCTATGGCGGCATGATCTCCGCCGAGCTGAAGACCGACCTGGCCGGTGCGAAGCGCTTCCTCGAGGCCGTGCGCATCTTCGCGCTGGCCGAAAGCCTGGGCGGTGTCGAGAGCCTGATCGAGCACCCCGCGATCATGACCCACGCGACGATCCCGCCCGAGACACGCGCCAAGCTGGGCATCGGCGATGCGCTGGTGCGGCTGTCGGTCGGCATCGAGGACGTCGAAGACCTGCGCGCCGATCTGGCGCAGGCGCTGGCCGTGGTGTAGCCACGCTGCGCGCACACGCCCGCCGCCCGATCAGAAAAAACGGCCGCCGATCCTCTCGATCGGCGGCCGCTTCGTTGATGCCTGCGCCCGTCAGAAGGTGTAGCGCATCGACACCGCGTAGCGCGGACCCGAGGCCTGCCAGACGTGGCCCTTCATGCCGATGTTCTGCTGCATCATCTGCTTGTAGACCGCGTTGGTGACGTTCTGCGCCTCGAAGCCGATCGACAGCTTGTCCTGCAGCAGCTTGTAGTGCACGCCGATGTCGAGCTGGCCGTAGTCGTCAGCCCACAGCGGCAGGCCCAACGGCAGGTTGTGGTTGCCGTAGTTCGGGCTGGCCGGGTTGGTGTCGAGCGCATCGGTCTGGTTCGGGCCGGTGTTGTCCGAGTTCAGCGCCACGCCGTACAAGTACTTCGACCGCCAGCTGTAGGCCACGCGTGCCGACAAGGGGCCCTGGTCGTAGAGCAGCGCCAGGTTGAAGGTGTGCTTGGACAGGTTGGCCATCGGCAGGCCGGTGAACGAGCGTCCGTCGGTATCGCAGCCGTTGATGTTCAGGTTGATGTTGTCAGCCCCGCCGCCGCTGGTGCAGTACTTCGAATACACCGTGTTGTAGCGGTCCTGCTTGCTGTCGACGTAGGTGTAGTTGGTCTGCACGCCGAAGCCTGACATCCAGCCCGGCAGCCTATCGAAGTAGCGCTGGAACGCGAGTTCCACACCACGCGCCTTGCCCTTGGCTCCGTTGACCGGACCGGTGATGTTGAAGTCGAAGAACTTGCCGTCGGCCGCGGCGATGCGGGTGCTGAAGGTCTGGTTGAGGATGATGTCCTTCAGGTCCTTGTTGAAGGCGGCCACGCTCAGCGAGCCGGCCTTGCTGAAGTACCACTCGGCGCTCAGGTCCATCTGGTTCGAGCGCACGGGCTTGAGCAGCGGGTTGCCCGAAGCCGTGCCATTCAGCGTCATGCCATCGACCACCGTCACCTCGGAGCCGTTGACCGTCTCCTTGTGGGTGCTGAACGACGAGCTCATCGTCGTGTAGCCCTGCAACTGCGTGAAGTCCGGCCGCGAGATGGCCTTGGCCGCTGCGAAGCGGAATTGCAGGTCCGGGCCTACCTTCATGCGCAGGTTCAGGCTCGGCAGCGCGTTGGTGTAGCTGTTCGAGGTGCTGATCGGCGTGCTGAACGAGCTGAAGCTGGGCACCTCGCCGATCGTGCTGGTGGCGCCCTGGGGCGCGGCGTTGGTCGTCAGCACCGCAGCGCCGGTGGCCCGGTTGTCGGTGCGCACGATGCGCAGGCCCAGGTTGCCGTCCACCGGGTACTTCAGGTCGTCGAAGCCGAAGCGCAGCTGCGAGTACACCGCCTGGGTCTTTTCGCTCTGCTTGTTGAGGCTGGACAGGTCGTTGGCGTCGAAGGTCGCCGGCGTCCAGGGCACGCCGGTCCAGTTCTGCTTGCAGAGGTCGGCGCCCGCGCCATGCTTTTCTTCGCACAGCTGCGTGGCATAGCTGTGCACTTGCTGGTAGCTGCCCGGGAAGCCCGCCGCCACCGACATGTCGGGCATGATCACCGGCACCACCGAGCTGCGGCCGCCCATGAAGCCGTCCAGGCTGTGCAGGTGCGTGGCTCCGGGAAAGCGCGACAGGTAGGCCAGCGTGCCCAGCGGCTGCCAGCTTTCGTTGCCGGCCTGCCAGGTCTGCGACACGGCGGCCCAGTGGTAGGACGGGTTGGAGTTCTGGGTCGTCGCATCGCGGTCGGTCAGGCGTACGCCGAAGCGGATGTCGCTGAGCACCGGATGGTCGAACTTGAAGCGTGCGTCGCCCTTCCAGGCCTTCTGCTCGCCGGTGGCGCGGTCCATGTGCTCCATCGTGAAGCCCCAGTAGTACTTGGAGGGGTCGTTCAGCGTGGCGATGTCGGCGTTGTCGAACACCAGGCGCGGGATCGAGCCGTTCAGGTCCCAGGTCTGCTTGGCCATGTTCACGCCGGTGGCCACGGTGGAGTCGAAGCCGGAGGTCTTGGACTTCACCAGCTGCAGGTCCGAAGTGAGCGTCCAGCGGTCGTCGGGGGTCCAGCTGAAGTTCCAGGCCAGTTCGTCGGTCTTGGAGTTGCGGTCGAAGAAGCGCGTGCTGGCGTTCATCGGGATGCCGGTGGACGCCGAGCTGTTGGACAGCGAGCCCGACGTCAGCACGCCGTCGCCGTCGAACTTGGCGTTCGACAACACCATGTCGTAGGGGTTGTAGCTGGCCTGGATGGTGTACTCGTCCCAGTAGAACTTGTACTGGGAATGGAACAGCGACAGCGAGGACTGCATGTCGCCCTTGCGCCACTGCAACGCGCCGTAGGCGCCATCACGCGTGCGCTCGTACTGCAGCGAGCGCCAGCCCATGGCCTTGGGGAACCACTGGCCGTTGACGGCTTCGTAGTACGCGCTGCCGTCCGCCCGCGTGCGCTTTTCCGTCACCGGGTAGTACGGATCGACGAACACGCTGTCGGTGCGCACGCTGCTCTCGGAATGGGCCACGTCGACCAGCGCGCCGAAGCGGCCGAACTCGGTGTCCCAGGTGTTGGTGAGCAGGCCGCTGTATTCGGGCCGCGTCGTGCCGCGCAGCTTGGCGGTGCTGGCCTTGACCGAGGCCGAGCCCTTGAAGCCGTTGTAGTCGAAGGGCATCGCCGTGCGCAGGTTGACCAGGCCGCCGATGGCGCCTTCGATCTGCTCGGCTGAAGGGTTCTTGTAGACGTCCACGCCGGACATCAGCTCGGGCGGCACGTCCTCGAAGCTGAGCATGCGGCCGCCGTTGGCGCTGAAGGACTCGCGGCCGTTGAGCTGGCTGCTCACGTAGGTCAGGCCGCGGATCAGCACGCCCGAGCCTTCCACCGAGTAGCGGATCGGGTCGTTGCGGGCCTGGGTACGGTCCATGGTCACGCCCACCACGCGCTGCAGCACCTCGGTGACCGAGCGGTCGGGCAGCTTGCCGATGTCCTCGGCGACGATGGAGTCGACGATTTCGTCGGCGTCCTGCTTGAGCTTCTGCGACGAGATCATCGACGCACGCTGGCCGGTCACGATGATGGCCTGCGGCTTGTCCGCCGCCTCGGTCTTGCTGGCGGCCGGCGCGGAGGCCGCCGTGGCCGGTGCCGGCGCCGACTGCGCCAGCGCCAAGCTGCTCCACAGCAGGGCGACATGCGCCGCCGCGACCGACACCGCTGTCTTCTTGAGTTGTCTCATCTCATCTACCTTTACTTCGAGGGTTTTCAGCTCAGGTCCCCGTCAGGGACGACTAACGCGCGCGGCAGGTGCCGCCTCAGCTCCGGCGAGGTCGGGTCGACGTCCTCGTTCTTCGCCGGCAACCGGTGCGTCGGCCGGTGGGCCGATGTCCTGGTTGCGGCTGCCCAGTGGGGGGCTCAGTGGGGTGTTCTGTGTCGGCTGATCCAGCGCCGTCCAGCGCAGGGATCGCGGTGTTGCGCCCTGCAGCGCTACCGAACATGGCGCGCCGGGCATCAGGTCGATGAAGTTGTCGCTGAACGTCGTGCCGGGGGCTTCCAGCCACAGGCCCTTGACGGGGACATCGCAGCTCATGCGCAATGACGCACCATCGCGCTGGAAAACCGGGGCCGCGGCCGCGAGGGGGTGAAACTTGAACGGCTCGGGCCAGGCGCAGTCGCGCGCCGGTTCGACCAGGCCATCGCCACCGAGCGCCCGGAGCTCGCCGACCACCGCTTCGTTGAACGGCGGCAGCGGCAGCTCCAGTTCGGTGCTGGCGTTCGCCAGCGCCTGCACCTCCAGCCGCGACTCGTGCAGGCAGCGGCCGTCCAGGCTGAACAGGCGCAGCACCAGCCACAGCTCGCGCTGCTGCGTCGCATTCATCACCGCCACCTGCGCGCCCTGCGGCGTCAGCCGCAGCGCCACGGCCAGCGGCGCCAGCGCGCGGCGGATGGCATGCCAGGCCGGCTTGACGGTGCCGGCGGCGTCGATCAGCGCCCAGCTGGTGGCCGGCCAGCAGTCGTTGAGCTGCCAGACCAGCGCGCCGCCCACCGCGCGCGCGCCGGGCTGCTGCCAGCGCCGGCGGAAGTCCTGGTAGGCATAGCGCATGGCCTCGGCCTGCACGAACTGCGTGGCGTAGACATGCTCGGCCAGCGTGGTGCCGACACGCAGGTTGTCGGCCAGGTACACCGCCAGCCGGCGGTGGCCGTCGGGCACGCCGGAGCCAGCCTTGTTGTGCCAGGTGACCGTGCGGCTTTCCGGAAAGCGCTCGGCCGGTGGCAGTGCGGACTCCAGCAGCGCCAGCGAAGCATGGGACTGCATGCCGAACTCGCTGACGAAGCGCCCCTGCACTTCGCCGTAGCGCTGGTAGGGCAGCATCTGCTGGTGCCACACCTCCCAGCTGTGGCGGTCGCCGACGCTGGGGTCGGACGACAGGCTGATGCCGTCCGGGTTGGGCGAATAGGGGCTGCCGGGCCAGTAGGGGCGGGTGGGGTCCAGCGCGCGGCAGACCTCGGGCAGCAGCTGCTCGTAGAGGGCGCGGGCGGCGAAGGCGTCCGGTGCCGCAGCGGGACCGTAATTGCCAATGGACTCGGCCACGGCGTAGTCCTCGTTATTGCCGCACCACAGCGCCAGGCAGGCGTGGTGGCGCAGGCGTGTGACGGCGGCTTGCGCCTCGGCGCGCACGCTGTCCTGGAACGCCGGGTGGGCCGGGTACATGCCGCAGGCGAACATGAAGTCCTGCCAGACCAGCAGGCCCAGCTCGTCGCAAGCGTCGTAGAAGGCGTCTTCCTCGTAGATGCCGCCGCCCCAGACGCGCAGCATGTTCATGTTCGCCGCCGCGGCCTGCGCCACGCGTTCGCGGTAGCGCGCGGGCGAGATGCGCTCCAGCAGGCTGTCGTCGGGAATCCAGTTCGCGCCGCCGGCGAAGAACTCGACGCCGTTGACCTCGAAGCAGAAGCTGGAGCCCGCCTCGCCCTGCACCGGCGCCTGCACCAGGCGCAGCGTGCGCAGGCCGATGCGGCAGCGGTCAACGGCCAGCGTGCGCTCGCCGTCGGTGACGCGGGTGCACAGCGTGTACAACGGCTGTGCGCCCAGGCCGCGTGGCCACCACAGTTGGGCGTTATCGACCACCAGCGCGGCCTCGGCCACGCCGGCCGGGTTGGATGTCGCGGCCACGCGGCGACCATCCGGGCCCAGCAGTTCGTGTTCGATGTGCAGCCCGTCGGTGGCGCCGGCCAGCCGCGTGTGCAGCCGCAGCGTGGCGCGGGCGGTGGCCAGGTCCAGCTGCGGGTGGCATGCGACATCGGCGATGCGCAGGTCCCAGCCGTGGCGCCGCACCGGCCGCCACGGTCCGCTGGTCAGCAGCACGGGGCCCCAGTCCCAGCCGAAGTGGTACTGCGCCTTGCGCGCATACAGGCGCGCGCTGTCGCCGTTCCACAGCGCGCGCTGGCCGAACGCGGCTTCCTGCTCGCGCGCGCGCTGCAGCGGCGGGTCGAAGCGCAGCAGCAGTTCGTTGGGTCCCGGGCGCAGCAGCGCGCGCACGGCCACCCGCAGGGGCACGAACATGTTGTCCGAGTCCAGCAGCCGCGTGCCGTTGAGCCAGGCGCTGCAATAGGTGTCGAGCCCGTCGAAGACCAGATCCTCGTGCGTCGAGAGTTGGGTGGCTTCGAACACCAGACGCCAGGCCCAGCTGCGTTCACCCACCCACTGCACTTGCGCTTCGTTCATGCCGAAGAAGGGGTCGGGCATGCGCCCGGCCGCCAGCAGCGCGCCATGGGCGCTGCCGGGCACGGCCGCGGCGATCCATTCGGACGGGGGCAGGGCGCTGATGGCAGCCACTTCGGCGCCGGCGGGCACTTCGGCGAGTTGCCAGCCGCTGTGCAGATCAATCAGGTTTTCGGGATTCACAGGTGTGGGCACGGATTCAATGGAGGCGGTGGCCGGCCTCATCGGCGGCGAACAGGTGGATGCGCGACGGCGGCAGCCGCACGCTGACGGCGTCGCCGACGCGGGGCCGCGCATGCTCGGCAGACAGCCGCACCAGCAGCCGTTCGCCGCTGGGCAGCAAGAGGTGGGCGATCTGCTCACCGCCCAGGTGCTCGACGACATCGACACTGCCGTCGATGCCGCTGCCGGGCGGCGCCAGGCTCAGGTGCTCGGGCCGCACGCCCAGCACCAGCTCGGCCGGCCGCGATGAGCTGGCGGCCACTTGCAGCAGGCTGCCGGCCACCTTCAGCGTGTCCGGCGCGACGGTCTGCGCACGCAGGAAGTTCATCGCCGGGCTGCCGACGAAGCCGGCGACGAAGCGGCTGGCCGGCTGCTCGTACAACGACAGCGGCGCGCCGCATTGTTCGATGCGGCCGCCGTTGAACACGGCGATGCGGTGGCCGAGCGTCATCGCCTCGACCTGGTCATGGGTCACGTAGATCATCGTCGTGCCCAGTTCGCGGTGCAGCCGGGCCAGCTCGGTGCGCATCTGCACGCGCAGCGCGGCATCCAGGTTGGACAGCGGCTCGTCGAACAGGAACACCGCCGGCTGGCGCACGATGGCGCGGCCGATCGCCACGCGCTGGCGCTGGCCGCCGGACAAGGCACCCGGCTTGCGATCGAGCAAATGCCCGATCTGCAGAATGGTCGCCGCGCGCTGCACCGCGGCGTCGATGTCGGCCCGCGTGCGCCGCGCCAGCTTCAGCGCGAAGGCCAGGTTCTCGCGCACCGTCATGTGCGGGTACAGCGCATAGCTCTGGAACACCATCGCCACGCCGCGCTGCGCCGCCGGTACGTCGTGCACCGCCCGCTCGCCGATGCTCAAGCTGCCGGCCGAGAGTTCTTCCAGCCCGGCGATGACACGCAGCGTGGTCGACTTGCCACAACCCGAAGGCCCGACGAAGACCATGAATTCGCCGTCCACGATGTCGAGATCGATGCCGTGCAGCACCGGCACGGCCCCGTATCGCTTCTCGATCCCTCTCAAGCTCAGCCCGGCCACGTCTCGATCTCCCAACCGGAACGTACCGGTGAACTAAACATAAGTTATGTTGCGTAGTTTGTTTCCTTGTTTAGTTGTCGTCACTTCGGGATTCCACCTACGGGAAACCGTGTGTGACTGGAGGATTGCATGTCCATGAGGCGTGGAGATAATGCTGGATGTTTAGTAAACGATCTGTTTGAGCGTTGGCCGATGGGGATCTTGGTGTTCAAAGGAAGACGGTCCGCATCGTGTTCACGGCTCGGCCTCGCGGCCGTGCTGATGAGCGCCGCCTTGAGCGCGCAGGCGCAGAAGCTCGTCGTGTGGATGGTCGGCGACGACAAGGTGGTGCGCGTGCTGCAGCCGGCCGTCGAGGCCTTCAAGGCGAAGCGCCCGGGCGTGCAGGTCGAGGTGCGCGACGTGCCCTGGGCCGATGCGATGTCCAAGTACTCGGCGGCGCTGGCCAGCCGCAGCGGGCCCGACGTCATCACCGGCGGCACCACCTTCGGCATCGACCTGGGCGCCAAGGGTGCCTTGATCGACCTCAACCAGCGCGCGCCGGATCTTGTGAAGCTGCTGGAGCAGCATGCCGCGCCGGGCGCCATTCGTTCGGTGCGGCGGCCCGACGGCGTGATGCACGCGGCGCCGTTCGACATGCATGTGCAGCTGCAGTACTACCGCACCGACCTGTTGCCCAAGGCGCCCGCCACCTATGCCGAGTTCGACGCTGAGGTGCGCCGGCTGCGCGCCGGCGGCGCGCGCGGCTACGCGCAGCAATGGGGCAATACCAGCTGGCTGGGCTTCTTTCCGTACCTGCTGCAGGCGGGAGGCGCGCTCTACGACGCGCAGTGCACCAAGGCGCTGGTCGACAGCCCCGAGGCTGTGCGCGCGCTGAACTACTACGCCACGATCTACCGCCAGCTCAAGGCGCCCACCGACACCTGGCCCGACGCCGATGGCGGCCTGGAGAACGGGTCCTATCCCTTGATCCAGTCGGGCACCTGGCAGTTGTCCAGCCTGGACATCACGCGCCGCAAGATCGCCGGCCGCTGGGCCGCGGCACCGCTGCCGGCCGCGCCGGGAGGACGCAACACCGCCTTCATCGGCGGCACCGTGATGGGGGTGACCTCGTTCTCGCCGAACGTCGACCTGGCACTGGACTTCCTGCGCACGGTCTACCAGGCCGATGTCACGCGCCGCATGGGCGAAGCGGCGCTGCCGCTGGGCCTGGTCTGGCTGCCCGGCGGGCGCACCGACCAGCTGGCCGCACTGCCGCTGCCGCCGCAGCACAAGCAGGTGCTGATGGCGCAGCTGAAAGACACCGAAGGCCCGCCGAACTGCCCCGGCTGGCAGCGCTTGTCCGAATCGCTGACCCGCGCGGTGCAGCGCGTGGTGCTGGCCGACGGTGATGCGCAGCAGGAGCTGAGCAAGGCCGCCGAGAAGATGAACCGCGCGCTCGTCGGTGGCCGCTGAATTAATGGGTTATCCATGACTCATTCCACCTTGCACCGCACGCTGCGCCGCCATGGCCGCGACATGCTGCTGGTGGCACCCTTCATCGCGCTGTTCGCGGTCTTCAACCTGTGGCCGGTGCTGCGCTCGGCCTGGCTCAGCTTCACCGAGTACCACGCCACCGCGGCGCCGCGCTGGGTCGGCTGGCGCAACTACGCCGACCTGTTTGCCGACGAGCGTTTCTGGCGCGCGCTGTCCAACACCAGCCTGTACATGGTGCTGGTCTCGGTGCTCGCGGTGGTGCTGGGGCTGCTGCTGGCGCTGGCCTTCGGCAGCCAGTCGCGGCTGCACCAGGTCGCCCGCATCGCCTTCTTCCTGCCTTCGGTGGCCGGTGGCGTGGGCGCGATCTCGGCGTGGAAGTGGCTGGCCAACTCCGAGTCCTACGGTCTGTTCAACAGCGTGCGCGGCTGGTTCGGCCTGGAGCCGGTGCGCTTTCTCGGCGATCCGTCGTGGAGCATGGTGATCCTGGTGGCCATCGGCGTGTGGTCGGTGCTGGGCTACAACCTGGTCATCTTCGTTGCCGGCATGCGCTCGATCCCGGCCGACCTGTACGAGGCCGCCACGCTGGACGGCGCCACGCGCTGGCATCGGCTGTGGCACATCACGCTGCCGATGCTGCGGCCCACGCTGCTGTACGTGGGGGTCACCGGCATGATTGCCTCGTTCCAGGTGTTCTACGAGCCCTACCTGCTGTTCGGCTCGGTCGATGCGATCGGTGGCCCGCTCGATTCGGCACTGATGCTGGTGACCTACCTGTTCGACTACGGCTTCCACCAGCTCGACCTGGGCTACGCCTCGGCGGCGGCGTGGGTGTTGACGACGATTCTCTTTGTGTTGACTTGGGTGAACCTCAAGCTTGGCCGTGCTTCGGAGGCGGATTGATGAGGTCTGCGGCTGCTGTCGGCCCTTCGCGGTCGTTCGGTCGTTGTCTTGAAAGCCGACTTTCGAGAGTCGAGTACTGGAGAGTTGCCGGGATTCCGCCCCGGCGGGCGGGTCACTTTCTTCTGGTGGCCCAGAAGAAAGTAACCAAAGAAGAGGGCCTAGAACCAAACGTTCATCTGTGCCTCCGCACGCGGTGTGCAGCCGCGCCACTGGCGGCACCTCCCCGGCGTTCTCAATACCCCGAACCGTCGGTCACCAGATTGGCACATAACACGCCCTGGCATTCGAAAGCGGGGCACCGCTTTCACTACTCGCCGGGCGCCTTGCGCCCATTCGTCCCGAGGCTTGCACGCTTTCGTATGCCAGTGCGGTTTTATTGCCAATCTGGTGACCGACGGTTCGGGGTATTAAGAATGCCAGGGGCGTGTTCACAATTGTGCCTCCGTGCTGGAGTGACGGAGGCACAAATGAACGTTTGGTTATCAGGTGCTTTCTTTGCCTACTTTCGTTGCACCAGCAAAGAAAGTAGGTCGGCCGCCGGGACGAAATCCCGGCCACTTGCCAGTACTCAACAATCGAATGTCGGCTCTCAGAACAACAACCGAACGGCCGCAACGGGCTATCAGCAGTCACTCGACCAGCGGCAAGGCGAGGGCGGCGCGCTGACATGAGGGCTCTAGCCAACGAAAAGCGCAGCCGCTGGCTGCTGCTGGCCCGCGCACCACTGTGGCTGCTGGTCGCCAGCATGCTGGTGCCGTATTACTGGATGGCCATCGGCGCTTTCAAGACCGCGCCCGAGCTGGTGCAGCAGCCACCGACCTTCTGGGTCCACAAGCCGACGCTGCAGAACTTCTACGACCCGGGCTTCGTCGACAACCCGCAGGACCGGGACCACTGGGCCGGCATCTTCCAGGTGCTGAGCGAAGGCTACGGATTCGGCCAGTACTACCTGAACAGCCTGGTGGTCACGCTGTTCGTCACTGCCTTGAGCATCCTGGCCGCGTCCTTCGTTGCCTTCGTGCTGACCAAGCGGCCCTTTCCGGGCAGCCGCGCGCTGTTCGGCCTGATGCTGGCCAGCATGATGGTGCCGTGGGAAGTGACGATCATCCCCAACTTCCTCACCGTCGCCGCGCTGGGCTGGATCAACACCTACCCGGCGCTGCTGGTGCCCGGGCTGGCCAAGGCCTTCGTGGTCTTCTACTTTCGTCAGATCATCCTGTCGGTGTCGAGCGAACTGGTGGACGCCGCCACGATGGACGGCGCGGGCACCGTGCGCATCTGGTGGAGCGTGGTGCTGCCGCTGCTGCGGCCGGCGCTGGCGGCCATCGCCATTCCGGTGGCCATTGCCGAGTGGAACAACTTCCTGTGGCCGCTGCTGGTGATCAACGACGCGCAGCACATGACGCTGCCGCTGCAGCTGGGCAAGATGGCCGGCAACCTGAGCTACAACCCGCAGTCCGCCGCGGTGCTGATGGCCGGCTCGCTGATCGCGTCGCTGCCGGCGATCCTCGCCTTCCTGTTCTTCCAACGCCAGTTCGTCGACGGCCTCACCGCCGGTGCGACCAAAGGCTGAGCTCACGCCGACCCGATGACCCATGGCAACCCTGCTCCTGCGCTACCCCGCCGTGCCTTCGTGGCTGGCCTGCTCGGCACCGGCCTGGCCGAGCTTTGCACGGCAGCGCCGATGAATGCGGCCGATCTGAATCTCGCTCGTGAGGCTGCTGCCGCGGCGCGCTGGGAAGGCCCGCGCGTGCGCGGCGGCGGCTGGCTCGAATGGCGGCTGGCCACGCCCATGCCCGGCACGCCGGCGCAGTTCTTCGACCCCGCGCACTACGACCTGTCGTGCGAGTTCAGCGGCCCGCAAGGCCGCAGCTTGCACGTCACCGCCTTCTGGAGCCGCGACCCGCTGGGCAGCCAGTGGGTGCTGCGCCTGCTGCCACCGCTGGCCGGCCGCTGGCGCGCCGCGCCGCGGGCGCGCATCGGCGGCGGCGAGGCTGTCGCCCTGGGCGCAAGCTTCGAGTTCGACGTGAGCAGCGTCGTCGCGCATCAGCGCATCGTCATCGACCCGCAGGATCCGCGCTACTTCGCTTTCGACGACGGCACGCCCTTCGTGCCCGTGGGCCTGAACGTCTGCTGGGGCGCGGGTCCGCAACCGCTGGCCGACTACCGCCGCTGGTTCACGCGGCTGGCCGAGAACGGCGGCAATTTTGCGCGGCTGTGGATGGCCAGCTGGTCCTTCGGCATCGAGTGGAAGGACACCGGGCTGGGCGACTACGCCGTCCGCATGGACCGCGCGGCGCAGCTGGACGCGGTGTTCGAGCTGGCCGAATCGCTGGGCATCCGCATCATGCTGTGCCTGGTCAACCACGGCGCCTTCACCGAGAAGAACGACGCGGAGTGGCAAGACAACCCCTACAACCAGGCCAATGGCGGGCCGCTGGCCGCGCCGGAGGGTTTCGTCACCGACGAGCGCGCACAAGCCCTGTTCGAGCGCCGTGTGCGCTACATCGCTGCGCGCTGGGCACACAGCCCGGCGCTGCACAGCTGGGAGTGGTGGAACGAGGTCACCTGGACGCCGATTGACGCGGCCCAGCTGCGCCCGTGGTTCACCCGCATGAGCCGCGTGCTCGATGCGCACGACCCCTACCGCCGTTTGCGCAGCACCAGCTGGGCCGACCGCGGCGATGCCGCGTCGTGGAAGATGCCCGCGCTGGACTACGCGCAGCAGCACGACTACACCTCGCGCGACCTGATGCTGCACTACGCCGGAGCGGCGCGCGAGTGGCGTGACGACGGCATCACCAGCAAGCCGCTGGTGGCCAGCGAACTGGGCCTGGAGACCACGCACGACGCCAAGGCCCCGCGCCCGTTCAACTGGGACGCCGTGCACCTGCACAACGGCCTGTGGGCGCCGCTGTTCCACGGCTTCGCGGCCACCGCGCTGTACTGGTGGTGGGATCACCTGGTCGACCCGCTGAACGTCTGGCCGGCGTACCGCGGCATAACGCGTTATCTGCAGGCCTTGCACGACAGCGGCCTGCGCCTGGCTGGCCACCGTCCGCACGCGGCCGAGTTCGCCGGGGGCGAGGCCCACGCGCTGGCCCTGGCCGGCCCGACCAGCGTGCTGCTGTGGGTGCGCGCCGACCTGCACGACGCCAGCGCGCTGCGCGAGGCCTGGCAGGAAGCCACCGGCGGCACCGATCCCGCCCGTCCGTGGCAGCCGGACTACCCGGCCATCGTCGACGGCCGCGTGCGCGTGCAAGGCCTGGCCCTGGCTGATGGCCGGGTGAATGGCCGCGTGAATGGCCGGGTGCGGGTGCGCTGGTTCGACGCCGGCAGCGGCGAGGCGCTGGCCACGGCCGCAGGTCTTGCGACGACCGAGACCACACTGCGCGACGGCGCGCTGGACCTGACCTGCCCGAGCTTCGGCCGCGATGTCGCCGCCATCGTGCAAGCCCTATGACCTCACTCAGCCCTTTGAACCCCTTCGACGACACCGCGCTGCCCACCGGCCCGGCCCGCCAGGCCTGGGCCGCGCGCCTGCGCCAGGACTTGACCGACAACGTGCTGCCGTGGTGGCAGCGCGAGATGTTCAGCGCCGACGGCCGGCTGCTGGGCGGCCGCGGCAACGACGGCGCGCTGCGCGAGCTGCCACGCAGCGCGGTGCTGGGCACGCGCCTGCTGTGGACCTTTGCCAGCGCGCAGCTGCGCCTGGGGCCCGACGCCGCCGGTGCGCAGGCGGCGCGGCGCGCCTGGGACTGGTTGTGCGGCCCGCTGACCGATGCCGAACACGGGGGCGTGTACTGGTCGGTGGATGCCGAAGGCCGGCCCCTCGCCGAGCACAAGCAGACCTATGCCCAGGCCTTTGCGATCTATGCGCTGACGGCTTGCCACGCCTGGCAGTGCAAGCAGCGGCTGCTGCCGCCGCAGTCGAGCACGCCGGCGCTGCAGCACGCGCTGCAGCTGTTCGACCTGCTGGACACCCACGCGCTGGACGCCGCGGAAGGCGGCTTCTTCGAAGGCTGCACGCGCGACTGGCAGCTGCTGCCCGGCGCCCGGCTGTCCGAACAGGAGCCGCCCGCGCCGAAGTCGATGAACACGATGCTGCACGTGCTCGAGGCCTACACCGAGCTGCTGCGCTGCTGCCCGAAACTGCGCGTGGCGGCCCGGCTGCGCGCGCTGGTCGAGATCTTCCTCACGCGGCTGTGGTTGCCGCAGCAGCGCTGCTTCGGCCTGTTCTTCACGCGCGACTGGCGCAACCTCACGCCGCAGGTGTCCTGGGGTCACGACATCGAAGCCGCGTGGCTGCTGGTGCGCGCCTGCGAGGTGCTGCATGACCCGATATTGAGCGAGCGCGTGCGCGCGCTGGCCGGGGAGGTGGCCGACGCGGTGCTCGAACGCGGCGTGGCCGACGACGGACGCGTGTTCGGCGCCGGCCACTTCGACGGCAGCGTCACCGACCGGCGCAGCCACTGGTGGTGCCAGGCCGAGGCGGTGGTGGGCTTCTGGGACGCCTGGCAGCACGGCGGTGACGTGCGCCATGCGCAGGCCGCCTGGCGAGCAGGGCAGTACATCGAGCGCCACCACATCGACCGTGCGGGCGGCGACTGGTTCAAGGTGCTCGACGAACACGGCACGCCGCTGGCCGAGGTGCCCAAGGCCGGACCGTGGGAATGCCCGTACCACCACGTGCGCGCCGGGCTGGAGATGATCGAGCGCCTCGCACAGGTGCCCACAGTCGCATGAACACCCCGAGGGGATGAGTCAAGTGACAAAGCATCAGGCAACAACATGAAAGGATTTCGGGCATGGACTGTAGGCATGGGCATCGGCATGGGCATCATGGTCGGCGCGGCTGAGGCCGCCGACGTTCGGCTGCAGGCGGTGCTGCGGCAGCTGGAGGCCGGCCAGCCGGTCACCGTGGCGACGATCGGCGGCTCCATCACCACCGGCTATGCGGCGAACCCGCCGCGTGAACGCGGCTGGGCCGCGCAGACCGCCGCCTGGCTGGGACAGCGCGGCACCGTGCGCTTCATCAACGCCGGCGTCAGCGGCACCGATTCGGCCGCGGCCGTGCAGCGCGTGAAAGCGCATGTGCTCGATGCCGCGCCCGACCTGGTGTTCGTCGAATACGGCGTCAACGACCATTGGCTGGATCCTGCCGTGCGGGACAGCAGCTACGAAGGCCTGCTGCGCCAGCTGCTGTCAGCCCCCAAGCCGCCGGCGGTGGTGACGCTGCAGCTCACCCAGCAAGGCAACCAGGCGCGCGACACGGTCGAGCCGCAGCTGCGGCTGGCCGCGCACTACGGCCTCACGGCCATCGACTTTGGCCGTTGGGCGCAGCACCGTGCTGATGCCGGGCAGCTGCGCTGGGAGGCGCTGTACGACGAGCCGGTGCACCCGAACCAGCGCGGCCACGATGCGATCGCGCAGGCCGTCATCGAGACGCTGCAGGCCGCCGCGCAGGCCCCGGCTTCGGCCGCACCGGCGGTGCAGGCCGCATTGCCCGTGCCGGCCGTGCTGCCCACGCCGGCCGTGCTGCCGACACCGCTGCACGGGCGCGATCACGAGTTTGTGCGCAGCGTCGCCGGCAGCGCGCTCGAGCCCTGGCGCAACCAGGGCTTCACGCGTGGCGGCGAGGTCCACCCCGAGTGGGCCGCGCTGCCGGGTGGCCAGCCAGCGGGCTGGACCACCACCGCCGACGACGCGCAGGCCTCGTTCCTCGTCTGGGGTTCGCAGATCGCGCTGTTCCATGCCGAGAGTGCGCTCTACCGCAACCTGGAAGCCTGGGTCGACGACGGCGCGCCAGTGACGGTGCGTGGCCACGTGCCCGAGCGCCAGGGCTACCTGGGCTGGCACTACACCGTCGTCGGCCACGGCCTCGAACCCGGCGCGCACCTGCTGCATGTGCGCGTCAAGCGTGATGAGTTCGCCGGCAGCGGCCGACCCGCCAGCCTGCTGGCCGTGATGGCCGCCGGCCTGCTGCCGCCGGCGCTGCAGGCGCAGCAGCCGGGCGACTTCGCGGCGCTGCCGGCGGCGGATGCCGCGCCCGGCTGGCAGCACGTGCGCGCCGACGACGCCCGTCTGGCCTACACCGGCCGCTTCGACACCCGGCAGCCGCAGGCCCCGCTGCTGGCCTGGAGCGGCAGCGAGATCCGCGCGCGCTTCACCGGCACGCGGCTGGCGCTGCGCCTGGCGGCCACGCGCGGCACCAGCTTCTACACGGTGGAGGTCGACGGCCGCCGCCACCTGCTGGCGCTGCGCGGGGAGGGCCCCAGCAAAGATGGTCCCCAGGATTGGCAGCTGCGCACGCCGCTGGCGCCCGGCGAACACAGCCTGCGCATCGTCAAACGCACCGAAGGCGCGATGGCCGAGGCGCGCTTCCTCGGCCTGCGGCTGGCGGCCGATGGCCAGCTGCTCGCGCCGCCGCCCGCGCGGCCGCTGCGGCTGGAGTTCTATGGCGACTCCATCACCGCTGGCGCCTGCAACGGCGACCTGGGCACCGACCAGTACGAGGATCTTTCCAGCCACGACGGCACACGCGCCTACGGGGCGCTAACGGCCGAACGACTCGGCGCCGACTACGTGGGCATCGCAGTCAGCGGCATTGGCATCACGCGCACCTGGGACGCGCTGCTGATGCCGCAGATCTGGGACCGCGTGGCACCGCACGCCGACGCCCCCATCGCGCCCGTCGCGGTGACGGGCCAGCGCGTGCCCGACGTGGTGCTGGCGAACCTGGGCCAGAACGACCATGGCTTGCCGGTCTCGCGCGGCGAGCCGTTTGCGGCCGATTTCGGCGAGCGCTACCTCGGCTTCGTGCGCGGGCTGCGCCAGCGCTATCCGCAGGCCCGGCTGGTGCTGGCGATCGGCGGCATGTCGGCCTGGATGGAGCAGCCCGAGTTGCTGCGCGTGCTGGCGGCCACCGCCGAGCGCCTGCGTGCCGAGGGCGACCCCCTGGTCTGGACCTACACCTTCAAGGCCTTTGCCTGGGCCCATCCCCGCATCGATGTGCACGCCCGGATGGCCGACGAACTCGTCGACTTCCTGCGTGAGAAAGTGCTGCCATGACCTTCCCGCCCCCAACCCGGCCCCCAACCCGGCCCGCAACCCGGCCCCCCCGACCCGAGCTGCGCCGCCCCGAGGCGCTGCTGGCGCACATGCGCCACACGCTGGATTTCTACTCCCCGCGCGCGCACGACGCCGGCGGCGGCTGCTTCCACTTCTTCAAGGACGACGGCACGGTGTACGACCGGCGCACGCGCCATTTGGTCAGCAGCACGCGCTTCGTCTTCAACCACGCGCTGGCCTGGCGCTGGTTCGGCGAGCCGGTGGCTGGCGTGGCCCATGCGCTGGCTTTCGTGCGCCAGGCGCATGCGCAGCCGCAGGAAGGTTATGCCTGGCTGATCGACTGGCACGAGGGCCGTGCCCAGGTGCTGGACGGTACCAACCACTGTTATGGCCTGGCCTTCGTGCTGCTGGCCCATGCCCATGCGGCCGAGGCCGGCGTGGCCGGCGCGCGCGAAGGCATGGCGCAGACCTTCGATCTGATGGAACGCAAGTTCTGGCAGCCCGCCCATGCGCTGTATGCCGACGAAGCCACGCCCGACTGGCGGCTGGGCAGCTACCGCGGCCAGAACGCCAACATGCACGCCTGCGAAGCCCTGCTGGCCGCGCATGCCGCCAGCGGCGAGCAGCGCTACCTGGACCGCGCCCGGGTCCTGGCCCACGGCATTACCCAGCGCCAGGCCGAACTGGCGGGCGGCATGATCTGGGAGCACTACCACGCCGACTGGACGCCCGACTGGGACTACAACCGCCACGACAAGAGCAACATCTTCCGCCCCTGGGGCTTCCAGACCGGCCACTTCACCGAATGGGCCAAGCTGCTGCTGCAGCTGGAGCGCCGCCTCGGCAATGCTGCCCCGGCCTGGCTGCACGAGACCGCGCGCCAGCTGTTCGACGCCGCGATGCAACACGGCTGGGACGACGCGCACGGCGGCCTGGTCTACGGCTTCGGCCCCGACGGCCAGGTCTGCGACGGCGACAAGTACTTCTGGGTCCAGGCCGAGAGCCTGGCCGCCGCCGCCTGGCTGGCCGTGCGCACCGGCGACGAGGCCTACTGGCAGTGGTATGACCGCTTGTGGGCCTATGCCTGGGAGCACTTCATCGACCACGAGCACGGTGCTTGGTACCGCGTGCTCTCGCCGTCCAACGAGAAGCTGAGCGACGAGAAGAGCCCCGCCGGCAAGACCGATTACCACACGATGGGTGCCTGCCAGGATGTCTTGGCCGCGCTGGGCATACGGCCCCCGGTGAAATGACGTCTGCGATCGTCGCGCTGCACGGCAGCAGCAGCAGCCTGGTCATCGAGTGCCTGCCGCAGGGCGCGCCGCTGTGGCGCTGGTGGGGCCCACGCTTGCCCGAGGACGGCGTGCCCCTGCACCGCGTGGCTGATGCACGCTACGTGCCGCCCTCGTCGCTGGAGCAGGAGCTGCCGGCTGGCCTGCTGCCGACATTCGGCGTCGGCGGCTTTGGTCAGGCGGCGCTGCTGGCGCACCGCGACGGGCGGCAGTTTGCGCAGCATTTTGATGAGTGCACCGTGCGGCAGGAGCCCGGCCAGCTGCACATCACGCTGCACGACCGCGTGGCGGCGCTGCGCGTGGAGCTGTCGCTGCGCCTGGATGCGCACGACGTGCTGCGCGTGGCCACCCGGCTGGTCAACGAAGGTGACACACCGTTGTCACTGCAGTGGCTGGCCTCGGCCACGCTGCCGCTGCCGGCGCAGGCGCGCTGCGTGCGGTCTGTTCATGGCCAGTGGGCCAATGAATTTCGCCAGCATGACGATGCGCTCGGCCCGTCGACTTGGCTGCGCGAGAACCACCGCGGTCGGACTGCGCACGACGGCTTCCCTGGTGCGCTGGTGCTGGCCGAAGGCGCCGGCGCGCACACCGGCACGGTGTGGGGCGCGCAGCTGGCGTGGTCGGGCAACAGCCGCCTATGCATCGAGCCGCGCGAGGACGGCGGCTGGCTCTGGCAGCTCGGCGAATGGCTGGCGCCGGGTGAGCTGTGCCTGCCGCCGGGCGGGGCCTTCGAGGCCCCGTTGCTCGTCGCCGCCTGCAGCACGCAAGGCAGCAACGGCGTGATGCGCGCGTTCCACGCCGCCGCGCGTGCAACGCTGCGCTGGCCCGGCGGCACGATGGCGCCGCGGCCGGTGCACCTGAACACCTGGGAGGCCGTGTACTTCAGCCACGACGAGGCCGCGCTGCGCGAACTGGCCGAGGCTGCCGCGGCGGTCGGCGTCGAGCGCTTCGTGCTGGACGACGGCTGGTTCCACGGCCGGCGCGACGATGCGCGGGCCCTGGGCGACTGGTGCCCCGATGCCGTCAAGTACCCGCAGGGGCTGGCGCCGCTGGCCGCGCATGTGCGCTCGCTGGGCCTGCAGTTCGGCCTGTGGGTCGAGCCGGAGATGGTCAGCCCCGACAGCGAACTCCACCGCGCCCACCCCGATTGGGCGCTGCAGCTGGCCGGCCGCCCGCTGCTGACGGCGCGGCAGCAGCTGGTGCTGGACCTGGCGCGGCCCGAGGTGGCCGAATTTGTCTTCGGCTGCATCGACGCGCTGCTGGCCCGGCTGCCCATCAGCTACCTGAAGTGGGACATGAACCGCGACCTCACCACCGCGGGCCACGACGGCCGCGCGGCCTACGACGGGCAGGTGAGGGCGCTGTACGCGCTGCTGGCGCGGCTGCGCGAACGCCACCCCGATGTCGAGATCGAAAGCTGCGCCTCCGGCGGCGCGCGCATCGACCTGGGCATCCTGCCGCAGGTCCATCGCTTCTGGACCAGCGACAACAACGACGCCCGCTCGCGCGTGGCGATCCAGCGCGGCGCGCTGCAGTTCATGCCGCCTGAAGTACTCGGCGCCCATGTCGGCGCCGAACGCTCGCACACCACCGGCCGCAGCCAGGCGCTGGCCTTTCGCGCGGCGGTCGCGCTGCCGCTGCACCTGGGCGTGGAAGCCGACCTGCGCCGGCTCGACGAGGCCGCGCGTGCCGAACTGGCGCGCTGGATCACGCTGTACAAGCAGCTGCGCGGCCGCCTGCACGGCGCGCCGCTGTGGCTGGGCGAGGCCGGCGACGGCATCGTCTGGCAGGCCCATGGCGACTCAA
>NZ_DATILJ010000026.1:0-72172 GCF_035476535.1 Aquabacterium sp.
ACCCTGCCCGGTGATGCGGTGTCGCTGGCCGGTACTGGCGTCGGCAACTTCTCCGACCGCAACGTGGGCAACGGCAAGCCGGTGAATTTCTCGGGCTACACGCTGACCGGCAGCGACGCCGCCAACTACACGCTGACGCAATCGTCGGTGCTGTTCGCCCGCATCACCCCGGCGCAGCTGCTGTACGTGGCGACACCCGAGGTGCGCACCCTGGGCGAATCGCTCGATGGCCTGCCGGGCTCGGTGAGCGGCTTCGTGGCAGGCGATGCGCTGGCCAGTGCCACGCAGGGCACGCTGAGCTTCACGACCTCGGCCACGCCCACCTCGCCGCCCGGCAGCTATGCCGTGCTGGGCAGCGGGCTCAGTGCGCAGAACTATGTCTTCTCCCAGGCCAGCGGCAATGCCCAGGCGCTGACGCTGGCGGCCGACCTGGTGCCGGTGACGACCACCCTCATCGGCTCGGACCTTGTCGTGGAGCCGACGTTCACAACCGCCACGATCACCGCCAGCGGCAGCCGCGTGCATGCCGACGCGGGCGTCGTGGACATGTCGGGAACCGGCGCCAGCAGCGGCCGGACGGAGGCCAAGCCCAGCGGTGACTTTGCGCCCGTCAATCTGTCCAGCCTGTCCAAAGCCGAGGTGCAGGGGCTGCTGGACGGACGCCAGCTGTTCATGCAGAACCTGCTGGCCGATGCCGTCGCCAAACTGGAACGCAACCCCACGCTCGCCGACCTGCGCGAGTGCAGGACGCTGCAGGAGGCCGAACAAGGCACTTGCCTGATCACCGCCCAGCTCAAGGAGCGGCTGGCGCCGGAGCTGCGCATCGCCGGCCAGCCGGCGGTGCCGGTGCCCGCGGTGCCGCAGGCCACACCGGCAGCGCCCGCCGCGCCCTCGCTGCCGCCAGCGGCGGCCACGGCGCCCCAGGCTCCGGCTGCGCCCGCGGCGCCACCGACAGTCGCCGCAACGCCACCCACGCTGCAGTCCGCCAAACCGCCGGAGCTGCCGCTGGCCAAGCGCACCGTGCGCTCGGCGTCGCTGCCGCAGATCGAACGCAAGATCGCGCTCGTCGTCGGCGTCGACCGCTACAGCGATGCGTCGATCCCGCCGCTGAACAACGCCGTGCGCGACGCCCACGCCGTGGCCAAGGTCTTCGAGACCAAGCTCGGCTATGAAGCCATCGTGATCGACAACGCCACCAAGCCGGCCCTGGTGGCCGCGCTCAACCGCCTGGCGCTGACCGTCGGCCCGCGGGATTCGGTGGTGGTCTATTACGCCGGTCACGGCGAACTCGTGGAGACCACCAAGCTGGGCTACTGGCTGCTGTCCGACAGCGTGGCCAAGCAGCCCGAGACCTGGCTGTCCAACACCGACATCAGCCGGCTCGTGGCGCAGATCGGCGCATCGCAGGTGGCGCTGGTGTCCGACAGCTGCTACTCGGGTTCGCTGGCCTCCGAAGAGCGCATCCGTCCGCAGGCCACGCCGCCGAATCCGCAGTCCATCCTCGACCGCAAGTCGGTCGTCGTGATGTCCTCCGGCGGCAACGAGCCGGTGTTCGACGAGGGCAAGAACGGGCACTCGCCGTTTGCCTACAACCTGATGAACACGCTGGACCAGGTCTCGAACTGGCAGGCTGGCGGCAACGTCTTCGAGCGCGTACGCTTTGCCGTGGCGCGCTCGCTGCCGCAGCGCCCGCAGTACAGTGCTTCGCGGGCGGCCGGCCACCAGTCCGGGGGTGACTACCTGTTCGAGCAGCGCCAGCTCGACGCGCGCCCGTGAGGCGCAGCATCGAAGCCGCCTGCCACCTGTCCCGACTCTTGAGGAAACGCCCCATGAACCACCTGTCCCCTCCTTGCCTGCCGCGTCCTCTGCTGGGGGCGCTGGTGCTCGCCGCCGCCGGCCTGCTGCCGGTCCATGCGGCCGACCCGGTCGTGCTGAAGAACAAGGAAGTCACCGAATCGGCGCTGATTGACGCCTTGAACATCGATCCGCCGCAGGGCGCCAGCGGCGCGATGCGCGGCTTCAAGCCGGCAGCGCCCGGTGCGGCCGCGACGCCACCCAAACCGGCCGCGCCCGGCCGTGCCAACCTGCTGATCACCTTCGAGACCAATTCGGCCGCGCTGACCGGTGATTCGCAATCGGCGCTGGACACGGTGGGCAAGGCGCTGCAGTCCGACGCGCTGGCCGGCCTGACTTTCCGTGTCGAAGGCCATGCCGATGCGCGCGGCGATGCGGAGATCAATCGCAAGCTCTCGCAGCAACGCGCAGAAGCGGTGGTCGGCTACCTGGTGAGCAAGCACGGCGTGCTGCCCGAACGCCTGCAGCCCCAGGGCAAGGGTTCGGCCGAGCCCTTGAACAAGGACCGCATCGACGCCCCCGAAAACCGTCGGGTCACCATCGTCACCATCCGCGGCTGAGTGCCGCCCTTGTCGCCGACTAAGGCCGCGCGCCGGGACATGGTCCTGCGCTGGGCGCTGGCCGGCATCGCCGCGATGCTGCTGGCCTTGCTGGTGATCCTGATCGGCTGGATGCCGCAGCGCGGCGGGCCGGCGGCAGCGCCGGTTGCGGCGCAGGCTGCGGCGCCGAGCCCGGCCGCCGCGCCGGCTTCGGCCCTGCTGACGCGCTCGCTGCCTGTGGCGCAGCCGATGGTGCAGCCGTCGACATCGCAGCCGCAGCCGCAGCCGCAGCCGCAGCCGCTGAGCATTGCCGAATGGCTGGCCGGGCACTCCACCGATTGGCGGGTGGCGCGATTGCAGGAAAACGCGGCGGTGCTGGCGATCGAGTTCCCCAGCCTGGCCGCGCAAGGTGCGGCCATGAACCGCATGGCCGCCCTGCTGGAGAAGGCCGATGCCCCGCGCGACCGCGTGCTCACCGACAGCGAACTGGCCGCGCTGATCGCACGCGCCGGCGACAACTCGCAGACCTTCTACCAGGGCCATGACTACGACGGCGCCGGACTGGCGCGCTTCTACGCGCTGGTCCTGAAGCAAGGGCAGCCCCTGAACCCGCCGGAGCAGCGCCTGCGCCAGGTGCTGCTGAGCCATGGCTTGCTGGTCGACACAGCGCAGGGCCTGCGCCCCCAAGGCACGCAGGCGGTGATCACCTTCACCGCGACCCAGCCCGACGACCCGTCGACGCCGGTCGATGAAACCGTGGACGAGCGCCGGCGCGATTCCGTGCTGCGGCATGAACTCAGCCACGGCCGCTTCTACACCCGCCCGGCCTATCGCGAGCACTGCCGGCGCTTCTGGCGCGAGGCCCTCAGCGAGGCGCAGCGTGCGTCGATGCGGCGCTTTCTGGCCGGCCTGGGCTACAACCAGCGCGACGAAGAACTGATGCTCAACGAGGCCCAGGCGCTGCTGATGCACACACCGGACGTGCGGGCCTTCAACGCCGAGGCCGTGGGCATCCCGCAGGCCGAACTGGCGGAGCTGCGCACCCGCTTCTGGCGCAGCTTGCCGGCCAACGCCGACGAGCCGGCGGTCGGGGCCGCGGTGTCCGGCCGATAACGCCCCAGGCCGCTGGACTAGACTTCAACCACCAGCGCCGTCACGTTGTCGCGGGCACCGGCCCGCAAAGCCTCTTCGAGCAATTGCTCGGGCCCCTGGCCGGCGGCCAGCAGGCGTGAAATATCGCTCTCCGGCAGCGCCTTGAACAAACCGTCGGTGCACAGCAGCAGCACGTCGCCGGGCTGGATGCGGCCGGCCACCTTGTCCAGCTCCAGCGCTTCTTCGGAGCCGACCGCGCGCGTGATGACGTTGGCCTGCGGATGGGATTCGGCATCCTCGGGCGCCAGCGCACCGGCTTCCACCAGTTCCTGGACCAGGCTGTGGTCGTGCGTCACCTGGCACAGGCTGCCGTCGCGCAGCAGGTAGGCGCGGGAGTCGCCGGCCCACAGGCAGGCAAAGTGGTCGCCGCGGGCCATCAGCACCACGACGGTGGTGACCGGCATCTCGCCGTTGGTGCTGGCGGCGGCAATGCGCTGCAACTCGGCATGCACCGCGCCCAGCCGCAGCCGCACCTGCGCCAGGATTTCGGCAGCCGACAGGCCACTGGGCAGATCGGACAGCGCGGCGGCGACTGCGGCGGAAGCGACGTCGCCGGCACCATGCCCGCCGGCGCCGTCGGCCACGGCCCACAGGCCGATGTCGCCGCGGTCGACGAAGGCATCCTCGTTGCGCGTGCGCACCGTGCCGGGGTGGCTGGCGGCCCGGGCGACGAAGCGCTCGCCCCGGCTGCCGCCGCCGACCCCCGCTCCATTGCCGCCTTGAAGCAGGCTGCGGAACTGGCTCACCGTGGGCAGGGCCGACAGCTGCCAGCGGCGGCCGTCGCGCGTCCACCAGCCTTCAGCCGGAACACCATCGATAGCCAAAAAGCTGTGCCCCATGGCCGCCGAGGGCAGTGTCGCGAGCAGAGCATCGACGCTGTCGCCCTGGTCGCGCCCGGCCTGGCCCGCCTGCTCGAGCGCGGCATACCAGGCATCGTTGGGCGCCGACGCGTCGTCGGGCAGCAGCGCGGCCAGCGTCAGCGGAAACTGCCGGCCCACCGAATCCTGGCTGGTCAGCAGCACACCGGCGACCGCGCTGGCACCGCAGGCGCCTGCGCCCAAGCGAAAGCGCCACGGCGGGGCCGCCGCCCACAGCGCATCGAACTCTTGGCCCAGCGCGTCACGTGCCGCACCCAGGCCGGCCTGCAACCACTCGTCCCATGGCAGCACGAAAGACTGCGGCAACTCGCGCCGCACGAAGTCGCCATACGAAGGCAGCTTGCCGTAAACGCCAGTCATGCTGCCCTCCCCCCGTCATCCAGGTGATCGTTGTCCAGGGTCGTCTCAAGGCGTCAGTTGCGGACAGCGGAACTCGGCGAGTTCTCGCAGCGCAAAGGGGTGCACGATGGAACCGGTGCGCAACTCGAACTCGCCCGAACGGGCCCCTTGCTGCAGGCTCAGGCGCAAGCGGTCCGGCACGCTGGTGGGCTGCAGCTTGCCCCGTGCGACGAAGCGCAGCGCCGCCCAGGGCCCGTCGTTGCTCAAGGTCGAGGCTTCCCCGTCGAAGCTGAGGCTGACGTTGCCTTTCGAGGGCCATTGCAACTGCGCCGCGCGCGCACCGGCGGCGCCCGGGGCGATGGCCGTCTTGGCGCCGTCGACCTCGAGCACCGCGCCCTTCGCACCGGCGTCGAGTGACACCGGCACCAGTTCGAAGCGCAGCGCGCTGCTGGGCTGGCCGGGCAAGGCTGCGGGGAAGAAAGCATCCCGGATCGCCGCGGCGCGCTGGAACTGCGCGATGTCGGACGGCGATACCGGCGGCGGCCCGCCATCGGCCACCGCCGGGCGCCAGGGCCGCTGGCTGGTGTCGACGATCGCCTTCAGGTTCTGGTTGAAGAACAACTCGAAGGCGCCGCCCGGGCCGAACAGCCGCACGAAATCGTCCATCGGCATGTCCGGCGCGGCGGCGTCGCGGCGGAACGGGAAGCGGGTCTCGACACCCTTGCAGAACGGTGCCAGCTGTTGCGCCGCAGCCGCTGCCACCGTGGCGCGCGTGCCCCCCGCGCGCACGGCCGAGGTCGCTTGCGCCGCCGCGCTGAGCCAGCGCGACAGCGGCTCCGGCGCACGCTGCGCCTCGGCCATCAGGCGCTGGCCGGGGTCGAGCCCGGCGGCCGGTGGCGGCGCGGCGCCGCCCGGTGCGGCGGTGGCGACCTTGGCGACCTGAACGTACAACTCGTTCAGCACCGCGATCACGCCGTCGAGCGGTTTGCCCGCGGCTTCGCGCAGCGGTCGGAAATGGTCTTCGACGGTCTTGGCCACCACGCTGGCCGAACTGGTCGGCGCGGCGATGCCGATCGACTCCGCCAGCCGGCCGGCAGCGCCGGCCGTCACAGCGCCGGCGCCCGGTACGGCCGGCGCTGCGCTGGTGACCCCCTTCACCGCGGCACCGGTCACCCCCTTCACCGCGGCGGTGGTGGCCGCGGCGCCGGCGGCCACCGCCGGTGGCGCCGTGCCGGGCGAGAGCTGCTTCGCGATGCCTTGCATCAGGTCGCGCAGCGGCGAATTGGGCGCCCCCAGCAGGTTGAGTGCCTCGGCCGACTTGGTCGGACTGCCGAATGGCGCCAGCGCGATGCTGTCGAGCAGCTTCTGCCATTCGGCGATGTAGTCCTGCGCATAGAGCCGCAGCACATCGCCCTCCAGCTGCTGCGGGTTCGATGCCGCCGCGGCCGCCGCTTCAGGACCCAGCACCCAGCTCTCGGACGCGGCTTCCAGGATGCCCTTGGGCAGGCGGGGCAGGAAGCTGCGGTACAGCCCCTCCACCGTGAACAAGCCGGGCACGGCGGCTTCGGTGATCGGCTTGCCGGCCTGCAGCGTGAACAGGCGCTGGCCGGAGGGGCCCAGTGCATCGGCCGGCCGCCACGGCGCTGCGTCGGTGGCCGTGTTGCGCAGGCGCGCATACACCCGATCGGCCATCGGCAGGCGGGAGAACACGCGCCGCGCGGTGTCCACCAGCACGCCGTCCAGCGCGTAGGTGCTGAAATCCTGGCCCAGCAGGGCGTCCAGGTGAGCCATCAGCTTGTCGCGCGTGGGCGCGGCGACGGCGCCGGGATAGGCCTGCGCCCAATCTGCTGCCATCCACTCCTTGATCAGCGACGCATCGAGCGGGCCCTGGCGGCCGAGCATCAGGTAGACGCGGGTGGCCACATACAGGTAGGCCGGCTTCTGCATGCCGGCGCGGATCTGGCCTTCCAGGCGTGACAGCAGCCGCGGCAGCATCACGCGCTCGAGCGCGTGCTTGTAGGCCACCTGCCCCGCGCCGACGAGCTTGTCCTCCTGGCTCAGCCCCAGCCGGCCGCCGGCGCCCTGCGCTGCGGGCGGCAGCGCGCCCGCGCTGTCGAGGTAAGGCAAGACGCGGGACAAGTCGTCGGCGGGCGCGACGACGTCCAGCGGCAGGCCCTTCGCGCTGGTCTCGGCGGCTTCGACGGCAGCAGCTGTTTGCCGGTCCCGCGTGGATTCGATGTTCAGCGCGTACCAGCCCAGCGCCGCGCCACCGAGCAGCAGCACCACCGAGGCCGCCACGACACCGATCTGGACCAGGCGGCGGCGCCGCTCATGGCCGCGGTCGCGTGCTGCCAGCCGCGCTTCGTTGAAGACCACGTCGCGCAGCAGGCGACCCAGGAAGTAGCTGCGGCCCTTCTGCCCCATCACCGCCGCAGGACGCCGCGGATCCAACCCGAAAGCGCGCGAGAGCGCACCGGTCAGCCGGTCGATCGGCGTGCCTTCCTGGGTACCGGAGGTGAAGTACAGGCCACGCAAAAACGGCGCCGGGTCAAGCTTGGAGCCGCCGAAGGCCGCCTGCATGAAAGCGCCGAGCGGCGCTTCCAGCGACGCGAACTGCGCCGGGAAGCCGGCGATGCGCGCGCGCTGCTCGGCACCGCGTTCGGCTTGCAGCCGTTCGAGCACACGGTCCTGCAGGCGCTGCACGAGCGCGCTGAACTCAGCCGCGAACTTGGTCACCGGACCCTCGGCACCGGCCTCCGCAGCGAAGGTCATGCCCCAGACCTGGCCACGCGATTCGCGGTCTAGGTCGTCGAAGAACTCGGAGAAGCCGACCACCAGGTCGGCCTTGCTGATCAGGAAATAGACTGGAAGGCGTTGCCCGAGCTTTTGTTCGAGCTCGCGCACGCGGCGTCGCACGGCTTGCGCATGCTGCTCGCGGCCGGCGGGGTCGAGCCGGCTCAGCATGTCGGCGCCAAAAGCCACCACCACGCCGTTCAGCGGCTGGCGCGGGCGCTCGCGGCGCAGCAGCTCGAGGAAACGCTCCCAGCCGGCCTTGTCGGCCGAGGCATCGCTGTCCTGCGTGGTGTAGCGGCCGGCGGTGTCGATCAGCACCGCCTGCTCGGCGATCCACCAATCGCAGTTGCGCGTGCCGCCGACGCCAGACACCCGGCCCTCGGCCAAGGGGAAATCAAGCCCGGAGTTGCGGATGGCGGTGGTCTTGCCCGAGCCGGGCGGGCCGATCAGCACGTACCACGGCCGTTCGTAGAGGTAACCGCCCTTGCCGCCGCCGGCCGCCTTCATCGCCGCCAGCGCATCGGCCAGGCGGCCGGCCACGGCACGCTCTTCTTCGCTCGCCGCGGCCGCCTTCGCGCCGGCCTTGGCCGCCTTGTCATCGGTCTGCGTGGCGCCGGCCACCAGTGCGGCGTCGCGCTTTTGCGCGCGCCGGACCAGGAACGCCATGACGGTGAACCAGATCAGCACCGGCAGCACCGTCAGCAACAGCAGCAGCCACAGCGCGTTGATGCCCAGCGCGGGCGCGAACAACCAGATGACGACGGCCAGCAGCAGTGCACCGACCAGGCCGCACAAGCCGCGGAAGGAAATCAGGGCCGAAAGAAGCGCCTTCACGTCAACGGCCCTCGCCGCGCGACAGCACGATCTCGATGCGCCGGTTCTTCTCGCGGCCCTCGGGCGTGTCGTTCGCCGCAAGCGGCTCGGTGTCCGCGCGTCCCGCGGAACTGAAGCGCTCGGCCTGGGCCGTGGCACTGACGAGGATGGCCTTGGCCGATTCGGCCCGCGCCGCGGAGAGCTGGAAGTTCGATGGGAAGCGCACGGTCCGGATCGGTTGGTTGTCGGAATGGCCGAGCACCATCACCCGGCCGGGTTCGCTGCGCAGCGCTTCGCCGATGCGGTTGAGCAGCAGCACGAACCGAGGCTGCAGTTCCGAACTGCCGGACTCGAACATGCCGCGGGCCATGATGCGGATCATCAGGCGCTGCAGGTCGCCCTCGACGACGACAAGCCCCTCGGCAATTTCGGGCGCCAGGAACTTGCGCAGCTTGCTCACGCCGTCATCCGCTGCAGGCGCCACCGGGGCCGGCGGCACCGGTGCCGCTTCGCGCGTGATCAGCGGCGGCTTGGCCGGCGGCAGTTGCACCACGCGCTGCTGCAATGCATCGCCCCGGGAATTGACCCAGTTGGAGGCCACGATGTAGCCCACCGCCAGCAGGAACAGCACGATCGCCGCGGCCACCCACGGCGGCACGTTGCGTGCCGGCCCGCGGTGCGGCGCATCGACGCCGCGCCAATGGGGTGATAGCTCGCGCTCCCAGGCGCCGTTCACTTTGGACAATAGCTGGTACAGGCCCTCGCGGATGCGCTCCAGTTCACCGGTACCGCGGCTGTCCAGCCGGTAGCGGCCGCGCAGGCCGAGCGACAGGCACAGGTAGCAGATCTCCAGCGCCGGCAGGTAGCGGCCCGGTTCTTTCTGCATGCCGCTGAGCAGGTCGAAGAAACGTTCGCCGCTGCGCACGTCCTGGTGAAAGGTCGAACTCAGCGAGCGCGCCGCCCAGCTGCTGGACTGGCCCCAGGGCGTGGCCAGCGCGGTGTCGTCCAGCGCCGCGCACAGCGCGTAGTGCGCGGCGCGCAGTTGCTCGTCCGGCACGCTGGCGGCCCGGCAGTCGGCCTCGAAGGCCTGCAGCGCCCGCACCGCGCGGTCGCGCAGCTCCTCGGCATTGCTCACCTGGGTGGCCTGTGCCCCCGCTCCGATGCGGGCCAGCAGGTCCAGCAAGGGCGCGGCCGCGGCGGCCATCGGCGACTTGCCGACCTTGGGCAGCGCATCCGCCTCGCCGGCCAGCCGCTGTGCGGTGGCGGGCATGGGCGCGGCTGCCGCGCGCGGTGGCGTCGGAACCGCAGGCGGTGGCGTGCCACCGGCACGGCGCAGAACGGTGCGTTCGTCGTCGTCGGGTTCGCTGAACGGGTTGTCGCTCATGCGCGGATCGCCCAGAGTTCGATGTTCAGATTCGGGAACTCATCCGACACATGGATGCCGAACCCGCCGGAATTCATCATCTGCTGCCAGTGCGGACTGCCGCGGTCGAGTTCGAAGTAGGCCGAGCCGGCCTGGAACGGGATCTGCCGCGGTGCCACCGGCAAGGCACGCACGGCAATGCCCGGCAGCGAGACGTTGACCAGTTCCTTGATGTGCTCCACGGCGCCGATCTTGACCTTGTTGGGAAACAGCCGGCGCAGCTGTTCACCGGAAATGTCGGCCGACACCGTCAGCACGAACTGGCTGGCGCGCAGGATGTTGCGGTCGCTGATCATGCCCACGCGAATGCCGAACTTCGGCTCTTGCAGCGGGATGGCGACGGCATTGGTTTCGAGCACGGCCGACAAGGAGCGGCGCAGGTCGGCCACCACCGGCGCGAAGCTGCGCTGCAGGTCGTCGTGCCGATAGGCCGGGTAGACGCCGGCACGTTTGTCGGGCGCGGTGAAGGTGGCCAGTTCGCCGGCCATCTGGACCAGCGTGGCGAACAAGGATTCCGGATGCACGTTGCCCGCATCGGCCCAGTGCGCCATCAGCGGCTTCCAGCGGTTCACGGTCTGCAGCAGCAGGAAGTCGGCGATGTCGGCCACGCCGCGTGCGCCCGGCTGCCCCAGTCGGGCCGCCAGCACTTCGGCGCGCTGGCCGAGCATGCCAACCAATTCGGCCGTCAGGTTGGCCAACAGTGCGTTGGCCGAAATGCGCAGGCACGGCGGAATGAAGCGCTCATCCAGCTGCACCCGGCGGTCGGCCTGGACCTCGACAATGCGGGCCAGGCCCAGCCGCGAATAGCCGGCGAGTTCACCGCCCTCGAGCAGGTAGCGCAGCCGCAGCCGGCCGACGCTGAGCTCGGCGGCGATGGTGCTGTCGGAATGCGTGTCGAAGGCCGGGAAGTTGCGCAGCGCATAACGCGCCCGCAGTTCTTCGGGGCCGGCATCGGTGGACGTGACCTCGGGGTTGCCGTCCTGCCGCAGCGGCAAGGCCAGGTACACCACGGCATTGCGCGTGCCCTCGGGCAGGTCCAGCGGCAGCGGCGCATCGGTGCCGCCGGGAATCGAGAACGGCGTGCCGTCCTCCATCACGCCAGAGGCCGAGGACAAGGCGAAGCGTCCCGCGGCCAGCAGGTCGCGGTCGATCGACAACTCGGTCACGCCCCAGGGGTGCGGGCGCAGCGGCTCGGCCCGCGCCTGCAATTGGTGGGCCGCGTGGCGATCCTGCTGCTGGAAATGCTGTGCGCGAAGGAACATGCCCTCCTGCCACACCACCTTGTCATGCCAGGCCATTCGGCTCCTTAGCGCGGCTAGCGCGGTAGAACCGGCGCGGCCCCGCGGCCCGCCGGTCCATCAACTCAAGATTTGTCGCGTGCGACGGCTTGTTCGTAGGCCCGGGCAAACGCGGTCCCGAAGGCGCTTTCGAAATCATCCTCGAACTGCTCCAGCAGTCTCGCATGGCGGCGCTTGTAGGCTTCCCAGCGCCGCTTGTCGAGCGCGCCCGGGAAGAGCCCGCCGCCAGTCACTTCGGCTTCGATGCTGTCCGGCCCCATCTGCTCGATCAGCGCCCGCGCCGCGGCCTGCGTAGCGGCCAGCGTGGCGATCTGATGCACGGTGAGATCGCTGACCGACTCTTCGACGAAGTGCAGCGCCTTCGTGCGCGGATCCAGCAGGGTCGCCAGTGCTTGTTCATCGGACGCGGCGAACTTCAGCGGGTTGTTTTCCTTGGACCGCAGCATCGTCTGTTCGATGCGGAACTCGCGTTTCACCGAGCCCCGCGCAATCAGCAAGGCGCGGATGCCGGCGATGGCGGCATTCAACAGCGCGCCGGCATTGCGCAGCGCGGCCTCGGGGTCGGCCGCCGCACGGGCCGCCATGTCGGGCGTCAGATCGGTGCCGGCCAACAGGGCCGCGAGCGACGCCGCCATGTCGCCGCCCACCGCCAGGGGGGCAGGTGCCGACACCGGTCGCAGCGCTGCAGCCGGCGCCGCCGGTACGGGGGCAGCCTGCAGCGCTACATCGCTGGCAGCGAATGAAGCCGGTGCGCGCGCAGCTACCGGTGCCGGAGCGGGCTGACCAAAGGCCGCCATGGGCGGCGCCGGTGCCGCGACGGGTGTGTGGAACCAGTCGTCGGGCACCAGTTGTTTGCCTCCCGCTGGCACGATCGGCGGTGGCACGAACGCGTCGGAACTCGATGCGCTGTGGTCCGGCATGACGGTCGCGGCATGCGAAGCCGGCGCAAAGCCGCCCAGCACATCCACCGGATCGTCCAGCCCAGGCAGGCGCGCGGCGGCAAAGCCCGGGCGCGGCGCGTTGCCGAAGCCTTGCTGGGCATCACCGAAGGGCGGCGCCACATCGCCAAAGGGTGGCGCGTTACCGAAGGGCGGCGCACCCCCGAAGGGTGGAGCACTCCCGAAGGGCGTCGCACTCCCGAAGGGCGGCGGCGCATGGCCGAAAGCCTGTGGCGCATCGGCAAAGGGTTGCGGCGCATCCGCGAAAGGATTCGACGCCAAGTCCAGCGACGAAGGGCTGCCGACGGCGAGTGTCGCCTCTTCGATGCGCAGCTCGATCTCGTAGTCGCCGAGCAGCAGGCGGTCGCCGTCACGCAGCGGCTGCACCAGATCGCGGCCGACCGGCGCGGCCAGCGAATTGACGAACGTGCCGTTGACCGACAGGTCGCGCACCTGCCAGTTGCCGCTGTAGAACTGCAGCGTGCAATGCTTGCGGGACAGCGACTTCAAGGGGTCGGCCAAGGGCCAGTCGCACTCGGCGCTGCGGCCGATGGTCAGTTCACCGCCCTTGGCCTGGCGCTGTTGCGCGGGCACGTTGTCAGGGCTGCGCAGCACTGTGAGCGTGAGAGTTGACATTGCCTGTAGGTCGCTGCGTTGTCGCTGTTGAGTTGCTGGGGCACCGGTACCGCATGCCAGTTTATCCGCCGATCAGGACCGTCGGAAAACCCATCACGATGGTGCCGCCGTGGCCGCAGGTGTCGCCGATACGGGCCGCCGGCAGCTTGCCGACCAGCACGGTCGCACTGCCCTTCGCAATCATGTCCGGCGGGCCGACGCAGATGCACTGATCCGTAGCCCGCGCCTGCGGCAATTTGCCGGTGAGGACGGTCGGCTCGCCCTTGATGATCGGTCCGCCGACGTGCGGGATCGGCGGCACGCCCGGCGTGACCATCGGGCACACATGCATGTCCGTCAGGCGGGAAGCGGGTGGGCCGGCCATCCTAGTTTTCCTCCAGCGGGATGCGGCCGGCGCCGCCGTTGGCGATGTCGCGCGCGGCGCTCAGGAATCGTTCGAGGCGAGCCTGTGCACGCTCGGGATGGCCACGCACCGAAGCCATCACGACCGCGCCGCTGACCGCCACGCCGGTCAGGTGCTCGGCCGGCGGCACCACCGGCTGGCCTTCGGGCGCCATGCTGCCGCCGCTCCAGAAGGCGCCCACGGCGGCCCAGGCCTCCGGGCTGCGAAAGCCGGTCTTCTGCGCGGCGTCCCAGGCGGCGCGGCGCAAGGCATCGTCGGCCGGCTTGCGCACCCAGGCCTCGGCCGCCACGCGCGCAGCGGCATCGGCGGGCGGCAGCGCGACGTCGGGCACGGCGCCGGCGCACATGCAGGCCCACCACACGGCCTCACGCTTGGGCAGCGCGTGGGCCGCCAGGCGCACGGCGTCGTTGCGCAAGCCCTTGGCTTCGAGCTGCATCACACCCTCGGCAGCCGTCTGGGCACCGGCCAGCGCGCTGGCCGCCTCGGGTTCCAGTTCAAGCCGGGGTAGCAGCGGTGCCAATGGCGCGGCCAGTTTGGGCAAAGTGGCGCTCATCGTCAGTTCAGCATCACGATGCCGCCCTGCACCTGCACCATCGCATCGGCGTTGACCTGCACCATCGGCGCCTTGGTCTTGTGCATGGCCTGGGCCTCGTTGCTGATCATGATGCCCTTGGCGGTGATGCCCGCCTGATCGATCACCACGGTGTTCTGGCCGACCTTCAGCGTGATCTTCTGCATCGCCTCGAGGGTGATGCTGCCCAACTCGCACTTCACCGTCATATCACCCATCTTGATCGTGTGCGTGTCATTGCCCATCTTGATGGTCGCGGTCCGGTTGCCCTTCTCCACCGTCAAGGTGTCGTGCGAATCCTTGATCGTCGCGGTGCGGGCGTTCTGCACCGTCTCGGTACTGTCGTGGCCGATCGTGCGGTTCTCGTCGTTCTCGACTTCGACGGTGAGGTCCTTCTGCGCGTGCACCAGGACCTCCTCCGAGCCCTTCTTGTCCTCGAAGCGCAGGATGTTCGAGTCGTCGGCGCTCTCGGACTTGTAGCTGCGGGAGCGGAAGCCGCTTTGCGCACGGTTGGTGCCCGGCAGGAACGGCGGCTTGGCGTCCTTGCCGTAGACCGCGCCGGTGACCACCGGACGATCGGGATCGCCGTCGAGAAAGGCCACCAGCACTTCATCGCCCACCCGCGGCAGGAACCAGGTGCCGCCCCAGGCGCCGCCGGCCGCCTGCATCACACGCACCCAACACGAGGCGGTGTCATCGTCGGGGCCGAGACGGTCCCAGCGAAACTTGATCTTGATGCGGCCGAACTCGTCGACGTGGATTTTTTCGCCGGACGGGCCCATCACCTTGGCCGAATACAGCCCCGCCATCACCGGCCTCGCATGGCGCGGCGCCGGCATCCAGGTGCGGCTGGCGACCGACAGGCTGAGCGCGCCGGCATAGGTCTCGCTGCCGCCGGTGCCGGACCTCACGCCCGACGAGTCGGTGGCCATGTGGCGCACGGCCGTGACCACATACGGCTCCTTGTTCTCGGTGCCGTCCTCGAAGCGCACCGCGACGGACATGCGCGAACCCGCGGCAAAGCGGGGGTCGAGCGCACTGGCTGAAAAATCTTCCGACGCGGACTCCTGTTCGCCCATCGCGACCGCGGCGCTGTCCACACCGGGGCGCGTGGACATGCCGCCGGGCCATCGGAAGACCTTGCCCGCCTGCCACATCGCGGGCTCGTCGGCATAGGTGCGCGTGTTGCTGGTCTTGCTCAGCACCACGGAGGGTTGGCTGCGCTCGCCGTCCATGTCCTCGAACTGGGTCGACGCCGAGCGGGCCCGATTGGCACGCCGCCAGTCGTTCAGTTGGAAGTAGTCGTCGGTGCGATGCGCGGCAACGACGTCGCCGCCGACGAAGGCAGGGAACCCGGGCGCAGTGGCGCTGACGTGCAAAGTGTGCGCGCTTGCCGTGTGGGAGAAGTAGTACGTCATCCCGTGCTCTTCGAGCAGACGGGAAATGAAATGCAGGTCGGTCTCGTTGAACTGGGTGCAATAGACGATCGGCTGCAGCGCTGGCAGGATGCCCCAGGTCGGCGCCGGCTGATCATGCTCGCCCAGCACCGCCGTCACGATGGCCTGGACCGTCTTGTCCTGGAACACCCGGCAGTTGCGCTTGAGCCCGAGCCGCCAGATGCCGGGAACGGCTTCCAGCCGATAGACCATGCGGCCGTCGGATCCGGGGCCCAGCCGTTCGAACGCCGCCACCAGGCCGTGAAAGTGCCGCTCGATGAGCTGCCCGTCCGCCGTCTGGGTGATGCTGACCGTGATTTCCTGCGTCAGCAGATCGGCCGCGGTCAGCGAAGGATCGCTGCCGAGCACCTCGACATCGATCGAATAGGGCAAGCCGAGCTGCTCGGTGACAGCCAGGCGTGTAGCAACCAGCGCACCAGGACCCAGCGGCGAGCTGATCAAGAGAAATCGGGAATCTGACATGCCAGGCGGGTCCTGCCGATGGAACGCGGTATGCGAGCAATCATCGCGGCGTCAATCGGCGGGTGATTACCGCAGCCAAGCCGACGCGATCCGTGCCGCCGGCGCGCGCCGAATCGTCGGGCAGCAATGCCCGGACGACGGCGCCGACTCAACCCAACTCAGCCCGATTTGGCCGTCGTCAGGTCATAGATGTAGTGGCCGGTCGTGACCGCCGCGAACGCGTCGTCGACCTTGATGTACTCGTTGTCGAATTTCGAGAAGTTCAGCGAGATCGACTCGCTCGGACGGTCGCCGCCACTGCTGGTGCTGTAGCCGCTGATCATCGTGCCGGTGAGGATGTACTTCTGGAAGGCCACGTGCTTGCCATCGCCATCGGTACGCGTGATGTCGATCTTGACCTCGACGCCCTTGCCGCCGATCGCTTCCTTCAGTGCCAGGGGCGAGAACGCATCCATCGTCTTGCTGACGGTGATTTCGGAAACGCTGGGCGCGCTGGCTTCGCGCTTCGATGCGCCGCCAACACCCGAGGAGATGCCACGGCCGACGCCCCACTGGAAGCTCTGCAGTTCAATCCATTTCTCGTAGCCCGTGGCGGTGACTTCGCCGTCCATCGCGCCGTACTTCATGAAGATAGCCATGATGTGTCAAACCTTTCTTTTGTCGCCGATGTCCCCGCTCATCGCATGCTCGGCCGCGGGGACGATTCAACCGAGATCGTACTGAAAACTTCCTGTCGACGGATCCATGCCAACCTTGACGCGATGAATCTTTTCGCCCGAGGCCATGCGCGCCAACAACATCTCCGACAGCTCGGGCAGCAGTGAGCGGCTGAGGATGTTGTCGATGTTGCGGGCGCCGGATTCCACTTCCTTGCATCGCGCCACAACGGTATCAGGAACTGAATCGTCGAAGGTGAACGGAGTGCCATAAGTCTCCAGCACGCGCTTGCCAATGCTACGTAACTTCAGCAGGCAGATCCTCTTCATGATCTCGTCGCGAAGTGGGTAATAGATCACGACATTGCAGCGCCCGAGGAAGGCCGGCTTGAACACCTTCAGCAAGTCGGGCTGCAAGGCCTCGCGCAGCTGCTCGGGTTCGGGTGTCATCTCCGGGTCGGCACACAGCTTGGCAATCGTGTCGGTGCCGGCATTGCTGGTCATGATGATCACGCAATTGCGGAAGTCGATGTCCCGCCCTTCGCCGTCCTTCATCTGGCCTTTGTCGAAGACCTGGTAGAAGACATCCTGCACGCCGGGATGGGCCTTCTCCATCTCGTCGAGCAGCACCACTGAATACGGCCGGCGACGCACCGCCTCGGTCAGCACGCCGCCTTCGCCGTAGCCCACGTAACCGGGCGGCGAGCCCATCAGCAGCGAGACCTTGTGCTCTTCCTTGAACTCGCTCATGTTGATGACGGTGAGGTTCTGCTCACCGCCATACAGCAGATCAGCCACCGCCAGCGCGGTCTCGGTCTTGCCGACGCCGGAGGTGCCGGCCATCATGAACACGCCGATCGGCTTGCGCGGATCGGTCAGGCCGGCGCGGCTGGTGCGGATGGCCTGCGCAATCGCGTCGAGCGCATGGTCTTGTCCGACCACGCGTTCCATCAGCTTGTCCTGCAGCGCCAGCACGGTCTTGATCTCGTCGGAGACCATGCGGCCGACCGGTATGCCGGTCCACGTGGCCACCACCTCGGCGACGGCCTGCCCGTCGACCACCGGATGCACCAGCGGCTCTTCACCCTGCAGTTGGCGCAGCGACAGCAGCGTGCTGGCCAGGTCGCGCTTGAGCGCTTCCAGGTCCTCGGCCGGCGGCACCGGCGTGTCGGATGGCAGCAGTTCCAGCGACGCCGTCTCGGCCCGCAGGCGCAGGTCGCGGATGCTGGCGACGAGTTCCTTCTCCTGGTTCCACTGGGCGGTCAGCGTGTCCAGCTCGGCCTTGGCCTCGGTCTGCTGTTCCAGCAGCTTGGCGCGCCGGGTGTCGTGGTCGGTGCCGGTCGCGGATTCGCGGCCGATCGCCGCCAGCTCGGTGGCGATCAGCGCCAGGCGCCGCGTGCGGTCCTCGATCGGCGCCGGAATCGCGGCCTGGCTCATCGCCACCCGCGCGCAGGCGGTGTCCAGCAAGGAGACGCCCTTGTCGGGCAACTGGCGCGAGGGGATGAAGCGTGCCGACAGCTTGACCGCGTCTTCCACCGCTTCGTCGAGGATGCGCACGCCATGGTGCTTTTCCAGCGTTGCCACCAGGCCACGCAGCATCGCTGCAGCCAGCGGCTCGGACGGCTCGTCGACCTTGACCACCTGGAAGCGGCGCGTCAGGGCCGCGTCCTTTTCGAAGTATTTTTTGTACTCGGCCCAGGTGGTGGCGGCGACGCAGCGCAACTCGCCGCGGGCCAGTGCCGGCTTGAGCAAGTTGGCCGCATCGTTCTGGCCGGCCTGGCCACCGGCGCCGATCAAGGTGTGCGCCTCGTCGATGAACATGACGATGGGCGTCGGCGACGACTTCACCGTGTCGATCACCCCCTTGAGGCGGTTCTCGAATTCACCCTTGACGCCGGCGCCGGCCTGCAGCAGGCCGAGGTCGAGCGACATCAGCTTGACGCCTTTCAGGGCCTCGGGCACGTCGCCGGAAGCGATGCGCAGGGCCAGGCCTTCGACCACCGCCGTCTTGCCGACGCCGGGCTCGCCGGTGAGGATCGGGTTGTTCTGCCGGCGCCGCGTGAGGATGTCGACCATTTGCCGGATTTCGGCATCGCGCCCCAGGATCGGATCGATCTTGCCGGCCTTGGCCTGCGCGGTGAGGTCGGTGCAGAACTGGTCCAGCGGCCCACCGCCGCGCGGTGCCTCGCCGCCCGGTGCGGCCGGGCCGGCTGCCGCTGCCGCGGCTTCGGCCTGGCCACCTTCTTCGCTGCCCGCGGCCAGCTCGGCGAGGTTGCCGCGCACAGCAGCGGCCGGTATGGCCATCAAGGACGGGCAGCTGTCCCGGATCGAGCGCGACAGTGTCTCGTCGGCCAGCAAGGCCGCGAGCATGTGCCCGCTGCGAATGCGGTTCGAGCCGGCCTCCAGCGACGCGATGATCCAGGCCTCGCGCAGCCAGCTCACGATGTCCGGCGACAAGGCCGGCGCCCGGGCGTTGCCGGTGCGCAGCTTGTCGAGCGAGCGGTTGAGTTCGGCAGCGACCTTGCCGGCGTCGACACCTTGCTTGCGCAGGATCGTGGCGACGTCGCTGGCGGAGGTTTCCACCAGCTTGATCAGCACATGCTCGATCTCGACGTTGTAATGGCTGCGCGACAGCGTGAGCCCCGCAGCAGCCTCGAGCTGCCGGCGCCCAACGTCGGTCAAACGTCCTGCGAGGGACTTGAGATCTACCGCCACCATTGTCAGATCCTCCAGGGAGATTGCGAGTTAGGAGCTCGTTGAAACAGAATTTTTCGGTTCGGGGACGATATCGGATAGGCTCACGCCTGTCTACAGCACGGCCGAGTCTCAAATTGCACTCGGCACCGGCTGATTTCGCGCCCCGCCACCGCTGGCGCCGGCGACAACCTGGAGGGCAAATGGAGAGCGACTCGATTGACATCGGCCCCTTGTTGGCGCCGCTGGAAACTGGCGATCAAGGGGCGGGTCTGGACCTGCGGGCGGACTATTCGGCAAGCTCGTCCTACCAGCGCTTGCGCGATGCCCGGTCAGCGGCCCGGGCCGAAGAACGCACGCGCGACGCCGATGGCGAAAGCGAGGGTCCAGAAGCCGCCGGTTGGCGTGACATATTGACGATCGGCCAGAAGGCGCTGGCCACGCAGACCAAGGATCTCGAGATTGCGGCGTGGCTCACCGAGTCGCTGGTGCGCATTCATGGCTTGTCCGGTGCCACCGCCGGCGCCCGGCTGATCGCGGGCCTGTGCGAGGGCTTCTGGGATGCGTGTTTCCCCCAGCCCGATGAAGATGGCCTGGAAGGCCGGGCCTCGCCCATCGGTGGCCTCTCAGGCAGTGGCGCCGATGGCACGATCATGCAGGCGCTGCGCCGCTTGCCGATGTTCCGCCGGGCCGACGGCACCGGTATTGGCCTGTACCAATGGGAGCAGGCAGAGCAGGTCGCGACGCTGGACGAGGCGCGCCAGCAAGCGCGTTATGCCGCAGGCGCGCCCGAGTTCAAAACCCTCGAGGCCGAGGCGCGGCTGGACAAGGCCTATCTGGTCAGCATGGGCCGCCAGACCACCGCGGCCATCGAAGCCTGGCGTGAACTCGACCGCGTGCTCGATGCACGTTTCGGCTCCGAGGCACCCTCGATCCGCAAGGTGACGACGCTGCTCGACCGCATGATCGAGATCATCGGACGGCTGGGCGGCGTGGTGGCCGACGCAGGGCCCGAGGAGGCCGCTGCCGCCGTGGTCGATGCCGGCAGCAACACCGGTGCCGCCAGTGGCGCAAGCGCCGGCGGCGGCGCGCTGCAAACACGCGACGGTGCCTTGCGCGAGCTGGACCGCATTGCGGAGTACTTCCGTCGCACCGAGCCGCACTCACCCTTGGCCTATACGCTGGAAGAAGCGGTGCGCCGCGGCCGGATGAGCCTATCGGAATTGCTGTCCGAAGTGCTGCCGGATGCCGACGTGCGCAATGCCATGCTGCAGCGCTTGGGGATCAGGCCCGAGAGCCAGTGAGCTGGCGTCGCGCCGCGTGGGAACGCGGCGCGGAACGCTCGTCAGGCGCCGGACCAGCCTTCCTCCGCGACGGCCTGACTCACACGATGTGCATCGCGCGCCACACCGGACCGCACTCCTCCAGCAAGCGCGCGACAGTCGACTCGAGTTCCGCCATCACGTCGGACGATGGCGGCGGCCCCGGCGGCAACAGGCGGCGTACCAGCGCGGGTGCATCCTGCCGGCCCTGGCGATCCGCGCCGGATTGGGCCATCAAGCGTGCGATGGCCAGTCCCAAGGGACTCACCGGCAAGCCACCGCCCAGTGCGGGCGTGGCCAGGCCCATTTGCCCGGTGCCGATGCCGAACGGGGCCAGCCGCTCGGCAGCCACGGCGTTCAGCCGCCTGGCAGCGGCGACCGCGTCGGCCCAGTCCGCGCCGGCGCCAGGCTGACGCCACAAGGGCACGGCACAACCCGAGCCGATCAACAAGGCGATCAGTTCGGCCGGCGTGGCGTTGCCGCAGCCCGGCAAGGCGCGCAGCGCGCCGATGCTGCGCGGCCCCTCGGCCAGTGCCGACCTGACCGAATCGATCAGCAGCGGCGGCAGCGCGGCATCGCCGGCCTGCGCCTTCAGCACGACCTCGCCCATCGCATGCGGGGCCGCTGCGACCCACAGCGCATCGACCGCCGCGTCCCGCGACACGCGGCGCAAGCCGCGCACATACAGGTCGCGCCGGAAGGCACGCGGCACGCACAGATCGAAGATCAATTCCCGGGTCGCCGTGTCGGGCGCCTCTTCCCACAGTTCACGCTGCGCAGGCGACAGCGACATCTGAAGAAAGTTCTCGTCGATGGTGGCGCTGCCCACGTATTCGCAGCGTGCCGTGGCCATCGATGTCGCCACGTCGGCGTGAAAGCTGGGTCGCCAGTGTTCGGTCTGGAACTCGTGCATCAGATAGCCGGGCCGCGCGCCCTTGATCTCGCCCAGCAGCGCGCGGCGCCACGTCGACTGCTGCAGATGCGGCGCTTGCGCAGCGACGAGCCGCTCGACCAGCTTGGTGGCCTGCGCCACGCCTGCCGTGCTGTCGCCCGCAGCCTGCATCGGCCCACGAACCAGGCGCGCCAGACCCAGGCCGCCGGCCGCACCGGGCAGCGCGTTGTAGCTCACCAGCGCCAGGCCTCCCGGCTTCAGGCGGCGCTGCAACAGCCGCAGCACACCTTCGCGCACCGGATCGGCGACCCACGACCAGACGCCGTGCACGGTGATGAGATCGAACTCGGGCAGACGGTCCAGTGCTTCGTCGTCGAGTTCAGCCAGGTCGGCCTCGATGAAGCGCAGGTTGTCGATCGCCGCCGCGGCCGCCATGCTGCGCGCCTCGGCGATGTGCGCCGGGTTGTAGTCCAGCCCGATCACCTGCCAATTCGGATTGCCGGCGGCCAGCATGTGGGAGGTGTAGCCGGTGCCGCAGCCCAGTTCGGCAATGCACAGCGGCGTTTCCGGTCCAACCTCCCAGGCCACGCCCATCAGCGCGCAAATGACGCGCAGATGGGCCGGCGACTGGAAGTGATGCCAGGAGGCCGGATAGCTCTCGCTGACGGGGTAACCACGAGACCAGGAGGTCTGCTCACTCATGTCGATTCATTCCCTGAAGTCGAAGGCGCCATGGGGCGCAATACCGCATCGCCGGCTGCATGCTGTCGTGGACGGGGCGCCGTCAGCCAACTGGTCCAGCCCAGCTGCGCCGAGCCTGTGCCAGGCGCACCCAGCTTCAGTGGCGGCACTTCGGCGGCGGCCAGCACCGGGTTGAGAGCGAAGTCCTGCTCCAGCCCCACCTGCAGACGCGTCAGCTCGACCAGGCGCGTGTGCAGCGCGGCGCCGGGCAGCAAGGACCGGAAGTCCGACAGCGACAGTGGGCCCAGGTTGACCAGGAAGCGCGCCGCGGGGTCCCAGAACTGCAGGCCGACCGCTGCATCGGTGCCCAGTTGCACATGGCGGCCCGGCAGGCCCGGTGCCGACAGCCGCGATTGCTCTGCCGGCGGCAAGCGCAGCCAGCCGCCGGCGAACTCGATGATGCGCACGTCGTTGCCCGTTTCTTCGGACAGCATGCCGCGCAGGCGCTCGGCGCTGCGCGCGCGGGAGGACAGCCCGCCCGCGTGGTACAGCAAGGCCTGCAGCGGCGTTGCCAACGCGCTGCTCAGGTGCGGCGTGCCCAGGCCGATGGCCGCGGCCAGCACCTGTTCCGCCTGCCGGGGGCTGCGCGTGGGCCGGTACTTGGCACCGGCCTTGACGTACAGCCCGGTGAAGCGGCGCGAGATCAGGTCCAGGAACGCATGCAGCGCCGTGGAGCGCTTGCGCGACTCGCCATCGACCCAGGCGGTGTAGTGCCGCGGCAGCACACCGCCGGGGCCGATCAGGCCGAAGGTCGGGGTCACCAGTTCGGTGACGAGCTCGGCTTCGGGCGGCAGCGCATGGGCCACCTCGCCCCCCGGCGCGCCGAGCCGCGAGACGGTGCGAAAGGCGATGTCCGCCGGGTCCTTGCCAGGCGCCACGACCGCGGCCGCCTGGTCGAGCGTGAAGCGTGCGGGTTCAAGCCGCAAGCGCTCCATCGGGCTCATCGCGCGGTTCGGCCCCGGCTTTGACGCGGGCTTTGGCGGCGGGTCGGACGCCTCGCTCACAACAGCACCCGCGTGCCGCTGCGGGCCGGCCAGGTGGCGACGCTGCCGCTGCGCCCCCGCAGATAGACCGAGGTCCTGACAAAGCCGTTGATCGACACCTGCAGCGCAAAGAAGCGTTCGAGCACGCCCGCCAGCAAGTACAGGCCGCCCGCGGTCCAGGCCTGCGGCTCGAAGGTCAGTGCCAGGTCGATGCCCCGCGCGAAGCTGCCGGGGCGGGCATCGGGCAGGCGCGCCACGCCCGGCGTTGCGTTGACCGACACGATGCCGTCGAGCGCCAGCCGTGTTTCCGGCGTGTCACGCAGGTCGTGCAGCCGAAGCATTTCGCGCAGCGCCATCGCCGCCTGCGGGCCGCCTGTCACGCCCAGGTGGTTGAGCGCCAGGTGCGACACCAGCCGCCACCCGCTGCGTTCACGCAGCTGGGGCCGCAGCGTGGCCGTGGGCGGTGCCAGACACTCGACGCCACCGGCCGGCGCTGCCGGGTCGGTGATGCGCATCGTCGGCTGGCCGCCGCCGAAGGGCAGCAGCGACGGCAGGTCGCGGTTGCAGCACAGCGTGTCGATGCTGAGCACACCATCGGCGGGCAACGCCGGATCGAACTGCGGATCACGCAGCATCAAGCGCGTCTCCGTGCCGCCCAGGATGGCCGGTGCGGCCCGGCGCGAAGCGAGCCAGCTCAGGCCGTCAGCGTCTTCCTCCGCGCCTTCTTCATGCTTCAGGCGCTGGAAGTGCGGCACCTTGCGCGGCTGCGGCGCATCGGGGCGACTGAAGCGCACACCCTCCACGGCATAGACCTCGAGCGCGGCCGGGCGCCGCGCGTCGGGCACCACCAGCCATTCCGATTGCGTGCCGTCCATCGCCACCGGCTCGGCCGGATGATCGAAGAGGTTGACGACCGGCGTGGCACCGAGCACGAAGTTGTCCTCGCTGACGCTACGCTCCAGATCGCCGCTGGTGCGCGACAGGTAGATGTAGACCTCGAGCGCGCTGCCGGGGTGCACCATGCTGCGTGCCTCGAGCCCGGAGAGTTCGATGTACAGAAACTTCTCTGGAAACGCGAAGTACTCGGTCAGCAGGCGATGACCCGAAAACGCCCGCTGCGGCCACGGCAGCGCGGCCTCGTGCGATTCGAAGCCGACCTGGGCCAGGGCCTCGCGCGGCAGGAAGGTGGGGCGCGGGTCGGCCGGCCCGTCGGCCAGCGCGATCGACAATGTCGAGGTGCACAGCAGCTCAAGCAACTGCGTCGCCGTCGGGCCGGTGCCGCGCAAGTGCAGGCGCAGCCGGTCCAGCCCCAGGTCGATGAAGCCGAGGCCGGGCACCGTCGTCACCAGGCTCAGCCGCAGCACGGCGGCCGCGCGCGGCGCGTGGGGATTCGGCGGGGCCGGCAAGGGCAAGCCGGCCAGTCTGGCCTTGTCGATCGCGACCGGCCACAACACCGTCTCGTGGCAGGTCTGGTACTGCAGGGCCTCGCCGCGTACTGGTTGTGTTAGCAAAGGCGTGCCGCGGGCCACGCGGGACGGGCCGGTGGCCTCCGGCTTGGCGCGCAGCTGCACCGTGGTGAGCGAAGGCACCGGCGCCAGCAGATGCGGGCACAGCAGCTCCAGCAGCGCATCGGACAACTCGGGCGAATCGTCGTCGAGCCGGTGCTGGACGCGCGCCGCCAGGAACGCAACACCCTCCAGCAGGCGTTCGACATGTGGATCGTCGACCGCGTCGGCGGTGATCCGCAGGCGGCCCGCGACCTTCGGATTCGCCGTGGCGAACTCACCCGCCAGCTTGCGTATCGCAGCCAGTTCGCGGTCGTAGTACGGCAGCAGTGCGTCAGCCATGGTCAACAGGCCAGGTCAGGGTTCATGTCTCGCGGACGGTCACGTCACGGGTTACCGGCTCGAGCAAGGTCTCGAAGCTCACCGGCTCGGGCACCGGGTCGGCGCGCAAGACGGCGTCGACCTTCAGGCGCAGCGTGCCGCCGAGGTCATCTTCCTGGCCGATGACCGACACCGTCACCTTGCTCAGCCGCGGCTCGAAGCGCCGGATGGTGGCCTCCACCTCGCGCGCCAGGGCCATGCGAAGTTCAGGGACCGCGTAGGCGCCCGAGGCCGGATCGGGAATGCCGTAGTTGACGACCGAACTCGTGAGCTCCGACAACAGTTCCGGCAATGGCCGGCGGCGCCGGCGTGCGTTCAGCAATGACTCGAGGTCGCGGCGCACCGCCAGGTGCAGCCGTTCCAGCGCCTCGGCGGCCGTCGGCGTCGGCGCTTCCTGGGCGTCGGGGTCGGCGTCCAGCAGGCGGTCGAGCAGCGGCAGCTGGGCTCGGGGGGGACCCTTGCGCGCGCCCGGTGGCCCCGTCCGTGCCTGGTTCAATCGAACACCACGGTCTTCAGCGAGGTGAACGGAACCACCTCCTCGCCCACCAGCAGCATGCGCTGGCCTCGGCCGCGCACGGGGCCATCGGCCGGATCGGTCCATTCAGTGACCCGGCCGAGCAGCAGCGCGTGGTCGGTCTCCGGCGCCGCGCCCAGGTACAGCGCCGGCAGGTAGACCACGCCCTCGGTGCCGTCCTTGAGGTCGATCGCGCAGCGGCGCCAGACCAGGTCACGCGTGCGCCGGGGCGCATCGAACTCCAGCGAACGCACACGGCTCACCGGCACCAGCAGGTGGTCGCCCGCGGTGGTCAGCACTTCAAACTCCGCCGCGAACAGGTCATCCGCGTCGCGCAGGTCGTCGAAGGGCACGCTGCTGCCATCAGCGGCTTCCAGGCGGCCCGGCGCGGGCGTGCGCAAGGCCTCGATCTCGGCCGCGGCCTCGTTGGCGCCGGCCGCGTCGCCCAGCCTCAGCAGCATGCGCGCGCGCAGCGCCGCCTGCTGTGCCGGCGTGGCATCGTCGCCCTGGTACTTCGGCGCCCTGCCGTCGCGCAGCACCTGCATGCGCAACACCTCGGCGCGCAACAGCTTGCGGAACTCCAGCACGGCGGGATTGGGCTCATGCAGCGCGGCGGCGTCGAGCATGCGGTCGGCGCGCTCGGCTTCGCCGGTGAGCAGCAACACCTCTGCCATCAGCCAACGCGCGTCGGCGTCGGTCGGCGCTGCTTTGACAGCGGCGGTGGCGGCGGCAAGGGCTCCGGCGATATCGCCGGCACGGAGGGCATCACCTGCTGTGGTCATCGAATGATCCTTGGATTAAGTGCTTGCGTTGCGTTGCGCGAACTCGGTCACGAGGCGAAATGACGCGCCGATCTCGTCGAGTTGGTGATGCGGCTTCAGGTGCACGGTGCAGTTATACACGCCGGGGCGGCCGCGCCGTTCACGCACCTCGACGCGGGCTTCCTGCAAGGGATAACGCGCCGTCACCTCGGCACTGCTGAGGCCGCCGCCGCTGATGAAGCGGTTCAGCCACTTCTGCAGGTGGCTTTCCACATCGTTGGGATCCATGAAGCTGCCGGTCATGTCCCGCCCCATCAGCTTGACGCAATGCGCAAAACGGCTGACGCACAGCAGCGTGTTGAGCTGGGCGGAGATGCGCTGGTTCGCCTGCGCTATCGCCGTGGACATGCGCGGCGGCCGGTGCAGCGACGGCAGCGCGCCGAAACAGGCCTCGGGCAGGCCGTCCAGCGCCGACAGCGGGATCAGACCCGCGTCGCTGAGCTGGTTCTCCTGGCCGTCGGTGAAGGCCACTTCCAGCGGCGCCCTGGCCGGCGCCTCGTGCGCGAGGTCGGAGTAGAAGCGCTCGAAGGGCAGGTCGTCGAGCACGCCGCCGTTCGCTTCGTCGGAGATGTCGGCGCCACGCACTTCGGCAGGCCAGGAGTAGCGCTCGAAGGCCCGGACGGTCACCGCCGCGAAGCCGTAGACCGGGCTGGTCCAGACGCGCTGGGCCGGGCCGGGCGAATGGCTGCGGTAGCGAAAGCGGTCGACCCGGCTGCCGTCGTCGACCCAGGGCGCACGGCCGAGCACGCGCGGCAGCACGATGCCGATGAAGCGCAGGTCTTCCTGTGCGGTGGACTGACGCCAGCGCTGGTGCTCCAGGCCTTGCAGCACGCCGGCGGGGTCGAAGCTGGGCGAGATCTCGGCGAAGCTGTCCACGCCCAGCAGTTCGGGCGCGGCGCCCAGGATCATCGGCGAGAAGGAGGCTGCGGCAATGCTGGCCAGGCCCGTCAAGGCGCCGATGTCGTCGGTGGGATGGCTGGGTCCGAGGCGATGCCACACCTCGTAGTCGCCGGCAATGAGCCCGAACGGCTCGCCACCGGCCATGCCGAACTCTTCTTCGTGGATCTTGCGGAACAGGTGGCTCTGATCGAATTCGATCGCACGCTCGATGTCGCGGCACACCTCGGCCCAGCGTGCGTGCAACATCTTCACGCGCGTGCGCCCGCCGCTGGCGGGCAGGCGCTCGACCAGCCAATGCAGCCCGCGCCACGAGCCCTCGAGGCGGCGAAGCCGGGGATGGTGCAGCACGGCGTCGAGTTGCCGGGAGATCATCGCATCCAGCGTTGCGATGTCCCTGTCCAGGGCCGCCCGCAGCACCCCGCCCGGCTCAGGCTGCTCGCGCAGCCAAGCCAGCCAGACGGGCCCGAACCACAGGGCCAGATGCGTACCGGAGTCGGCTGAGGCGACCAGCGTGGCCACGTCCGCGGCCTTCTCGGCACGCCCCACGAAACGCCCCGCGAAGACAGCTTCCCGAAGCGTTTCGCTCGGCGTTTCGGGCATCGCGAACGGCCGCCCGGATCAGGACTTCTGCGGGATACGCGCCACCATGCGCATCGACGTGGTCAGCTCTTCCATCTGCAGCCATGGGCGCAGGTAGGCCACCGCGTTGTAGGAACCCGGCCGGCCCGGGATTTCCTTGACCTCGATCTTGGCCTCCCGCAGCGGGTACTTGGCACGGGCTTCCTGGCCGGCACCTTCCATCGGATTCACGTAGTTCTGAATCCAGCGGTTGAGCCAGGTTTCGCAATCGGTCGATTCCATGAAGGAACCGATCTTGTCGCGGGCCATCACCTTCAGGAAGTGCGCAAAGCGGCTAGTGGCCATGATGTACGGCAGGCGTGCCGAGATCGCGGCATTGGCCGTGGCATCGGGCCGGTCGTACTTCTTCGGCGACTGGGTCGATTGCGCACCGAAGAACACCGCGTAGTCGGTGTTCTTGTAGTGGCACAAGGGCAGGAAGCCGAGGTTCGACAACTCGGCCTCGCGCCGGTCGGTGATGCCGATTTCCGTCGGGCACTTGGCGTCGCCATCACCGTCGTCCGAGGTGAAGGTGTGGGTCGGGAGATCGGTGACCTTGCCGCCACCCTCGGCACCGCGAATCGCCGTGCAGAAGCCGTACTGCGCAAAGGCATCGGTCAGGCGCGTGCCCATCACGTAGGCCGCGTTCATCCAGCAATAGTGGTCGTGATCCATCGCCTTGGCGGAGCCATCGGCGTTGGTCGGCGCTTCTTCGTAGTTGAACTCGTCGATCGGCTTGGTGGCCGCGCCATAGGGCACGCGCGCAATGACGCGCGGCATGACCAGCGAGACGAAACGCGAGTCTTCGGTCTCGCGGAAGCCGCGCCACTTGGTGTACTCGGTGGTCTCGAAGATCTTGGCCAGGTCGCGCGGCTTGGACAGTTCGCTCCAGTCCTTGAAGCCGAACATGCCGGCCCCGACGCCCGAGATGAAGGGCGCAAACGCGCCAGCGGCCACGTTGGACACCAGCCGCAGCGTTTCCACGTCTTCCGGGTGCGCCGTCCATTCGTAGTCGCCGATCAGCGCGCCATAGGGTTCGCCGCCTGGCGTGCCGAATTCGTTCTCGTAGATCTTCTTGAACAGCTGGCTCTGGTCGAACTCGACGGCCTTCTGCAGATCCTTGCCCATCTCCTTCTTGGACAGCTGCAGCATCCGGATCTTCAGGCTCGTGCCGGTCTCGCTGTTCATCACGAGGTAGTTGAGCCCGCGCCAGCTGCCTTCGAGCTTGAGGAAGCGCTCGTGGTGCAGGATCTTGTTGAGCTGCTCGCTGACCTTGCGGTCGATCTCGGCGATCGCACGATCGAAGGTGACGACCAGGTTGCGGTTGAAGGTGACCGTGCCCTTCAAGGCCTCTTCGGTCAGCGCGCGAATCAGTTCTTCGGCGCGGTCGCGTTCGGTCTGCTTGGTGGCGCCGAGCACCTGGTCGAGCAGGCTCAGGCCGCCTTCGGTGGTGGTGGTGACTGTTGACGCGCCGGCCGCGCCTTGGGATTCCGTTGCACTCATGGGATCAGCCTTCCGTCTTCTTCATGCCGAGTTGAGCCGACAGCGCGTCGAGCTTCGATTTGTCTTGCAGCACGTCCTCGAGCAGGCCCTCGAGTTCCTGCGACAGATCGGCCTTGCTGACAAGGTCGCGCAGACGGGCGCGGGTTTCCAGCATCGCCTTCAGCGCGGGCACCTGGTCGGCCACCTTGGCCGGGTCGAAGTCGTCCATCGACTTGAACTTCAGGTTGACCGCCATCTGGCTGTCGTCGCCGGCCAGCGTGTTGTCGACCTTCAGGTTCAGGCCGGGGGCGATGCGGGCCATCACGTCGTTGAAGTTGTCGCGGTCGATCTGCACGAACTTGCGTTCGGCCATCGGCTTGATCGGCTCGGTCGGGTCGCCGGCGTAGTCACCCATCACACCGACGACGAATGGCAGTTCGCGCACGATGGCCGCGCCTTCGGTTTCGACGTCGTAAGTGATGTGGACCCGAGGCTTGCGGACGCGGGCGAGTTTTTGGTGAACGCTGTTCATGGTTTCCTCAATGTTGCTTCGGTCCGGTGGAATATTCCGTTCGCTACGGGCAGTGCGAACGCTCGCAAAAGGTAACACAGGACTATCGCTGAATCTACCCGAGAAGTCATGCGTGCAACAAGCGGAGAGCGCACTATTGCCTCAGGATTTCGCGCCGCCCCGGGTGCGCCCGACCGCTGGTTTGCGCGCCGCGCCCGGGACGGGCTGGCGCGACGCCACAGCTGAGGACAATCGTTCAGAATCGCAGCACACACGAGGGGAAGATCCCATGGCGGCGCAAGGAATGCGGGCCCGCAAGGCGGCAGGCGCCAGGAGGGCCCTGGCTCACGGCCGCGAACTGCCCGGGCGCCCATCGCCGCCGGCAACTACAGGCGAACCGGCGCGGGCAAGAAGCCGCCCCGAACAAGGCCCCGACCGCCCCCCGCCGCCCCTTGAATCCAGCTCGCCCGACGCCGGCCTGCTTCGCACCTACTCGGGCCTGCTCGACGACGTCATGCTGCGCTACTCCGACGAATACCTGGGCGAGGCGTTCTTCAACAAGATGATCGCCAAGAACGTGCTCTTCGGTGGCGGCATGTATCTCAACGACGGCTACCTCATCAACCACCCGGTGGCCCGCAAATACTTGCGTGACGACGACAGCCTGCTGCGCGTGATGATGGCCACCAACTTCATCCGCCTTCTCACGCGCGAAGGCGACCCGGTGGCCCTGTACGAGATGCCCGAAAAGATGGCGCGCAGCGGCAGCACCTCGTTTCAGGACCTGGTCGCTTCGGCGGAGTGGGCCGCGTTGCGCCCGCTCTACAAGACGATCGCCCAAGGCGTGTTCCACAACGGCAACAACCGCAGCTGGCCGCGATTCGACATGTCCTTCGGCTTCGCCAAGCTGATCGACGGCATCTTCGGACGGCCGACACACAACCTGGGCTTGCGGCTGATCACCGAAGACCAGCTCAAGTACATCGCCGACCGCTTTGCCGAGCTGCGTCCGCGCGAAGGCAATGCGCGGCACAAGTTCGAGGTCGCGGTGAGCGACGTCGTGCAGGGCGATCGGTCGCGCCTTGCGGAAATGATGGCCATCGCCAACCAGGCCTATCACTACAACTTCGGGCTCACCCTGACCGAGGAAGACACACAGGGCGTCGCCGTCGACACCACCATCGGCATGGCATTCGACGAACTGCTCGCCACGCGCGAGGTCCAGCGCGGCCAGCTCGAGGACTTCCCGCTGATCCAGATTCCCGACGGCCTGCCTTTCGACGACGGGGACCTGTTCCGACCCTTCCTCGATCCATCGACGAAGGTGGGGCAGATGAAGCTGGCCTACCTGGGCGCCTTGAAGACGCTGTTGGCGTCCGGAGCGACCCAGATCTCGGATTTGCGCAAGGACGCCCGCGAGGCCACCAACGCCTACCTGGACGCGATCAAGGCGCTGTTCACGAAGAAGGTCGGCCGGCTCGCGAGCGAAACCCTGTTCGCGAGCCCGATCGTCATGGGCATCGGCAATCTGGCGCCGCCGGGCGTTCGCGGCGCCGACGAGGTGATTGCCAGCTCGGCGCCGACCGCGGGCCTGGCGATCGCGCTGCAGTCGCAGGCGACAGCCCTCAAGCGGGAGTTCCTGGTCGAGCGTTTTCGTCTGGTCGATGCCGATGCGGACTTCAACCCCAGCCGGGACCGCATCGTGACCCTGGGCGACGTGCGCCCGCAGATCGCGTCGCTGGCCTTCAACCCGGCCAAGGCGAAGGCGTTCATTGCCGACATCCCCGCCATCGGCGGCAAGTGATGGCCGCTCCCGCGGAGCTGCAAGCTGCGCTGGACTTGCTGCGCGGCTTGCGCGAGCGACACGGCATCGATGTCGTGACCACCGCGCAAGCTGCCCGGTCGGCGCCCGCGCAAGCGGCGGCGCTGGCACTTCGCCATCTGCTGCCGGCTGATCTCATCTGGCACATCGAAGGGCACGAGGTGCTCGCCCGCCTGGCCAGCGGGGATGTGCTCGTGCTGGGCCTGGACCCGAGCCCGCGCGTCAACGGGCGCGCCGTGCGTGAAGGACGCCTGCGGCGAGCGACCATCGACGAGGGAAGTGCACGCGCGGTGTTCGAACTGGCGGCGGCTCTGTGGAGCAACCCGAAGTTCCTGCCCGAGATCGAGCCAATCGGCACGCTGATGCCACCGCCGAGTGACGCTCTGGCCGTGCCGCGTGGCATGGAGTTCGTTTCTGCGATGGCCCGCTCTGACCGTCCCTTGCCGAAGGTGGTCGACGAGGTGCCCACACCGGGGTGGCTCGCGCCTGGCCTGCTCGGCCTGGCCGGCCCGCGCCGGCAGGCCTTCGAGCGCACCGTCTGGAATGCCCTGCGTTTCCTGCTGCTGCATGAGCTGGGGCACGTGTGCCTCGGGCACCTTGAGCTGGGTGCGCGCAAGCAGCGCTACCGCATGATCGAGGAACTGCGGATCAGGGACGGCGCAGCCCCCCCCAAGGCCGGGGGGCTGACCGACGAAGCACGGCGTGCCCTCGAGATCGAAGCCGACGGTTTCGCTGCGGCAAGGCTCTTCGGCGAGGCCCACGAGCGGGACGCCAGTACCGGCCTCCAGGCGGGCATGTTGTCGGCCACCGCGTCAGCGTTGCTCGGCGCAGCGCTGGTGCCGATCATCTTTCATGCCATGCAGGTCTTCAGCGAGACGCCTGAACCGCTCAGCACACACCCGCCGCTGTGGTTTCGCGCCGATGCGATGATGCGTGCCGCGATGCCCGGTGCGGGCACGGGCGCCCTTCTCGACGCGCCGCTTCGGCACTGGGCCGCGAACGACGCTCTGCAGCGCCCGCTGGCTGCCGCAGGTCATACCCATCCGCTGCTCGGTCAATGGCTGGGGCCGGTGATCGATGGCGGCCTGGACGGGCCCGCCAGGCGCGTGTTGGCGGAGGCGCGGTTTGCACGCGATGGCTTGCTGCGTGGCCGCCTCAGGGTGCAGCAACAGGTGGTCCCGAGCCGGGGCCCCTAGCACTCAAAAGGGGCGGCGGCTCAAGGGCCGACCTCGATGGCCATCTCGGTCCACTCGAGCGTGCCCTGCGCAGCCTTCAGACTCAGGATGCCGTTGCTGAGCAACAGGTTGAGTGCGAGGTCGAAGTCGACGCGATGCAGCGGCGGTTCCTTGACGTTGACACGCGACGCGTTGACGTTGGCGAACAGGTGATCGACGGGAATCTCGTGCGACTTCCCGCTGTCGGTGCTGCGGTACATCTCGAACAGCAATTGGCCGTGCACTCCGTCGAACGTGACCTTTCTCTTCCAGAAGTCGCGCAGTGCGATCGCTGCGGACACGGCGATCATGGCCCAGCCAAGCACAGGCACGGCGCCCAGCGCCGAGCCCACCGCGCCGCAGGCGCTGGCGATGAACGGGGACAGCCGCATCTGGACCACGCGCGGATCGAACTTCCCCGGCGACGGGGCGTGCACCTTGCCGAACTCGAAAGAGTCGGGCGCATCGTCGCCGCCCGCGCTGGGCACGGCGATGGCCGGATGCCGCAGCCGGGCCTCGCTGCGAGCGGCGGCACAAACGCGACCCAGGCTTTCGTCGTTCAGCTTCAGCGCCGCGCCGGCTTCCAGGATGGCGCGCTCCACCGCCTGTTGACCAAGCGTATCGGCGGCGCGGGAAGCGTCCTTGCGTGAGCCATCAGGTGGCGACATGGGTCAACTCCGATTGCGTCAAGTAGCCGAGCCTATGTGACGCCCGCTGGGTGAGTCAAATCCTTGGGGCCTCGCAAAAAACGTCGCCGCCGAAGCAGGCAGGCAAGTCGGCTGCCCGGCGGACCAGAGAGGACGACTGCGGTCCGAGGCACGCGACAATCCAGCCATGCTCACCCCCCTGCCCCGCGTCCTCCCGCTGCAAGGCGCCACCAACTTCCGCGACCTCGGCGGCTACCCCGGCCATGACGGCCGGCCGCTGCGCTGGCGCCGGCTGTTCCGCTCCGACCACCTGGCCAGCCTGACCGAGGCCGACCGCGCCACGCTGGCCGCGCTGGGCGTGGCGCGCAGCTTCGACTTCCGCGGCGAGGCCGAGCGTGCGGCCACGCCGTATGACATCGCCGGCTTGGTGCAGCACCCGCTGGCGATCGAGCCGACGGTCACGCAGCGCATGCAGGACATCGTGGCCGCCGGCCAGTCGCTGTCGGCGGCCACCGTCGCCGGGCTGATGAAGGACTTGTACCGCGGGCTGGTGAACGACCGCGCCGAACGGTTTGCCGAGCTGTTCTCGCACCTGTTGCAGGCCGATGCGCCGGTGGTCTTTCACTGCACCGCCGGCAAGGACCGCACCGGCGTCGCCGCAGCGCTGGTGCTGTGGGCGCTGGGCGTGCCGCACGACGTGGTCCTGCAGGACTTTCTGCTGACCAACACCGTCTACCGCCACCCGCCGCTGCCGCCCAGCGAGACGCCGGCCGAGGTGATGAAGGTGCTGTGGAGCGTGCAAGAAGGTTTTCTGCAGGCGGCGATCGACGCGATCGAGGCTGACCACGGGGGCATTGAGCGCTATTTGTCGCAACGGCTGGGCTTGGGGCCGTCGGCCCGCGCCGCGCTGGCCGCGCGCTACCTCGAAGACCGCTGACCGGCCCTTCGTGCCGATCGAGATCAGGTCAGGGGCGGGTCGCGGCGAACGCAGGCCTACGCGTTGGCGGTGCGGTACTCCAGACGCTTCGCGCGATGGGCGGCGACGCGCTCGGTGGCACCCGCCAGTCCCCGCTTCTGGTCACGCAGGGCGCGCTTCAGGCGATCTCGCAGGACATGAAGCCGGGTTCGGTGCTTGTGGGCAGCAATGGCATTGGACAAGTCAGGGCTTTCGCAGGTTGTGGAGTCGCCGTGTTTACGCGCATGAATCCACCTTGTCCGTGCGCCACCCCACACAGGCCGTTCGCGCCCCATCGAGACCCAATGCCTGCCGGCATCAGTTAGGGGGGTACGGAATAGACCCGCTCCGTCGATCGTTAGCAGCACGGGCGCACACACCGGCGCTCGCCATCACGGAGCCTGACCACTATGAAGAAGCTTGCCAGCAGTATCCTGACCGCCGCCGCCCTGGCGCTGCCCGCCGGCGCCTGGGCCGAGATCTATGCCTACGTCGGTCTGCCCCTGACACCCACGCAGGAGCAGACTGTGCCCGCCTCCACCGGCACCGGCAGTGTCACGGCCTTGTATGACTCGACCACCAAGGTCCTGCTCTACAGCATCGTCTACCAGCTCCACCCCGGGTCGACGGCCACGGCGGCGCACTTCCACGGACCGGCCCCGCTGGGCACCAATGCGGGGGTCCAGATCGGGCTGCCCACGACGCCCACCGGCAACGCCGGCAAGGTGACCGGCACCGTGACGCTGACGGCCGCGCAGGAAGTGGACCTGCTGGCCGGCCAGTGGTATTTCAACCTCCACAGCACGCTCGCCTCCGGCGGCGAGATGCGCGCCCAGCTGCTGGAGAATTCCGCCACCCTGGTACTGCCCTCGTTTGCCGGAGGCAAGCTGATGCTTCCGGTGGTCCTGGTGCCAGGGCACGCCACCACGGCCTCCTTCTCTGCCGAGTTGACATATGTGGGTGGCGATGGCTTCACGCTGACGGCCGCCACGCCGTTCCGCTGAGCGGCCATCGCCACGGCGCGCAGGCGCGGCCATGCAGCACTGCTCCACAGCGCGCAGCGGCGCAAGCGCCGCTGCGACGCAGCCGCGTGGCTCGTGGGTATTGCGCTGCGTGCTGGGCTTGCTGTGCGCGCTGCTCCTCGGGCCTGTGGCGGCACAGCCATCACCGGCACCGGCCACCGCCAGCGACGTCGGCGAAGCGGTGTGCCTGCGCTGCCATGCCTCGGAGAACAATCACTTCGGCCACACGGTGCACGCCAGGGCATTCCGGCAGAACCCGCGCAACGAGCGTGAGCGCCTGGTCTGCGAGGCCTGCCACGGCCCCGGTTCGCGGCATGTCGCCAATGCGGTCGACCGCAGCGCGCTCATCGGGTTTACACGCACGTGGGGCACGCCGGTCGACACCCAGAACGCGCAGTGCCTGGGCTGCCACCAGGGACGCCAGCGCATCTACTGGCCGGACTCGGTGCATGCCGCCAGCCAACTCGGGTGCAGCGACTGCCACAACCCGATGGCGCGGTTCTCCGCCGGCGGGCTGCTGAAGAAGGCCGGCATCTCCGAGACCTGCTACGGCTGCCACCAGCAGCAGCGCGCCGAGTTCCGCAAACGCTCCCACATGCCGCTGCCGGAAGGCAAGATGTCCTGCGAGAGCTGCCACAACCCGCATGGCTCACCGACCCGCCCGATGCTGAAGGCGAACGCGGTGAACGACTTGTGCACCGCCTGCCATGCCGAGAAGCGCGGCCCGTTCATATGGGAGCACGCGCCGGTGCGCGAGAACTGCATGAACTGCCATGAAGCGCATGGCTCGAACCACGAGGCGCTGCTGGTGGCGCCGCGGCCGTTCCTGTGCCAGCAGTGCCACACCAACCGCACGCACCAGAACAAGCTGCTGACGGCAACGAACCAGCCCGGCGGCGCCGACCCGAGCGAGCGGCTGATGGCCCGCGGCTGCCAGACCTGCCACGCGCAGATCCATGGCAGCAACCACCCCGCGGGCGTCCGGTTCCTGCGCTGAGCCCACCAAAGCGGCAGCGGAGATCCAGCATGCCCATCCGTGACGCGATCCTGAGGCTGGGCTGCGTCGCCGCCGGCGCGTGCTGCGCGAGCACACCCGCCCTGGCGCAATCCAGCGCAGCCTGGCCCGGCGTGGCCGCCGACCCGATGAATCCGGTACCGGTCATCGGCGCCGGCGACCGGGACCCCGCCGGCCTCAGCCCCTACCGGCTGCCGGCATCGCGCACGCCCAGCGGCCAGCTCTACGAACCGCCCTACCTCCTGCGCGAGCCGCAGCGCACGGCATCGGGATGGGAGCTCTACGGCTTCGCCGAGGCCGGCGTGCTGCTCGGTGACGCCCACCAGCGCAACGCGCTGTTTCGCCGCTATCGCGATATCGACAAGGGGTTCTCCCTCCAGCGCTTCGATGCCCAGGCGCTGAAACCGGACCAGGCGCGCTTCATCGAGATCGTCGGCGGCAGCGCCGGCAGGCGCGACCAGTTCTACGGCCTGAAGGTCGGCCGCTACAACGACTACCGCATCAGCCTGAGCTTCAACGAGACGCCGCACATTTATTCCACCAGCGCCAGGCCGATCTGGCAGGGCGTCGGCACCGGCACGCTGACGCTGCCACTGGCTAGCGGCGTCGCCGCCGGCGGCGCCAGCACGAACAACGCCACCAACGCGGCGGCTGTGCAGCGCCTGATTCAGCAGACCGCCGACACCGAACTCGGCGTGACGCGTCGCACCGGGGCTGCGCGCATCGAACTGCGGCTCGGCGAAGGCTGGACCTTCTTGTCCAGTTATGCGATCGAGCGCCGCCAGGGGGCGCGCGCCTTCGGCGGCAACGAGGGCAACGGCGAAACCGTCGAGCCCGTCGACTACCGGACCCACGACCTGCACGCCGGCCTGCAGTTCGCCGACGACACCAGCCACTTCAACCTGGCGCTGTCGGCCTCGCTGTTTCGCAACAGCATCGACAGCTTGCGCTGGGAGAACCCGTTCCAGCACCCGGTGGGCGCACTGCGCATCCTCGGCGGGCGCGCCGACCTGGTGCCGGACAACGAGGCCTACAACGCAAAGCTGGAATACGCACGCGCACTGCCGGCGCTGTGGCGCGGCCGCTTCACCGCCACCGTCGAGCTCGGCGCCATGCGGCAGAACGAGCGCCTGATCCCGCCCACCGTCACCAGCGGCATCGGGGCGCCGTTCGGCACCGGCTTCAACGGCAACTTCGACCTCTGGAACACCACCGCCGCGCTGAGCCAGGCGCATGCCGATGCGCGCATCGACACCCGGCTGGTCGACCTCGGGCTCTCGCTCGCGCCGGCACGCGGGCTCACCGTGCGCAGCACGCTGCGCCACCGCGAGACGCGCAACGGCACGCGCTACACGGCGTTCAACCCGCAGACAGAGCAGTACGGCTACATCATCCAGGACACCAACGCCAGCCGCATCTTCAGCAACACCAACAACGTCCACTACCGCAGCATCCCCTTCGCGGGCGCGCAAGACAATCTCAAGCTGGGCGGCGAATACCAGGTCCGCCGCCGGGCGGTGCTGTCCGCGGAACTGGAGCGGGAGAACACCCGCCGCGACCATCGCGAGCGCGAACGGACCTGGGAAGACCGCCTCCGGCTCGGCTACACCGATCGTGGTTTTGAGTCACTCACGGTGCGCCTGTCCTACGAACAGGCCAACCGGCGCGGCAGCGACTACCTCAGCAACCCGTACCGGGCCTTCTACACCGAGTCCCTGCCCGCCTACACCGTGACGACGGCCAACCTGCTCGATCGCCTGCACAACCTGGAAGAGCTGCGCAAGTTCGATCTCGCGGACCGCCGGCAGCAGGTGCTGCGAGTGCGGCTCAACCACCTGCCCCGTGCCGACGTGGACCTCGGCGTCACGCTGCAGTCCAAGACCAACAAGTACCCGGCCGACTTCGGGCGCACCGGCGTGCAGGCGCAGCACGCGCTGAACCTCGACGCCGGCTACTTGCCGACCCCTGTGACCGCCGTCAACGCCTACTACTCGCGGCAGTGGTCCAAGATGCAGCAGTCCGGCGCAGCCGACCTCGGCAGCGCCGGCGCAGCCGGCTGCCTGGGCCTGCCGCCCAGGTGCTCGAACGCCTTCGGCGCGCCCGGCAGCATCTATCCCGCCGAGTTGGCCTGGAGCGCGGCGTCGCAGGACCGCAGCAGCTCGTTCGGGCTGGGGCTGCGCCACGACTTCGGCAGACCGAAGCTCGAGTTGCAGTACACCCAGGTGTCTTCCCGCTCGCCGCTGGGCTACGCCTATGCCTCGGTGAATGCGCTGCAGAGCCCCGCCTTCGCGGCGCAGGCGGCGGACGGCTTCGCCGACATCACCTACGCGTGGCGCGCCCTCGACGCAGGGCTGCGCCTGCCGATGTCGCGAACCATCGCGCTGCGGCTGTTCTACCGCCACGAGATCGTGCGCATCAGCGACTGGCACTACAGCGGGCTGGACCCCGGCATCGTGGTCGGCAACCGCGTCTACCTGGACGCGGGGCCCGCCAACTACCGGGTCGACCTCTTCGGCGTCTTGCTGCAGTTCACGCTGTGAGACGCGCCCGCGCGGTCCTCCACAATCCGGCCATCACCACTGCGCAGAACAGGCCCGCCATGATCGTCGTTCATCACCTCAACGAGTCACGCTCGCAGCGTGTGCTGTGGTTGCTGGAAGAGTTGGGCGTGCCCTACGAGATCCGCCACTACACGCGCGATGCCGTGACGCGACTGGCGCCACCTTCGCTGCAGGCAGTGCATCCGCTGGGCAAGTCGCCGGTGGTCGAGGCCGATGGCCTGACGCTGATCGAATCCGGCGCCATCGTCGACTACCTGATCCGCCGCCATGGGGGCGAGAGCCTGCGGCCGCCGGTCGATTCGCCTGAGTTCGAGGCCTATCAGCAATGGCTGCACTACGCCGAAGGTTCGGCGATGCTGCCGCTGCTGTTGAAGCTCTATGTCTCGCGGCTGGGCGAGGCCGGTGCGCCGCTGCAGCCGCGCATCGAGAGCGAGCTGGCCAACCACCTGGGCTTCGTCGAACGATCGCTGCAGGGCCGCGACTGGCTGGTGGGCGATGCGCTGACCGGCGCCGATGTGCAAATGAGCTTCGTCGGCGAAGCCGCACGCGGCCTGCGTACCCGCTACCCGGCGATGGACGCCTGGGTGCGCCGCTTCCAGCAAAGGCCGGCCTACCGGCGCGCGCTGGAGCGCGGTGGACCGTATTCGATGGCGGACTGAGACCGTGGGACGGGCCGTATCGTGCGCGGGACAACCGGCCACTGAAGCGTGTTCAGACGCGCACTCACGGCAGCCCGGTGGGGCAAAAAGCCGCTCCTGAGCGCCCTTGGCACCAGAAACGGCGTTGCTTCGCTTGTCGATCACTCGGCGGCCGCCTCATGGCCGACACGCGCCCTCCCATGACTCAAAGTAAGCGGCCATCGCGCGCACAGCAGAGCCGATCGGCTTGCTGGCGTTGTTCGTCTACCCCATGTCCGGATCCAAGCCTGCCGACGGCCTTGGATTGAGTAGCCCGCGACCGCACGGCACACCGTGAGGGCCGACGGGGCTCGCCGGCTGCACCGCGTACGAACGCGGCTTGCGGCGAAGTCACAACGGCTGACTGCACCGTGTTGGTCGAGTTCGTCAGCGGGACTGCTTTGAGCCGTCCTCGGACCTCCCGATCGAGCGTAGCCCGCTGAAGGGTCGCGATGGCGACCGCGGCCTGTCCCGACATCACTCCCCGCCCCCGCGTGGTTGCAACCCTCGGAAAAACCCTCGTGGACGCAGCCGACTCACAACGCTAACCTAGATAACTATGTGAGAGATCAAAAGCGCTGACGTGACGAGCCGCGGCAGGCCGCATCGCACCCCAGGCATACCCCCAGCAACCACCGGAGCGAGACAGTGAGCACCCCCCCCAACGACCTGCAGCCCCTGCCGGCCCGCCTTGGTCCACGCTGCCGCCTGGCTGCAGCTGCCGCGGCACTGTGCAGCGCGCACGCGGCCATGGCGATTGAGATCGACACCGGCATCCCCGAGCTTTCGCTGCGCTGGGACAACACCGTGCGCTACAACATCTCGGTGCGCGCCGAGAAGATCGATCCAGCCATCGGCACCAACGCCACCACCGACGAATCGGACAACAAGTTCGGCCGTGGCGACGTGGTCAACAACCGCGTCGATCTGCTGACCGAGCTGGACCTGGTGTACCAGCGCCGCATGGGCTTGCGGATCACTGCCGCGGCCTGGTACGACCACGGCTATCACGACCACAGCGTGGCCAGCGGCGCCGGGCTGCAGGGGCGCGGCAGCTATACCGGCAACACCTACTCGTCGTCGACCAAGCGCTTCTACAACGGGCCCTCGGGCGAGTTCCTGGATGCCTTCGTCTTCGGCAACTTCGATGTCGGCGGCATGCCCGTGCGCGTCAAGCTCGGCAAGCACTCGATCTTCTGGGGCGATGTGGCCTTCAACGCCAACCACAGCGTGGCCTACTCGCAGATGCCCACCGACACGCGCAAGCAGCTCGGCAGCCCCGGCATCGAGGCCAAGGAAACCGTGCTGCCGCTGAATCAGGTGTCGGGCCAGATCCAGTTCACCGACACGCTGGCGCTGGCCGGCCAGTACTTCCTGGACTGGAAGCCCAACCGCCTGCCCGAAGGCGGCACCTACTACGGCGCGGCCGATTTCCTGTTCGAAGGGCCGGACCGGTTCTCGTACTCGCCGGCAGCACCGGCGGCCGCGCGCGCAGCACCGCTGGTGCCCGAACGCAAGCGCGGCAACTGGGGCCTGAACCTGAAGTGGTCGCCCGAGTGGGTGGACGGCACCATCGGCGTGTACTACCGCAAGTTCGACGAACGCCAGCCCTTCTCGGCGCCGCAGCTGAACCCGGCAGCCGGCTTCTACCGGCTGGTCTTCGCCCAAGGCACCGAGTTGGTCGGCCTGGGCCTGAACAAGAACCTGGGTGGCGTGGCGGTGGCGGCCGAAGTCTCCAAGCGCATGAACACAGCCTTCGTCAACAACAGCGGCATCGATGCCGCTACCAATGCCGGGCCGCGCGGCGATTCGTACCACGCCTTCATCAATGGCACGGTGCTGGGCAACCTGGGTGCCAGCGTGCCCTTCACGGCAGTGGCCGAACTGGTGTTCAGCCGCTGGGACAAGCTGAAGTCCAACCCCGGCAACCAGTTCAAGGCCGAAGGCTTTCCCGGCTGCAACGTGGCCAACGCGGGCTTCTCCTGCGTGACCAAGAACTACACCGGCATCTCGCTGCTGTTCGCACCGAAGATCCTGCAGGTGATACCCGGCGGCGACCTGTCGCTGCCGCTGTTCCTGGGCTATGGTCTGAAGGGCAACGCCGCCACCTTGTCGGGCGGCAACCAGGACGCCGGCAACTACAGCATCGGCGCCCAGCTCGACTACCTGCAGCGCTACACCTTCGGCCTGACCTACAGCGACTTCTTCGGCCGCTACCGCACCAACCCGGCCACCGGTGCTTTGACGGTGGCCAACGGCGCGCTGTACAAGGACCGCGGTCTGCTGGCCTTCAGCTTCAAGACCAGCTTCTGAGGAGACAAGACATGAGCACAACCCGAAGCACTGCCATCGCGGCCGTGGCCGCAGCGGCCCTGTCGGCCTGCTGCACGCTGACCCTGGCCGCCGTGGACGCCGAAGAGGCCAAGCTGCTGGGCAGCACGCTGACCCCGGTGGGCGCCGAAAAGGCCGGCAACAAGGACGGCAGCATCCCGGCCTACACGGGCGGCCTGACCACGCCGCCGCCCGCTTTTGTGAAGGGCAGCGGCATCCGCCCCGACCCCTACGCTGCCGACAAGCCGCTGTTCTCGATCGACGCGAAGAACATGGACAAGTACGCCGACAAGCTCACCGAGGGCGCGAAGGCGATGATGAAGAAGTACCCGGCCTACCGCATCGACGTCTACCCGACGCACCGCTCGGCCGCCTTCCCGGCCTATGTGCAGGAGAACTCGGTCAAGAACGCGACCCGCTGCAAGACCATTGAAGAAGGTGTCGGTCTGGACAAGGCCTGCTACGGCGGCATACCGTTTCCGATTCCGAAGGCCGGCATCGAGGTGATGTGGAACGTGCAGGCCCACTTCAACGGGCCGGCGGTGGAGTTCCGCGCCAAGACCAACTACGTCGATGCCACCGGGCGCGCGGTGCAGTCGGCCGATTTCAACGGCTACCTCGAGTCGCCGTACTACTACCCGGACAAGACCAGCTCCGACATCCTGATGTGGCAGCGCGGCGACCAGCTGATGTCGCGCAGCGCCGGCAACGCGGCGATGTTTGCCGACTACCTGAATCCGGTGGCCACCGGCCGGCGCGCCTGGTCCTACTCACCCGGCCAGCGGCGCGTGCGGGTCTCGCCCGACTTCGCCTACGACACGCCCACCGATTCATCGGGCGGCGTGCAGGTGTTCGATGAATCCTCTTTCTACAGCGGCAAGATGGACCGCTTCGACTTCAAGCTGGTCGGCAAGAAAGAGGTCTACATGCCGTACAACAGCTACAAGCTGTACTACGACAGCAAGCTGCCCGACATCCTGAAACCCAGCTTCATCAACCCCGACCTGAACCGCTTCGAGCTGCACCGTGTCTGGGTCGTCGAAGCCACGTTGAAGCCGGGCAAGCGCCACATCTACAGCAAGCGCGTGTTCTATGTCGACGAGGACCAGGGCGGCGCGATGGCCGAGACCTACGATGCCTCGGGCAAGCTGTGGCGCGTGATCATGAACTACACCGCGCCCTCGTATGAGGTGCCGGCGCCGGTGTCGATCATGACCTCGCATTACGACCTGGTGAACGGCATCTACGTGCTGATCTCGCACACCGGCGAGTACTACGGCATCAAGCACCCGGCACCGCGCGCGTCGACCTTCTGGACGCCGGATTCGCTGGCCGGCTCGGGCATACGCTGATGGTTCGCGCCCGCTGGCTGGCCACCGCGGCGACGGTGATCGCCGCGGCGGTCGTGGCTGGCGCCGCACCGCTGCAGCGCACGCCGGCAGACCCGCTGCAATTGCCGGCCGCGGCCAGCGCGATCGCAGTGCGCAGCCCGCTGTTCGCGATCGCCCGCGCCGGCACGCGGCTGGTGGTGGTCGGCCAGCGCGGCCACATCCTGACCTCCGATGACAGCGGCGTGCATTGGCAGCAGGCCGAGGTGCCGGTGAGCACCGATCTGGTGGCGGTGCACTTTCCCAGCGCAACACAAGGCTGGGCCGTCGGCCATGACGGCGTGATCCTGCACAGCAGCGATGGTGGCCGCCGCTGGCAGCGCCAGCTCGATGGCCGGCAGGTCGCCGCGCTGATGGAACAAGCCTATGCCCCGCGTGCGCGCAGCCCCGAAATCGAGGCTGCACTGGCCGAGGCGCGGCGCATGCAGGCTGAAGGACCGGACCTGCCCTTCCTCGATGTCTGGTTCACCGATGAGCGCAACGGTTATGCCGTCGGCGCCTTCAATCTGGTCTTCAGCACCAGCGATGGCGGCGCGCATTGGCAGCCGGCCAGCGACCGGCTGGACAACCCGAAGGGCCGGCACCTCTACGGCATTCGCTCGGTGCGCACGACGGACGCGGCCGGCACGGTCAGCGATCAGCTCTACATCGCCGGCGAACTCGGCCTGCTGCTGCGGCTGGACCCTGGCACGCAGCGCTTCACCGCACTGCCCACGCCCTACCCCGGCACCTGGTTCGGCCTGCTGGCCACGCCCGATCTGCTGCTGGCCTATGGGCTGCGCGGCAACGCCTGGTCTTCGCGCGATGCCGGCCGCAGCTGGCAGCAGGTGGCCACCGGCGTGCAGACCGGCCTGACCGGCGCCGCGCTGCTGGACGATGGCCGCATCGCGCTGGTCAGCCAGGGCGGCCAGCTGCTGCTGAGCCGCGACCACGCCGCCAGCTTCGCGCGGGTTGACGGCGTGCAGCCGCTGCCGCTGTTCGCCGTCAGTACCGCGGGACCGAACGCACTGGCACTGGCCGGCAGCCGCGGCGTGCGCATCGAAACCTTGAAATGAACACCGAGCCGATGCTGCATCCGACACCGCACACACCACCGCACACGCCGCCGCCCGAGATGCCCGACGCGATGCCGGTGGTGCCCAGCCGCCGCGACTTCGATACACGCTCGGGCAACTGGCTGGAGCGCCTGGTCTTCAACCACCGGCTGTGGGTGATGCTGGCCTGCGCGCTGGTGTCGCTGTGGCTGGGTGCCGAAGCCACGAAGCTGCAGGTCAATGCCAGCTTCGAGAAGATGATCCCGCAGTCGCATCCGTACATCCGCAACTACCTGGACAACCGCAAGGACCTGGCCGGCATCAGCAATGCGGTGCGCGTGGTGGTCGAGCACACCGAGGGCGAGATCTACGACGCGGCCTACCTGGCCACGCTGGCGCAGATCAACGATGCGTTGTTCCTGCTGCCGGGCACCGAGCGCGCGTGGATGAAGTCCTTGTGGACGCCCGTGGTGCGCTGGACCGAAGTGACCGAAGAAGGGCTGCAAGGCGGGCCGGTGATGCCCGATGTGTCCTCGGCGCAGAAGCTCTCGCCCGAGCAGCTGGCCCAGTTGCGGCTGAACGTCGGGCGGGCCGGCATCGTCGGCAGCCTGGTGGGCAACGACCAGCGCTCCAGCATGATCATCGTGCCGCTGATGGACCGGCTCGAAGACGGCCGGCCGCTGGACTACGGCGCCTATGCGCGTGCGCTGGACTCGGTGCGCGAACGCTTCGAGTCGCGCTCTATCCGCATCCGCATCAACGGCTTCGCCAAGCTGGCCGGCGACCTGATCCAGGGCCTGTCGCAGGTGATGGGCTTTTTTGCTGCTGCGGCGGCGATCGCCGCGCTGATCATTGGCCTGCACACCCGCTGCTGGCGCAGCACGCTGCTGCTGGTGGCCAGCTCGCTGCTGGGCGTGCTGTGGCTGCTGGGGCTGATGCACATCTTCGGCTTCGTGCTCGACCCGTATTCGATCCTGGTGCCCTTCCTGATCTTCTCGATCGGACTGTCGCATGGCGCGCAGAAGATGAACGGCATCATGCAGGACATCGGCCGCGGCACCCACAAGTACGTGGCCGCGCGCTACACCTTCCGCCGCCTGTTCCTGGCCGGCCTGACGGCGCTGCTGACCAACGTGGTCGGCTTCGGCGTGCTGATGATCATCGACATCCCGGTGATCCGCGAACTGGCGCTGACCACCAGCCTGGGCGTCTGCATCCTGATCTTCACCAAGCTGCTGCTGGTGCCGGTGCTGCTGTCCTACCTGGGCGTCAGCCCCGCGGCGGCGCGGCGCAGCGTGCGCGAGGACACGGTGGAGACCCGCGGCAGCGGCATCGGCCGGTTGTGGAACGGGCTTGGCCGCTTCACCGAACCGCAAGCGGCACGCGCGGCGGTGATCGTCGCCGCGCTGCTGGGCACCGGTGCGCTGGCGATCAGCCTGAACCTGCAGGTCGGCGACCTCGACGCCGGCGCGCCCGAACTGCGGCCCGATTCACGCTACAACCGCGACAACGGCTACGTCACTGCCCATTACGGGCTGTCCAGCGATCTGTTTGCGGTAATCGTCAAGACACCGCCCGGCGGCTGCGACAAGGCCGCGGTGCTGCTGGAGAGCGACCGCCTGGGCTGGGCGCTGCGCCAGGACCCTGCCGTGCAGGACGTGATCTCGTTGCCCGAGGTGGTGCGCCGCTACACCGCCGGCGGCTTCGAAGGTGCGCCGAAGTGGATGACCCTGCCGCGCAACCAGACGCTGGTGAACCAGGGCGTGCGGCCGGCGCTGCTGAACAACCCCGAACTCAGCAACCAGGGCTGCGCGATCACGCCTGTCATCGCCTACCTGGCCGACCACAAGGCCGAGACGCTGCAGCGCGTGCTGGGCATTGCCGAACGCTTCGCCGCGCAGCACGACAGCGCCGGCCTGCAGTTCCTGCCGGCGGCGGGCTCGGCGGGCATCGAGGCGGTCACCAACATCGTCGTGCGCCAGGCCAACCGGACCATGCTGGTGCTGCTGTACGGCGCGGTGGCGCTGCTGTGCTTCATCACCTTCCGCAGCTGGCGCGCGGTGGTGGTGGCGCTGGTGCCGCTGCTGATCACCTCGGTCATGTGCGAGGCGCTGATGGTGCTGCTGGGCATCGGCGTCAAGGTGGCCACGCTGCCGGTCATCGCGCTGGGCGTCGGTGTCGGCGTCGACTACGCGCTGTACCTGCTGAGCGTGCAGCTCGCGCAGCAGCGCGCCGGCGTGCCGCTGGGCCTGGCCTATCGGCGTGCGCTGCAGTTCACCGGCAAGGTGGTGGCGCTGGTCGGTCTGACGCTCGCCGCCGGCGTTATCACCTGGGCCTGGTCGCCCATCAAGTTCCAGGCCGACATGGGCATCCTGCTGGTCTTCATGTTCCTGTGGAACATGGCCGGCGCCCTGGTGCTGATCCCGGCGCTGTCGCACTTTCTGCTGCGCGGCCAGCCGGCCGGCACCACCGACAGCCGGCACGACAAGCTGCCCGGCACCACGCCGGCCCTGAACCCGCCCATTTTGGAGAAGTCCGCATGCTGAGAGGCACGTCCTTGCCGCCGCGCGAACAGCTCAGCGCTCGCGCCGCGCTCTATGCCTACCCGGATCCGGCGCAGGCTGACGCTGCGCGTGCCGATGCTGCACGTGCCGATGCTGATCAGGCCGAGGCCACGCCCGCCGCCCTTGCCCGCCCCGATCCCGCCGCTGCCACGCAGCCGACCTTGGACCCGCAAGCGCTGATGGCGCTGGCGCGCGAACGCACGGGGCTGCAGGACTTCGGCCCCGGCCCGCTCGAAGAACCGCTACTGATGTTGTGCCACTCGCTGGCCCACGAGATGCAGCTCAGCGCGGCCGGCCGCCACAGCGCCCACCAGCGGCTGCTGCAGCTGCTGTGCACGCGCGCCCGCCTGCAGGCACTGTGGCAGCGCCACCCCGAGATCCTGGAGCTCGAAGTGGCCGAGCCCTGGTTCATCGTCGGCCTGCCACGCAGCGGCACCACGCTGACGCACCGGCTGCTGTCGCGCGACCCCGGCCTGCGCAGTGCGCCGCTATGGGAGCTGATGCACCCGCTGCCGCTGGGCGAGCCGATCTCGGCCGCGGCGGCCGCGCAGGCCATGGCTTCAGGTGGCACTCCTAACGCGCCAGATCCCCGCATCAACCTTGCCGAGCAGGCGTTGCAGCGCCTGCACCACGTGGCGCCCGAGCTGCTGCGCATGCACGAGATGCAGGCCGACGAGCCGGACGAAGAACTGAACCTGCTGGCGCTGGGCTTCTGCTCGATGGGTTTCGAGTTCTCGTTCTGCGTGCCCTCGTATGTGCGCTGGTACGCGAGGCAGGACCACACCGAAGGCTACCGGCTGTTCCGCCGCGTGCTGCAGACCTTGCAATGGCTGCGCGGCGGCAGCCGCTGGATCCTGAAGGCGCCCAGCCACATGGAACAGCTGCGCCCGCTGCTGACGGTGTTTCCCGATGCCACGGTGATCCAGACCCACCGCGATGCCGCGGTCACCACCGTCTCGCTGGCCAGCCTCACCTGCTATGGCGTGCGGGCCTACTTCGACCACCCGAACCCGCTGGTGCTGGGCAGCAGCCTGTCCGGCGCGGTCGAACGGCTGCTGCGTGCCTTCGACCGCGACCGCGCCAACGGCGATGAGCGCTTTGTCGACATCCACTTCGGCGCGCTGATGCGCGAACCCATCGAAGCATTGCGCCAGGTCTATGCCGCACGCGGCCGCCCGTTCAGCGCCGCGGCCGAACAGGCGATGCGCGACTACATCGCGGCCCACCCGCGTGGCCGCCATGGCGCGCACGACTACGCGGCGGAAGACTTCGGCCTCGACCTGGCCGAGCGCCGCCGCGCGCTGGCCTTCTACCACCAGCGCTTCGGCGTGGCCGAAGAAGCCGGCAAGTGATGTTGAGCGCCAGCGCCAGCGCCGACGCCCGGGCCGTTGCCGAGCTGGCCGCTCTGTACGCCTACCCGATGCTGGTCGGCTACGGCTACCTGCACACGCAGGTCAGCGACCCCAGCAGCTCGATGCACCAGGGCATGAACCGGCTGCATCACTTCCGCCAGCTGGGCGGCCCGGCACGGCTGAACACGATCCCGTGGATCAACAACGACACGCCCTACGGTGCCGGCTGGCTGGACCTGCGTGCCGAGCCCTTTGTGCTGAGCCTGCCGGAGTTTTCGCCCGGCCGCTTCCACAACGTGCAGCTGCTGGACCTGTACACCCACAACTTCGCCTACTTCGGCACCCGCACCAGCGGCAATGCGGCGCAGCAGGTGCTGATCGCCGGGCCGGATTGGCAGGGCACATTGCCGGCCGGTATGCAGCTGGCGCGGGCCGAAACCCAGCTGGTCAAGATCGTCACCCGCATCTTGCTCGAAGGCGGCGAAAGCGCCGAAGCGGTGCAGGCGCTGGAAGATCGTTATGGGCTGCAGCCGCTGTCGCAGCACCTGGGCCACGCGCCGCCGCCGGCACCACCGCCCATCCACTTCATCACGCCGGGGCACGACCCGCGCACCCGCTTCGAGCCCGCGGGCACCGACTTCATCGCGCCGCTGAACTTCATGCTCTCGCTGTGCCGGCCACCGGCCGAGGAGCAGCCGCTGCTGCAGGGCTTCCAGCGCATCGGCATTGCAGCGGGCCAGGCCTTCGACGAACAGCAGCTGGCACCCGCGCTGAGCAAAGCCATTGCCGATGGGGTGGCCGCGGCACACCGGCGCATCGAGGCCAAGGCCGCACGGCTGGACGACCGTATCAACGGCTGGGAGATGCCGCTGCATTTGCGCGGTAGCCGCGCACGCATGGCCGCCGACGAGGCCGCGCTGCTGAACCGCGCCGCAGCAGCGCGCTATGCGATCTGGGGCGTGGACGCCGAAGAAGGGCTGTACATGGTCAGCGATGAAGACGCACAGGGCCAGCCGCTGGACGGTGCCGCGCATCGCTACACGCTGCACTTCGAGCAGCCGCCTCCCGTGCGTGCGTTCTGGTCTTTCACAGTCTACGACGCCGCCACGCGCTGCCTGGTGGCCCACAGCAGCGGCCGCTATGCCGTGCGCGACCGCGACCCCGGCCTGCAGCGTGAACTCGATGGCGGCTTCACGCTGCAGCTGCAGCACGATGCCCCCGCCGGCGGCGCCAACGCCAACTGGCTGCCGGTGCCGGCGAGGCCGTTCCAGGTGGTCGCGCGCCTGTACTGGCCTTGCGCCGAATTGCTGGATGGCCGCTACCGCCCGCCGCCCATCGAGCGCCTCGAATAACGCCATCGCCTGTCACACCTGTCACGCCCCTAACGCCTCGCATGGATGGCCGCATGAACTTTGCACTCGCACTGAAGCAGAGGCTACTTCACCCGTCATTAATAACTCGCAAACTGCTCGCTCGCATGACGATGGCGCACCGCCTGGCGCTAGGCTTCGGCCTGGTGCTGGCGATGTTTGCGGCCACCACGGCCTTCGGCGTCTACCAGATGGCGCGCCAGCAGGACGACATGCGCAGCGCCCTGCGCGCCAGCTCGGTGGTGATCGGCACGGCGCGCACGATGCGCGCCGAGATCGTCGACACCTACACCAGCCTGCTGATGACGGCCTTGTCGACCCAGAAGGACGACGTGCTTTTCTACCACGCCGAGATGCTGGGCCACCTGGCGGCCTACCGCAAGGCCAAGGACGCGCTGCTCGAGCTGACGCACACCGGCAGCGACGTGCCCGGCATGGGCGCGATGCTGCAGCCGCTGGCCGAGCTCGAGGACAGCATGGCCTCCGAGAAGGCCAGGATCGAGCCACGCCGCAGCACCGCCGCCGCACGAGCCGACGAGCAGCCGCTGGAGCAGGATGCGGCGCAGGTCTCGAACGTGATGCTGCATTCGAAAGGTTACTTCGACCGCTGGGGCAAAGCCGTCGACGGGCTGGTGGCGGCCACCGACGCCAGCGCCACGCAGGCCCAGCAGCAAGCCGAAGCGGCCGCCCAACTGGCCCGCCGCGTGCAGATCGCCGCCGCGGCCGCGGGCCTGCTGCTGGGTGCGCTGGCGGCCTGGCTGATTGCCCGCAGCGTGACCGTGCCCTTGCGCGGCGCAGTGGCCCTGGCCGAGGGCGTGGCGCAGGGTGATCTGTCTCAACGCATCGAAACTCATTCGGCCGATGAAACCGGCGCGCTGATCAGCGCACTGGGCACGATGCAGCAAAGCCTGCACAGCCTGGTGAGTTCGGTGCGCGACACCGCGCAGGCCATCGAAACCGCATCGACCGAAGTGGCCGCCGGCAACGACGACTTGTCTCAGCGCACCGAAGCGGCGGCCGCCAACCTGCAGCGCACCACCAGTTCGATGACGGCGCTGACCGGCCTGGTGCAGCAGTCCGCCACCTTGGCGCAGACGGCGAGTGAACTCGCCGGCCAGGCCCAGACCGCCGCCGAACGGGGCGGCCAGGTGATGAGCGAGGTGGTGGACAGCATGGGCCGGATCGCCGCGCAGTCCGGCAAGATTGCCGACATCATCGGCGTGATCGACGGCATCGCGTTCCAGACCAACATCCTGGCGCTCAACGCCGCGGTGGAAGCGGCGCGGGCCGGCGAACAAGGCCGCGGCTTCGCCGTCGTCGCCAACGAAGTGCGCACGCTGGCGCAGCGCTCGGCCGCTGCGGCCAAGGACATCAAGGCCTTGATCGGCAGCTCGGTCGAGCAGATCGAAGCCGGCAGCCGGCTGGTGCGCGACGCCGGGCACAGCATGGCGCAGATCGTCAGTTCGGTGCGCCAGATGACGAGCACCAACACCGAGATCATGAGCTCGGCCACGGTGCAGAGCAGCGGCATCGGCGAGATCAACGAAGCCATGACCCAGCTGGACCGCATGACGCAGCAGAACGCCGCGCTGGTCGAACAAAGCGCCGCGGCGGCGTTCTCGCTGCAAGACCAGGCACGTCACCTGACGCAGGCCGTGTCGGCCTTCAAGCTGCAGGCCACAGACGGGTGAGGCGCAGCGCTGAGCGCAACGCCGTCATCGAGTACAGGGCCTTGCGGCGCGGCGTCGCCCCCCGACCGAGGCGCACGAATCAGGCGCCGCGCCGGCGCGGAATGCCGGAGGACATCTCATGGCTGCGGGGAAATAGGCGTCTCGCCTGATCGGCATCGTCTGGATCGGACTGCTGGGGGCCGGCCCGGGCCAGCCGCCGGTTCGACCCGCTGCCGCAGCAGCCGAGGAAGTCGATCGCATCCGCCGGTCCGGGCTCTATCACGCCCGACAGGCCCACGCCCAGGAAGACGCGGGAGCGCGTGAAGAGGTGCATGCGGATCACGGCATCCCATTCGCCGGCGCCCATCTTCCAAGGAACGCCGCGCCCCGTACCGCCAGGTCGCCAAGTCTAGTCGATGAAAAGATTACGTCTGCCTCTCGTAATCACCTATGCCCTCAATGGCACATCTCCATAAACTAGTCGCTGACTAGATTTATCGAACCAGAAAGGTGCCGCCATGACCATCCTCCTGCGCTATGCCCGCGTCGCGGCCTGCGTGCTCGGCATCTTGTTCACCGGCACGGCGCCAGCCGCCGCATATCCCGACAAGCCGATCCGGATGTTGGTGCCGTATCCGCCGGGCGGCATCACCGACGTGTTGTCGCGCTCGGTGGCCGAACTGTTGCGCAAGGAGCTGGGCCAGCCGGTGATCGTCGAGAACAAGCCCGGTGCCAACACGGCGCTGGCGGCGCAGGCCTTGGCCACGTCGCCGGCGGATGGCTACACGGTGATGATGGCGGCAGCCGCCACCGTGGTCATGAACCCGCTGCTCTATCCCAAGCTCGGTTATGAGCCGGTGCGCGACTTCACGCCGGCGGCGCGCATTGCCGAGACGCCGCTGGTGCTGGTGGTGCGCAGCGACAGCACCGCGCGCACGCTGGCCGACCTGATCGCCACGGCCAAGGCCAAGCCCGGCGACACCAGTTTCGCCAGCACCGGCCTGGGCAGCACCTTGCACCTGGCCGGCGAACTGCTGCAGCTGGAAACCGGCACGCAACTGCTGCATGTGCCGTACAAGGGCAGCGCCCCGGCGCTCAACGGCGTGCTGGGCGGCGAGACGCACTTCATGATCGATTCGGTGGGCTCGTCGATCCCGCTGATCAAAGGCGGCAAGCTGCGCGCCATCGCCGTCACCAGCGCCAAGCGGCTGCCGGCACTGCCCGAGGTGCCCACGGTGGCCGAATCCGGCGTGCCGGGCTTCGATGTCAGCACCTGGTTCGGCCTGCTGGTGCCCAAGCAAACGCCCGCGGCCATCGTGACCCGTCTCAACGCAGCCGTGGCGCTGGCGGTGCGCGACCCGTCGTTCCGCGCCCAGTTCGAAGCGGTCGGGCTGGTCGTGCCAGCGCCCATCGACAGCGCGGCTTTTGCCAAGTTCATCCAGGCCGAAACGGCGAAATGGGCGCCGCTGATCAAGGCCAAGAACATTTCGCTCGAGTAACAGCCAAGGAACGCGTCATGTTTCAAACCGATCTGCTCAAAGGCAAACGCATCCTGATCACCGGCGGCGGCTCCGGGCTGGGCCGCGAGATTGCTGCTCGCTACCTGGAGCTGGGCGCCGAGATCCACATCTGCGGCCGCCGCAAACCGGTGCTCGACACCAGTGCGGCCGAGCTGATGGCGCTATATGGCGGCGTGGTGGCAACACACGCCGTCGACATCCGCCACGCCGATGAGGTGGACGCGATGATCGGCCGCATCTGGAGCGACTTCGGCCCGCTCGACGGCCTGGTCAACAACGCCGCCGGCAACTTCGTCAGCCGCACGCAGGACGTGTCGCCGCGCGGCTTCGATGCCGTGGCCGGCATCGTGCTGCACGGCACCTACTACGCCACCCACCATGTCGGCCGGCGCTGGATAGCGAGTGGCCACAAGGGCTCGGTGATCTCGATCGTCGTCACCTGGGTGCGCACCGGCGCGCCCTTCGTCGTGCCTTCGGCGATGAGCAAGGCCGGGGTCGACGTGATGACCAAGTCGCTGGCCATCGAATGGGGCCGCTACGGCATCCGGCTCAACGCCATCGCGCCCGGCGTGTTCCCGACGGAAGGCGCGAACAAGCGTCTGAGCCCGGGCGTCGAGTGGAGCGACCAGACGGTGAAGAACCCGATGAACCGCGTCGGTCGCATGGGCGAGTTGCAGAACCTGGCGGTGTTCCTGATGGCCGACGGCGTGGAATGGCTGACCGGCGAGACCATCGCCATCGACGGCGCCGGCCACCGCCAGAACGGCGCTTCGTTCACCGAGCTGGCCGACTTGAGCGACGCGCAGTGGCGCGACATGCGCGAGGCCATTCGCGGCCAGGACCAGCGCGACAAGTCGAATGCAAGCTGACGCGATGACAGGCATCGGTGAACTTGTCGACCAGATCGTCGTGCAGGGCCGCGGCGAGCACCCGGCGCTGGTGCTCGACGACGGCAGCACGCTGTCCTACCGCAACCTGTCGCAGCGCATCGGCGTGGCCGCAAGCGAATTCGCCGCGGCCGGCCTGCGCCGTGGCCAGCGGGTGGTGCTGGTGGGTGAGAACAGCGCCGACATGGTGGTGGCGCTGTTCGGCGCCATCCGCAACGGCGCCTGGGCGGTGCCGCTGAACGCACGCATGTCAGGGGCCGAGATCGACGCCATCTGCAGCCACTGCGAGCCGCGGCTCGTCTACTACGCCAGCTCATCATCCGACGAGGCCGCGGCCCATGCCGAGCGCCGCCAGGCCGCTGCTGCGCCGGCCACGCTGCGACAGCTTCCACAAGGCCGCCTGCAGGTTTGCGACGGCCCCGGCACGGCGGCCGATGGCAGCGACTCGGGCGGCGAGCACGACGTGGCGGTGATGATCTACACCTCGGGCAGCACCGGCCTGCCCAAGGGCGTCATGCTGACGCATGCCAATCTCGATTTCGTGACGCGCGCGTCACTGCAGCAGGAAGTGCTGTTGCCCGACGACGTGATCTTCCACGCCTTGCCGATCTCGCACTCCTTCGGCCTCGTCAGCGCGCTGCTGTGCGGTTTGCGCGCGGGTGCCACGCTGCGCCTGGTCAGCCGCTTCACCGCGCCAGCACTGGCCGACGCGATCACCAAGGGCACGATCACGGCCTTCCAGGGTGTACCGGCGATGTACGCGCGGCTGCACGAGTGGTGCCAGCAGCAGGGCCGCACACTGGTGCCGAACCGGTTGCGCATGATCTACATCGGCGGCTCGCTGATCGACGCCACGCGCAAGGCGCAGACGGAAAGCCTGCTCGGCCTGCGCCTGCACCATGGCTACGGTCTCACCGAGTCCGCACCCGCCGCCACACGCACCATCGGCCATGCGCCGCCACGCGACATCACCGCCGGCTGGCCGATTCCGGGCATCGAGGTCGAGGTGCAGGATGCCGCTGGCCGGGCCCTGGCCGCCGGCTCGCGCGGCGAGGTCTGCATCCGCGGCCCCAACGTGATGAAGGGCTACTTCCGCGACCCGGTGCAGACCCGCGCCGCCATTGACGAACGCGGCTGGCTGCACACCGGCGACATCGGCGTTTTCGGCCCCGACGGCGACCTGTCCATTGCCGGGCGCAGCAAGGAGATGATCATCCGCGGCGGCTTCAACGTCTACCCGGCCGAGATCGAACGCGCCCTCGCCGAGTTTCCCGGCGTCGCGCAGTGCGCGGTGGTGGGCCGCAGCGTGCCGGGCGACGAAGAGGTGGTGGCCTACCTCGAACCGGTCGCCGGCTTGACCGTGGACACGCTGGCGCTGAAGGCCTTTCTGCGCGAGCGGCTGGCGCCGTACAAGGTGCCCACAGCAATCATTTCGCTGGCGCAGTTGCCGGCCACCAGCACCGGCAAGCTGCTGAAGGCCAGGCTCAAGGAGATGGCCAATACGGAAGTGCCTGAGGTGCCTGTAGCGCCCGCAGTGCCCCACATGGCCCAGGGGGCCCAGCCATGACGGCCCCTGCTTTGCACGATCTGCAGGCCTTGCTCGGCCCGGTCTCGATCGCGGTCGTGGGGGCGTCGGACAGCCCTCACAAGGTGGGTGGGCGGCCGTTGCAGTATCTGGCGCAGCAGGGCTTTCGCGGCCGCGTCTATCCGGTCAACCCGCGCGCCGAGCGCATCCAGGGGCTGCAAGCCTATGCGTCGCTGGACGCGCTGCCGGAAGTGCCCGACACCGTGATCCTGTGCGTTGGTTCGGAAGCCGTCAAAGCCCAGCTGAGCCTGTGTGCACAACTGGGTGTGCGAGCCGTGGTCTTGTTCGCTTCGGGCTACGCGGAAGTCGGCGCCCAGGGGCAGGCTGAGCAGCAGAAGCTGGTGGACATCTGCCGCCGCGGCGGCATGCGTTTGCTCGGCCCGAACAGCATCGGCGTGGCCTCGTTCGACAGCGGCGCGGTGCTGTCCTTCGCCTCCATCTACGCCGACTGCGTGCCGCTGGACGGACCGGTGGCGATCGTGTCGCAAAGCGGCGCGTTCGGTGTCTCGGTGTACGCGCTGCTGCGCGAAGCCGGCGTGGGTGTGCGCTGTGTCGCCGCCACCGGCAACGAAGCCGACCTCGACACGGCCGACTTCGTCGCGGCTTTGGCGCAACGGCCCGGGGTGCGCCTGATCCTGCTGTACCTGGAGAACGTCGGTGACGCCGAGCGCATGCAGACGGCACTGCAGACGGCGCGGCAGCGTGGTGTGTGTGTGGTGGCGGTGCGCGCAGGGCGCTCGGCGGACGGCTGCCGTTCGGCTGCTCTGCACACCGGTTCCCTCGGCGCCGGCAACGACGCACTGGATGCCTTGTTCGCCGACAGCGGCTGCCGCACCGTCGCCGACATGGGCGAGATGCTGCGCTGCGTGCCGGGCTACCTGCGCGCGGCAGACACGCAGCGCGCGGTTGCGGCGCCGAGGCTGGTCGTGGTCAGCAATTCCGGCGCGTCCTGCGTCATCGCGGCGGACGAAGCCTGGCGTGTCGGTTTGACGCTGGCGCCGCTGTCCCCGGCCAGCCAGGCGCGCTTGAGCGAACTGCTGCCCGACTTCTCGCTCAACCGCAACCCGATCGACCTGACCGCGATGCTGCTGGCCAAACCGTCGTTGCTGGGCGACGTGATGCAGTGCGCGATGGCCGACCCGGCGACCGACTGCGTGCTGCTGGGCTTGCTGGCCATCGGCGGTCCGAGTTACGACGTCGAGCGCTTCTCGCGCGACTGCCGCGCCGCAGCGCAGGCCAGCGGCAAGCCGCTGTGGGTGTACAGCCCGCACCCGCGGGTGCGGCAGGCCTTCAGCGCACAAGGGTTGCCGGTGTTTGCCGGCGAAGCCGAGGCGCTGCGCGAGATTGCTGGCCATGCCGAGCACCTGAGTGCACTCGCCTTGTCCGACGCACTCTCCCAAACCGCGAATTCAGAACCCGAGACATTGCATGCCTGACGTCGCCATCCTCTCCTACGCCCGCACGCCCATCGGCAAGGCGTTTCGCGGCGCCCTCAACCTGACGCATGGCGCCACGCTCGGGGCCCACGTGCTGCGCCATGCGGTGCAGCGCGCCGGCATCGACCCCGGTGAGGTCGAGGATGTCGTGCTCGGCTGCGCTTTCCCTGAAGGCGCCAACGGGTTCAACGTGGGCCGCATCAGCGCGCTCGCGGCCGGCTTCCCCGAGCAGGTCAGCGGCATGACCGTGAACCGCTATTGTTCGTCGGGCCTGCAGAGCATCGCCATCGCCGCGCAGGCGATCCAGGCGAGCTCGCTGAGCATCGCGGTGGCCGGCGGCACCGAGTCCGTCAGCTGCGTGCGCGAGCACACCAACCGTTTCATGCGCGAAGAGCCGTGGCTGATGCGGAACCGGCCCGAGGTCTACATGCCGATGATCGATACGGCCGATCTCGTGGCACGCCGTTATGGCATCGATCGCAGCCGCCAGGACGAGTACAGCGCGCGCAGCCAGCAGCGCTACGCCGCCGCATTGGCCGCGGGGCATTTCGACGCCGAGATCGTGCCCCTCCGCACCACCATGTCGTGCAAGGACAAGGACGGCAAGGTCTGGCAGGAGGACGTGACTTTGGCGCGCGACGAAGGCGCCCGCCCGGGCACGACGGCGCAGGCGCTGGCGACCCTGAAACCGGTGAACGAAGGCGGCAGCGTCACCGCGGGCAATGCGAGCCAGTTGTCCGATGGCGCAGCGGCCTGCGTGCTGATGGATGCCGACCTGGCAGTACGACGCCAGCTGCCGGTGCTGGGCTGGTTCCGCGGCTTCGCGACCGCCGGCTGCGCGCCCGACGAGATGGGCATCGGCCCCGTGTTCGCCGTGCCGAAACTGCTGCAGCAACACGGGCTGAAGGTCGAAGACATCGGTCTGTGGGAACTGAACGAGGCCTTCGCCGTGCAAGTGCTGTACTGCGCCGAGCGCTTGGGCATCACCATGGACCGGCTCAACGTCAATGGCGGCGGCATCACCATCGGCCACCCGTTCGGCATGTCGGGAACACGCATGGCCGGCCACGCGCTGGCCGAGGGGCGGCGCCGCGGTGTGCGCTACGTGGTGGTGACGATGTGCGTCGGCGGTGGCATGGGCGCGGCCGGGCTGTTCGAGGTGGCGCCCGGCTGAGATGAGCTCGGGCCTTTCGGGCTAGCGGAATCGCCCGATGAATTCGAGGATGGCGCGCGATTCGAAGCGCTCGGCCAACTGGCGCAGCCGCTCGGTGAACGGGCGGTAGGCATTGTCGAGCGTTGCCAGGTGCTCGGCGTGCATGCGAATGCTCTGCATGTTGCCGCACTTGGCGAGCTGGTACAGCGCGTCGATTTCGTTGGGCGGCGGCGCCACCAGCGGTGAAATGTCGCCGGCAGCGAGCGCGGATTCGACCGCGTCGAAGCGCCAGGCCAGTTGCAGTTGCGAGCCGATTTCCGCGAGCAGCCGGTCCAGGTCGACGGGCTTGGGCAGGTAGGCGCTGGCGCCGCCGGCCAGGATGTCCTGCCGCTCGGCGTTGGACGCGTTCGCCGACACCACGATGATCGGCACCTCGTTGCACGCGGGCAGTTGATGCAGTCGGCGGGTCGCCTCGCGGCCGCCCATCACCGGCATCGCGCAGTCCATCAGAATCAGGTCCGGCGTCACTGCCTGGGCGCGCTCGAGTGCCGTCTGGCCGTTGTCAGCCTCCATCACCTCGAAGCCGAGCGGGGCGAGGAGCTCGGTGAGCGTCGCGCGGTTGCCTGCGTCATCGTCGACGACCAGCACCTTGCATCGCGGGCCAAGGTAGCCGGTGATGATCTGCTTGCGTGCCCCTGCATCTGCATGCGCCGGCGCATGCAGATGCGCGACGGGCAGCTCCAGCTCGAACCAGAAGCGGCTGCCTTGGCCGAGCTGGCTGTCGGCGCGAATCTCGCCGCCCATCAGGCGCACCAGCTGGCGGCTGATCGCCAGTCCGAGGCCTGTGCCATGCGCGCGGTGAGTCGCTTCGCCCGCCTGTTCAAAGCGCAGAAAGATGGACTCCAACAGGTCCGGGGCGATGCCAATGCCGCTGTCGTCGACCTCGAAGCGCAGCCGCGCCCGCGTGTCGCCATGCTGCATGACCCGCGCGCGCAGCGTGACATGGCCGTTGTCGGTGAACTTGACGGCATTGTTCAAGAGGTTGAGCAGGACCTGGCGCAAACGCTTGGCATCGAAGCAGGCGGTCCGCGGCAGGCCGCCGGGCAGGTCGACGACGAACCGGAGAGCCTTGTCTCGCGCCCGGACGCGGATGATCTCCGCGATGAGGTCCAGGAATTCGTGCAGGTCGACCGGCTCGGGGAAGAGCTCGACCTTGCCCGCTTCGACCTTGGCCAGGTCCAGCACGTCGTCGATCAGCGCCAACAAGTGCTCGCCGCTTTTCTGGATGGTGTTCAATCCGAGCACCTGGCGCTCGGTGAGACCTGGGTCCTGCTTGAGGAGCTGTGCGAAACCCAGCACGGCGTTGAGCGGCGTGCGCAGTTCATGACTCATGTTGGCCAGGAAGGCGCTTTTGGCACGGTTGGCGACATCAGCGAGCTCCTTGGCCAGGGTCAACTCGACGGTGCGCTCGGCGACCAGCTCTTCGAGGCGATTGTGGTTGCGCTTGAGTTCTTCTTCGGCCAGCTTGCGCGCGGTGACGTCGCTGGCGAAGGTCTCGATGAACAGCGGCCGGTGGGCCTCATCGCGCACCAGTCGCGCGCTGACCGCAGCCCACAGCGTTTGCCCATCGGCGCGGCGCAGTTCGAGTTCCTGGCCCGAGACGGCGCCATGCTCCAGCAACGCCGAGACGATGAGTTCTCGATCCTCCGGGCGCGCATAGACCTGGGACCCAAGGTTCGTCACGCTATTCAGCAGAGCATCCACTGAGCCATAGCCGAGCATGCGGGCCCCCGCCGGGTTGACGCTCAGCATTCGGCCTTCGATCGAGACGCGGAAGATGCCCTCCAGTGCTTCTTCGACGATGCTTCGATACTTTTCTTCACTCGACCGCAAGCGTTGCTCGCTGCCGCGCAGGGCTTCTTCCGCGCCCTGGCGTTCGACATTCTCCTGTTGAAGGTCGCTGTAGAGCGCGGCGTTTTTCGCGACCGAGTTCCTGAGGCTTTCCACCATCGCGTTGATCTTGCTGGCCAGAAGATGCAATTCGTGGCGACCTCGATCCTCGAGGACGAATACCTTGTCGCCCAGATTGTCGATGTTCAGTCTCCCGACAAACTCGCTGAGTTGCTGCAGCGGGCGTCCCAACCAGCGGCGAACGACGTAGAGAAATATGAACCACAACGCGAGCGTCTTGAGAACCGCGTTCACCAGGATCAGGAAGAAGGCGTACTTCAATCGATTCACGATGACCTGTTGATTCGAGTAGACAGTCCACCGCCCTATCAATCGCTGCGTGCCATGTTCGTCCGTGTAGACGATGGGATACTGGCGGCTCAATACCTCGTCGAAGAGGCCACCTCCTTGTTCCGCCGGGGAAAGACGCCCTTCGGGCGTTGCGCGCAAACGCCGGCCGTGCTCGTCCTGCAGCGTGCCAAAGGCATGCACCAATGCTCCTTTTTCGTCGTCGATCTTGACGCCTTGGACGATTGGAATCTCCTTGATTCCAGACACGATTCCGCGCAAGACCTCCGCGTTGTAGTTCCACATCGCGTCAGAGATCGCGCGCCCGAACGTGTTCTGCATGGCGTGAATCTCTGCCACCACGCGATTCTCGGTGTCCCGGTATTCCAGTGCGAGCTGGATGCACGTGACGAGGACCGCGACGACGAGGTAGGCGCCAAATATGAGTCGAAGGAGGCGCGCCGCGATGGAATCCCGAAGCGGAAACGCCGCGGGGGCGACATCACCGGACGCTGTCATGTCTGCCGGAGCCGACCTCAATCGATCTTTGAGGGGTGGAGTCCGCATGCTGAGCGCCGATGCGGATCACTCGGCGATCAGAAACTTGGTGTCGTACAAACGACGAATCTCACGCACACCCTCTTCGTCCTGCCACAACTCCATGATCTGGCGATAGCGCGCCTTGGGGCGCGCCTCCTTGAGGATGATGTCGACTTCGCGGATGACTTGCCGACCCAGCTCCGAATTGGGACACATCACTCGACCAAGCACAGCGTCGGTCATTTCCGCGAACGGTAGCCCGACCAACTCACCCTCGTGGCCCAACTGCTTGGCCGTGTACACCGCAAAGACCGGAAACACATACAGATAGTCGATGCGACCGGCAAGCAGCATGCGAAGGGCATCCGTGTCATCGGCATGGACACGCGGCTGGAATTTCGTCAACAGCGTCTCGATTCCCGGCCCGAAGGAGACACCGCGACCGTAGCTGGTTTGCATCGAGCCGTCGGCCAGAAGGGCCTCCATGGACAGCGCACCGAACGCTGCGAACCTGGCCAGATCCTTCCGTTTCACGATGATCCGGCGTGGCAGTGATACCTGTGCGGGGATCGAGAAGGCGGCGAATTCCTCCAATGCCGGGCTCCGCGGGCTTCCGACGAAGCACCAGAGATCGCCCCTTTTCATCTCGTTCTGAATCCGCGGAAACGTCGCCACGACTGTCTGGTGCTCGAAGCGGACGAGTCGCTCCTGAAGCAGCAGTTGGATCTGATCGCGGATTCCTTGGCCCTTGTCCGGACCGTCGACGATCTGGTTCGGTGCGGCGTGGGGCACTCCCCAGGTGATCTTCTCCTTCGCCAGTGCGCTCGTGGTGATTGGCAAGACCATGCACACCGCGACGGCGAGGCAACGCAGCAGGTGCCATCGATTTGACGGACTCGCGAGGGTCGTGTCAGGGTTCATGGTTTCGCGACACCAGGGCGCTTGCGCCGGTCCAGCGGGGCTCGCACGTTCGGCGCGCGGGCGGACGCCCTCTGCTGACCGCTTTCGACTTGGACTATGCGCGCTTCAAAGGCCGTCCGCAAGCCAGCGTCCGCGGGCTCGGAGACTGAGAGGAGTTCAAAGCGCCTGGAGCGGCCCGGCGCGGCTACGTTCGACCTCAGGGCTGGTAGTCCAGCCCCGCGATGAAGATCGAAAACACGTGGTGGCCGATCTTCAGCGGGTCGTCCTTGCCGACGATGTCCCACGCGTTCAAGCGGTCCGCCATCACGGTGGCCAGGCCATGGCAGGCGGTCCAGGCCGCCAGCGCGGCCGAGCGCGCGAGCTTCAGGTCGGCATTGCGGTGGCTGAGGTAATCACCGACGCAGGTTTCCAGGATGCCGTACGAGCGCGTGGCAGCCTGTTCCAGCTCCGGGAACTGCGCCTTCGCCGGCACCTCGGCGCCGAACATCACGCGGTACAGCGCCGGGTGTGCCATCGAGAAGCGCAGGTGGGCCAGCATCACGCTGAGCAGCCTCTCGCGCGGGTCATGCAGATCGCGCAGCGCACGGATCCGGGTTTCGAACATCAGGCGAAAGCCCTGTGTCGCGATGGCCGCCAGGTAGCCGACCTTGCCATCGAAGTGGTGCAGCGGGGCGGCCTGCGACACGCCGACGTCGCGGGCCGCCTGGCGCAGGCTGAGGGCGTCGAAACCCTGCGTGTCCAGGATCTCGATGCCGCGCATGACCAGCGCATCGCGCAGGTTGCCGTGGTGATAGCTCGACCGGGCCGGCACACCGGCCACCGGCATGGGTGGGTCTGCTGCGTCCGCGCTGTCGGATGCAAGGCTTGTCGCGGAACGGACACGTTTCATGCCGGCCAGCATAAGCCACCGGCGGGCCCGTTCCTGGGGTCGCCGGCTTGCGCAGGCAAAGCCCGCCAGTAGATCGCGTTGAAGTCCGGGCTCAATCCCAAGCCACCGGCAGCGACGCCCTGCCCCAGTACATCCACGTGCGGATGCGCTCGCCGCGGCCCAGCAGCCGCAGCTTCGGGCAGCGCTCCAGCAGCATCTGGATGGCAATGCGGGCCTCCAGCCGCGCCACCGGGGCGCCCATGCAGAAGTGCAGGCCGTGGCCGAAGGACAGGTGCTGGCGCACCTCCGCTAACGGCCGATCGACGCGGAATGTTTCGGGGTCCTTGAACTTGGCCGGCTCGCGGTTGGCGCCGGCGATGTTGAACATCAGCTTGGCATGCTCGGGCAGATCGTGGCCGTGCATCGTCACCGGGCAGCGGCTGGTGCGGAAGTGCGCCAGCACGGGCGGGTCCAGCCGCAGGCTTTCTTCGATGGCGTTCTCGATCAGCGCCGGCTCGGCGCGCAAGCGCTGCCAGCGTTCGGGCACTTCCAGCAGGCGCAAGACCAGGTTGCCGATGAGGTTCGCGGTGGTTTCCTGGCCACCGGTCAGGAAGGCCAGGCAGACGTTCAGGATCTCGGGGTCGGTCAGCGGCCGCCCCTCGACACGGCTGAGCACGCAGCGCGACAGGTAGTCGTCGCTGAGCACCGTGCCCAGCTGCGCCAGGCCGGGCTCGGTGATGCCGGCCTCGGCCAGTTGCCGGCGGCGCTGTTCGATCTGCGCGATGAAGAACGGCACCACCTCGCGCAGCAATTCTTCATGCGAACCGGGCCGCATCTCGTGGAACAGCTGGGCCTGCAATTCGTCGGACCAGCGCTTGTAGGTCAGGTAGCCCTCTTGCGGCAGGCCCAGCATCACGCACATCATGCGGGCCGGCAAGGGCATCGCAAATTCGGCCATCAGATCGCCGCTGGCATGGGTGAGCATCGCGTCGACCAGCTCGGTGCCTATCGCCTGAATCGTCGGCGCATAGGCCTGCACTGCGCGCGGCAGCAGGCCGGGCTGCAGCACCGAGCGGAACGAGGTGTGAAACGGCGGATCGGTGACGAAGCCGACATCGCCCATCGTGTCCTTCGCGGCGTTGCCGAAGCGGAAGCTCCACACCGGGTTGTCGCCCAGCACCTGCTGCTTGATCTCGTCGTAGCGGCTGGTGACGTAGAAGTCGTGCACCTCGCTGCGATGGTGGTGGAATGGGCAGGCCTCGCGCAGCGCCGAATAGGCAGGCCCGGGCTCGTGCAAGGTGTCTGCGCTCAGCGGGTCGAAGTGGGGTGTCGAATCGGTCTGGCTCATGGGGGCCTCGCTGGGGCGGCCGGAAGCGTTCCGGCACGCCATTGATGGTTTACCTAGTTTACTTAGTTATCTGTATTGAGGACAGTCGGGGCAACCCCAGCAAAGCGCAGGAATCGCATGACGATCACCCCGTATTCGATTGCGGTCCCGCAACAACGCCTGGCGCGCATCCGGCAACAGTTGGCCGACTACCAATGGCCCGCCGGTCCGGCCGACGATAGCGGCTGGCGCTACGGCGCCGACATCGGATTCCTGCGCCGCCTGCAGGGGCACTGGCTGGGCGCCTACGACTGGCGTGCCGCCGAGCGAGACCTGAACCGGTTGCCGCAGTTCATGGCCGAGGTCGATGGCCAGCGCCTGCACTTCATCCACGCCCGCGCGCAGCGCAGCGATGGCGCGCCGGCACTGCCGCTGCTGCTGACGCATGGCTGGCCGGGCAGCTGCTTCGAGTTCCAGCAGCTGGTGGCGCCGCTCACTGCCGCCGGCTTCGACGTGGTGATCCCGTCGCTGCCCGGCTTTCTGTTTTCGCCGGCGCCAGCGCGGCCGATCGGCCTGCGCGCGGTATCGCGCCTGTGGCACCGGCTGATGAGCGAGACGCTGGGCTACCGCCGCTACGGCGTGCATGGCGGCGACATGGGCTCGGCCGTGAGCACCTGGCTGGCCCACGACCAGCCGGATCACGTGGCCGGGCTGCATCTGAACCTGTGCACGATGGCCGCCGCCGATGCCGCCGCGCCGCAGACCGACGACGAGCGCGCCTGGGCCCTGGCGCTGCAACAGGTGCAGCAGCGCGAGATGGCCTATGCCGCGCTGCACGCCACCAAGCCGCAGACCGTGGCGCTGGCGCTGGCCGACAACCCGCTGGGCAGCGCCGCCTGGCTGCTGGAAAAGTTCCACGCCTGGTCGGACTGCGGCGGTGACCTGAGCACGGTCTACAGCTTCGACGACCTGATCACCGCGGTGATGCTGTACCTGGTCAGCGATTCGCTGCCGAGCAGCCTGTGGATGTACCGCGGCGCCGCCGAAGAAAACAGCGGCCAGCTGCCGGCCGGCGCACGCATCGGCGTGCCCACGGCCATCGCCCGATTCCCGAAGGAGTTCTTGCCGCACCCGCCGCGCAGCCGCATCGAACGCAGCTTCAACGTGATCCGCTGGAGCGAGTTTCAACGCGGCGGCCACTTCCCGGCGCTGGAACAGCCCGCCGCATTGGCGACGGATTTACGCGAGTTCTTCGGCGCACTCTGAACCATCGAAGCCAGCCGCAGTCCAGATCAGTGCTTACCCTAATTTATGCAACGTAGTTAACTACGTTACGCTGAAGACATGCGATGGACCTGCAGATGAACCTGGCACAACTCCCTTGGCGATTCCGCGCAGGCCGCAGCCATGGCTGATGCCGTGATCTACGTGGTGACCTGCGGGCTGGACATCGGTTCGCCGATCACTGCTGCGCTGTCGGGCCGCGGCGCCCGTGTGGCCTGGCTCAGCGATGGCAGCGAGCCGCCGGTGGCCGAGATTGGCAATGGCGTGACCCGCTTCGATGCCGGATTCGGCGCCCGCGCCGAGCTTGAGCTGGCTTTTACCGCGGCGCGCGACAAGCTTGGCCCGCCGACGCAGGTGATCATCAGCGCACTGCCGCTGGCAGCGCTGCAGCCGCAGGACATCGTGACGCTGGACGACGAGGCCTGGCGCGCCAGCTGCAGCGCGGCGATGAAGGGCGTGCTCTATGCATTGCAGGCCAGCTTCACGCAGATGGAGGGGCGCGGCGGCTCGGTCGTGGTGGTCGGGCCATCGCTGTCGCTGGCCGGTGCGCCGCGGCTGGTCGCGCTGTCCACTGCCGTCGAGGGCCAGCGTGGCCTGGTCAAGTCCACCGCGCGCCAATGGGGCCAGCGCGGCATCACGGTGAACTGGGTCGCAGCTTCGGCGCTGGCGCTGTCACCGCGCTTCGATGGTCTGCCCTTGCCGTCGAAGGCCGATGCGGTGATGGTGGCGCTGGGCCGCCCGCTGAGCCTGGGCGCGGAAATCACGCCGGTGATCGAGTTCCTCGGCAGCCCCGCCGGCCGCGTGATGACCGGCGCGACGCTGCTGCTCGACGGTGGCGAATGGATGCTGCCATGAGCTGGCTGGATCCGACATGCGCAGCCTGGAGCTTGCGGGATGACTGAGTCGACACTGCTGAGCGGCAGAACCGCCATCGTCACCGGCGCCGGTGGCGGCATTGGCCGCGGCCTGGCCCAGGCGCTCGCCGCGGCCGGCGCCAACGTGGTGATCGCGGCACGCCGCGGCCCCACCGGCGACGAGACGCTGGCCTTGATCGAGGCGCAAGGTGGCCGGGCGATATCGGTGCAGACCGATGTGACGCAGCGCGCAGCCGTCGACGCGGCAGTGAAGGCGGCCCTCGACACTTATGGCGGGCTCGACATCGTCGTGCACAACGCATCGAGCGGCCAGTCTTCGCTGCCCACCGGCTGCGAAACCATCACCGACGACAGCTGGAACGAGCAGTACGCCATTGCCATCGATGCCGCATTCCACCTGGCCCAGGCTTCGTTTCACCATCTGCGCGACACCGGCCGCGGCCGCTTCATCATCCTCAGCTCGGCCCAGGCCCTGCACGGCGGTGCGATGAATGCGATCTACGCGTCGGTGAAGAGTGCGCAGCGCGGCATGGTCAAGGCATTGGCGCGCGAATGGGGGCCCGAAGGCATCACCGTCAATGCCATTGCGCCGGCTTCGGAGACCGAAGCGACCAAGGTGTACTTCGAGCGCAATCCGCAGGTGCGCGACAAGATCCTGGCCAGCATTCCGCTGCGCCGCATGGGCGACAGCCAGACCGATATCGGCGGCGCCATCGTCGCGCTGGCCAGTGATCACATGCGCTTCGTCACCGGGCAGCTGATTCCGGTGGACGGCGGCGTTTACACGGCGATGTGACGCTTGGCCCACTTGTCGAAGGCAGCAGCCGGCACCGCGCCGGCCAGCCCGATGCCGCGCAATCCACTGGCCACGGCCGCACAACGCGACGTCGAGTCACAGGCACTGCGCCTGTTCGGCTCGGACGCGGTGCAGCAGAGCCTGGCCCGGGCACGCGCGCTGTTCCTGGCGGATGCGCGGGCCGGCACGCCGGCGGGCCGCGCAACGCTGGAGCAGAACCTCAGCGAATGGGCCTTCAGTGCCGCGATTTGCGCGGCCAGCATGGATCCGGCGAACCCGCGCATCTGCTGGACGCTGAACCTGCCGCACCGCTGGTTCGGGCTTGACTTGCCAGGCTCACGCCACGGCGTGGACAACCCCGACAACCTGTACCGCGTGATCGCCATCGATGCCCAGTCGCGCTACCAGGTCCGCGGCCGGGTGCCGCCGCATGCCGCGCCGGACGTGAGCTTCACGGTCTTCAGCGCCTATCCCGGCAATGGCGAAGATTCGCATTCGCTGGGCGTGCTGACACTGGCCGATCTCGAAGTCGAGGAGCAGGGCCGGTTCGTGCTCGATGTCGATTCGCTGGCCGGCGAAGGCCGCCGCAATCACCTGCCTGTGAAGCCCGGTGCCAAGCTGATCTTCGTGCGCGATTCGCTGCACGACTGGGCTGTCGAGTCGCCGATTACGCTGGAGGTGCAGCGCCTCTGCGGTCCGCCGGCTGGCTCGGCTGAATCGGCCGATGAGCAGCGGCTTTCACGGCTCGCTGCGCAGATCGTCGAACGTGCGGTGCCCTACTGGATCCACTCGATGCCGAAATGGTTCGGCCAGCTTCCGCACAACGTGCTGCCGCCGGCCGCCGCAAGCAACTTCGCCTATGCCAGGCAGGCGACAGTGGGCGCACAGTTCCGCATTGCCGAAGACCAGGCGCTGGTCATCACCGCCGACCCGATGGGTGCCGCTTACTTTGGGTTCCAGGTTGCCGATCCCTGGGGCTCGTCACCGGACTACGCCAGGCACAGCGCCAGCCTCAACGCGGCTCAGGCGCTGCCCAACAGCGACGGCACGATCAGCTTCGTCGTCGCGATGCAAGACCCGATGGTGCACAACTGGGTCGACACCGCGGGCCTCGAAGAAGGCACGCTGCTGATCCGCTGGCAGGCCTTGCCGCCGGGCGGCATCGACCCGCAGCGCTCGATCAGGCAGGTGGCGCTGGTCAGGCTCACCGATCTGGCGGCGGCACTGCCGCCCGAGACAAACGGCATCTCAGCTGAAGACAGGCGGCATCAACGCGCCGCACGCCAGGCCGCCCACGCGCGCCGGCTGGTCGAGGCCTGAGGTGCAGGAACCACCGGAACCAGGACCCACATGCCATCACTGAACGCCGATCAGATGATTGCCGAAGCCGAAGCCGCCACAGGGCTTGTCGACTGGGGCGGCGACGACTTCCGCGCGCCGCTGCAGGTGTTGACGAATGCGCTGAACGATGAAGCCCAGCTGCATGCCGCAGGCGAGCGCATGGCGCGCAGGCACCTGCACGATGTGTTGTGCGGTCGCCTGCGCATGGCCGACGATCGCCAGCACCACACCGGTATCGCCGGCGAGAAGATCGTCGCGCCGGTGTTCGTGATCGGCCTGCCGCGCTCCGGCACGACATTCCTGCACAACCTGCTGACGCAAGACCCGAACAACCGGGCGCCGGCCACCTGGGAAATCATGTACCCGTCGCCGCCGCCTGAACGCGCGGCGTCACGCGACGACCCGCGCATCGCGCAATGCCAGGCCAAGCTGCGCGACATCGGCTTTCTCGACGAAGGCCTGCAAGCCATTCACCCCTTTGGCGCCAGGCGGCCCGAGGAGTGCAACTTCATCTGGGAATACACGCTTCGCAGCGTCAACTACATGGCCTGGTGGCATGTGCCCAGCTATACGCAGATGCTCTATGGCGGCGACATGCGCCCGGTGTACGAATCACACCGCCGCTTCCTGCAACATCTGCAGCACCGCCATGCGGCCGAGCGCTGGGTGCTGAAGACACCCGCCCACATGGCTTGGCTGGACACACTGCTGGCGGTCTACCCCGACGCCTGCCTGATTCAATGCCACCGCGACCCCGCCAAGATCATTCCGTCGCTCTCCAACAACCTGCTGCAGTACCGCAAGCTGTATTCGACGCTGCGGCCCGCCGGCAGCTACGGCATGCTGGAGTTGCAGTCGCGCAGCCTGGCCCGCGTGGACGCCCTGCGCGCGCGACCTGATTTCAGCGGGCGCTTCATCGATGCGCCTTATGCCGATGTGCAGGCCGATCCGATGGCCGTGGTGCGCCGTATCTACGGCCACTTCGGCATGCCGCTGGCACCAGAGACCGAAGCGGCAATGCAAGGCTGGCTGACGCGTGACAGGAGCGGCCACGCCGCGGGTGCGAAGCATCAGTACGACGGCAAGGACTTCGGCGTCGACGCCGCAGAGATCGACCGCCACTTCGGCGACTACATCGCCCGCTACAACATTGCACTGGAGCGCTGATGTCAGCCGTTCTGTCTACCTCCGCCAACGCGACACATGCCGCCGCCCTATCAAGTCTCGTGCCCGAAACGACGCCGCTGCGCCTGACCCATCTGCAGCGCCTGGAAGCCGAGAGCATCGACATTCTTCGGGAAGCAGCGGCCGAAGCCGAGAACCCGGTGATGCTGTACTCCATCGGCAAGGACAGCTCGGTGATGCTGCGTCTGGCGATGAAGGCCTTCTACCCTTCCCGGCCGCCATTCAAGCTGCTGCATGTCGACACCACCTGGAAGTTCAGGCAGATGATCGAGTTTCGCGACAGCATCACCCAGACCCTGGGGCTCGACCTGCTGGTGCATCAGAACCCGGAGGCGCTGGCGCAAGGCATCAATCCTTTCACGCATGGCTCGGCGCTGCACACCGATATCTGGAAGACGCAGGGGCTGAAGCAGGCGCTGGACCTGCATGGCTTCGACGTGGCTTTCGGCGGTGCGCGGCGCGACGAGGAAAAGTCGCGCGCGAAAGAGCGCATCTTCTCGTTCCGCACGGCCCAGCACCGCTGGGATCCGAAGATGCAGCGACCCGAGCTCTGGCGCCTGTACAACACACGCAAGAACAAGGGCGAGAGCATCCGCGTCTTCCCGATCTCGAACTGGACCGAGCTGGACATCTGGCAGTACATCCACCTCGAGAACATTCCGATCGTGCCGCTGTACCTGTCGCAGCTGCGGCCGGTGGTGGAACGAGACGGCGCGCTGATCATGGTCGACGACGATCGCCTGCCGCTGATGCCCGGCGAAATACCGGCGATGAAGAGCGTGCGCTTCCGCACGCTGGGCTGCTACCCGCTGACCGGCGCGGTGGAGAGCAGCGCGGCCACGCTGATGGACGTGATCCAGGAAATGCTGCTGGCGCGCAGCTCCGAACGCCAGGGCCGGGTGATCGACCACGATTCCACGGGTTCGATGGAGAAGAAGAAGAAGGAAGGGTATTTCTGATGGCGCACGTTTCCGACCTGATAGCGCAGGACATTGCCGCCTACCTGAAGGCGCATGAGCACAAAAGCCTGCTGCGCTTCATCACCTGCGGCAGCGTGGACGATGGCAAGAGCACCTTGATCGGCCGCTTGCTGTACGAATCGAAGATGCTGTTCGAAGACCAGCTCGCGGCACTGGAGGCCGATTCGAAGCGGGTCGGCACGCAAGGCGGCGAACTCGACTTCGCCCTGCTGGTCGATGGCCTGTCCGCCGAGCGCGAGCAAGGCATCACGATCGACGTGGCCTACCGCTTCTTCAGCACCGACAGGCGCAAGTTCATCGTCGCCGATACGCCGGGCCATGAGCAGTACACGCGCAACATGGTGACCGGCGCGTCGACCGCCGATGTCGCGGTGATCCTGATCGACGCGCGCAAGGGCGTGTTGACGCAGACCCGCCGGCACAGCTTTCTGGTGTCGCTGATCGGCATCCGCCATGTCGTGCTGGCGATCAACAAGCTGGACAGGGTCGGCTATTCGCAATCGGTGTTCGAACGCATCGTCGACGAGTACCGGCTGTTCGCCCGCGAGATCGGGCTGGACGCATTCCACGCCATCCCGATGTCCGCGCTGAAAGGCGACAACATCACCACGCGCAGCGACAACACGCCGTGGTACGACGGGCCGGCGCTGATGGCGTACCTGGAGAGCGTGGAAATCGATGCCGAGACCGCGCAGCGCCAGCCGTTCCGGATGCCGGTGCAGTGGGTCAACCGTCCGAACCTCGATTTCCGTGGCTTCTCGGGGCGCATCGTCAGCGGCAGCCTGAGGCCGGGCGATCGCCTGCGTGCGCTGCCTTCCAGCCGCGAGAGCACCGTCAAACGCATCGTCACGCACGATGGCGACCTGGCCCTGGCGGTGGCCGGCCAGTCGGTCACGCTGGTGCTGGCCGACGAGATCGACATCAGCCGCGGCGACGTGCTGGCCGCCGCCGATGCCCTGCCCGAGGTGGCCGATCAGTTCGAAGCCAACCTGGTGTGGATGAGTGACGAGCCCATGCTGCCCGGTCGCCCCTACCTGCTGAAAGTAGGCGCGCGCACGGTGGGCGTCAGCTTCACGGCGCCGAAGTACAAGGTCAACGTCAACAGCCTCGAGCATCTGGCGGCACGCACGCTGGAACTCAACGAGATCGGCGTCTGCAACCTCAGCCTGGATCGTGCGATCCCCTTCGATGCCTACGAAGCGAACCGCGACACCGGCGGCTTCATCGTCATCGACAGGCTCAGCAACAACACCGTCGGCGCGGGGATGCTGCACTTTGCGCTGCGGCGCTCGCAGAACATCCATTGGCAGGCCACCGAAGTGGACCGCCAGGCCCGCGCCGCGCTGAAGCATCAGAAGCCGGCGGTCGTGTGGTTCACCGGGCTGTCAGGTGCCGGCAAGTCGACGATTGCCAACCTGGTGGAGAAGAAGCTTCACGCGCTGGCGCGCCACACCTACCTGCTGGACGGTGACAACGTGCGCCACGGCCTCAACAAGGATCTGGGCTTCACCGAGAGCGACCGGGTCGAGAACATCCGGCGCGTGGCCGAGGTGGCGCGGCTGATGGCCGACGCCGGCCTGATCACCTTGGTGAGCTTCATCTCGCCGTTCCGCGCCGAGCGGGCCATGGCGCGCGAGCGCGTGGCGGCCGGCGAGTTCTGCGAAGTGTTTGTCGACACGCCGATTGGCGTCGCCGAGCAGCGCGACCCCAAGGGCCTTTACAAGAAGGCCAGGCGCGGCGACCTGAAGAACTTCACCGGCATCGATTCACCCTATGAGCCGCCCGAAGCGCCTGAGTTGCGCATCGACACGACCCAGATGGACGCCGAGGCGGCGGCCGAAGCGGTGGTCGAGCAGTTGCAGCGGATGGGCTTGCTTGACGGGATGCCAGTCCCTTTTACGCCGCCTTCAGCCGAGGCATCACGCGCTGGCGCGTCGCCTGCTCGAAGTCGTGCCCGAGCGCCAGCAAGCTGGCTTCGCTGAAGGCACGGCCGACGAAGATCAGGCTGAACGGGGCCTTGTTGCTGGCGTGCTGCCCC
>NZ_DATILJ010000027.1:0-13407 GCF_035476535.1 Aquabacterium sp.
GCGATGTGGTTGACCCAGGCGGGGGTGTTCGGGCTGGGCTCGGCGGCCAAGTCGTCGCCGAGGTCGAAGAAGGCGATGCACCCGCCGTCGGCCATGCGGAAGAACAGGTGCACGTAGGGGCAGAACTCGCCGGTGCTGGGCACGTGGTCCTTCCTGATCACGTGCACCAGCGGCAGGCCGAGCAGGTCTTCGTAGAACTGCCGCGTGGCCTCGGCATCCCGGCAGCGCCAGGCAAAGTGGTGCAGGCCCTGCACGGGGCGCACGGCGGGTGGAGCGGTCATGGTGCGTCGCTGGGGTCAGTGAAGTCGACCACAATTCTCGGCCGCGGCGCAGGGCTGTCTGTCCTTGTGGAGGATGACAGGCGACGCGCGTGGCGCGTGTGCCTGCGCCTGGCAAGGAAGCCGTGTCATCGCGCGGGAGGACAGACGCCGGCAGCCCGCCCCGCGTACCGTGGCGCCAAGCTCGACATCCCGCCCGCCCCCTGCCCCGATGACCGCCGCCAGCACCTACGACCTGCCCGAGTTCGCCTTCCGCACCCCGCCCGAGCTGGTCGGCGCCGCGCCCGGGCGCTACCCCATCGTCATCGTCGGCGGCGGCCTGGCCGGTCTGACGCTGGCCGCCGACCTGGCCTCGCGCGGCGTGGCCAGCGTGCTGCTCGACGAGGACAACACCGTCGGCGTGCGCGGCGCCTCCAGCCGCGGCATCGTCTACGTGCAGCGCACGCTGGAGATCATGGCCCGGCTGGGCCTCTACGAACGCCTAGCGGCCAAGGGCGTGACCTGGTCGGCCGGCAAGATCCTGGCCGGCGACGAGGTGCTGTACGAATACGACTACCAGCCGCAGAGCGTGTCGGCGCAGCCGCCCTTCATCAACCTGCAGCAGTTCTACCTGGAGTGGTACCTGGTCGACCGCATCGCCGAACTCGGCCTGACCGACTTGCGCTGGCGCAACCGCGTGGTCGGCGCGACGAACCACGCGGACCATGTGGCGCTGACCGTGGCCACGCCCGAGGGCGAGTACACGCTGCAGGCCGACTGGGTGGTGGCCGCCGACGGCGTCAACAGCAGCCTGCGCAGCCTGCTGCAACTGCCCGAACACACCGAGCGTGGCCAGGACCGCTGGTGCATCACCGACGTGCGCTTCCAGCGCCAGCCGCTGAACCAGCGCTGGACCTGGATCGAGGCGCCGTTCAACCAGAACCGCGCGGTCTGGCAGCACCTGATGGCCGACGATGTCTGGCGCCTGGACTTCCAGATGGCGCCCGACGCCGACCCCGCCGAAGTCAGCCGCCCCGAGGTAGCGCGCGAACGCGTGGCGCGCATGCTCGGCGCCGACGTGGCCTTCGAGCTGGTCTGGGTCGGCCCCTATGCCTACCGCACGATGCTGATGGAACGCTTCCGCCATGGCCGGCTGCTGTTCATCGGCGACGCCGCGCATGCCAAGAGCCCCTTCGGCGCCCGCGGTGGCAACTCCGGCATCCAGGACGCCGACAACCTGGGCTGGAAGCTGGCGCTGGTGCTCGGCGGCCGCGCCGATGCGACGCTATTGGACAGCTACCACGACGAGCGCCACCGCGCCGCCGAGGAGAACATCCGCATCACCGGCCGCTCCGGCCGCTTTCTGCAGCCGCGCTCTGCAGCAGAGTTCCGGCTGCGGCGCGCGGTGCTGAACCTGGCACGCGAACATGCCTTTGCGCGCAGCCTGCTCAACACCGGCCGGCTGTGCGCGCCGCATCACTACGGCGGCTTGCCGGCTTTCCGCAGCCACGTCGGCTCGTCGGGCTTCGCTAGCGACGCCGGCGCCCTGGCCGGCAAGGCCGTTCCTAACGTGCCATTGACGCGCCATGGCCAGGCCTGCACGCTGGTCGACCTGCTGCGCGAAGCCGGCGCCTCCGCGCTGGCCTTCGTCTTCAGCCCCGGCCGGCCCACGCTGGCCGCGGCGCTGCAGGCCGCAGGCCTGCCGGTGCGCGTGCTGACCCAGGGCGAAGATTTCGACGACCCGCAAGGCCTGCTGGCCGCCCAGACCGGCTGCCCGCCCGGCGGCGTAGCGCTGATCCGCCCCGACAGCCACCTGGCCGCGACCCTGCCCGATGCCACGCCCGCAGCGCTGCTGCAGGCGGCGCGCGCCACCTTCTACCGCCCGGCCCCATGAACACCATCGACCTGTCCACCTCGAAGCTCGCCGACGCCGACGGCTTTTACGAAGCGCTGCTGGCCGCGCACCAGGGCCTGAGCGATGCCGACAGCACGCTGCTCGACAGCCAGCTGGTGCTGCTGCTGGCCAACCAGGTCGGTGACCCGGCCGTGCTGCAGGCCTGCCTGGCGGCGGCGCGCGCCGCCTTGCGCTGACCCCGCCAATTCCCAAGCACACCAAGAGAACCCGACCCATGAGCCACGCCAGCTTTGCCTCCGCCGCCGACGACCGCGAGCAGATCGCCCGCCTGGTCGAACTGGCGCCCGCCGTCTACGGCTTCGTCAGCGACCACGACCCGAACTGCGGCTTCGTCGTCGGCGAGCATGGCGTGCTGGTCATCGATACCCGTGCCACGCCCCGGCTGGGCCGCGAGCTGATAACGGCTATTCAAAGCGTCACCTACAAACCGGTGCGCCAGATCTTCCTGACGCATTACCACGCGGTGCGCGTGCTCGGCACCGCGGCCTTCGAGCCGCGGCCGACGCTGATCGCCAGCAGCGGCACGCGGCAATGGATAGAAGAGCGCGGCCAGGCCGACTACGACAGCGAGTTCGGCCGCTTCCCGCGCCTGTTCCAGGACCACCACGAGATTCCCGGCCTGACCCGCCCCGACCTGGTGTTCGACGATGAACTGACGGTGGCGATGGGCGGCTTCGACGTGCAACTGATGCACATCGGCCGCGGCCATTCACGCGGCGACTCGGTGGCCTGGCTGCCGCAGCAGCGCGTGCTGTTCGCCGGCGACCTGGTGGAGAACCGCTGCGCGGTGTACGCCGGCGATGGCTACCTGCGCGAGTGGTCGCAGACCTTGAGCAAGCTGGAGGCGCTGGCGCCGCGCGTGCTACTGCCCGGCCGCGGCGCGCCGCTGCTGAGCCCGGCCGACGCGCTGGGCGCCATCGCCGCGACGCGCGGCTTCCTGGATGCCGTGTGGCGCAGCGTCGAACAGGGCCGCGCGCGCGGCCTGAACCGGCGCGGAATCTACGAAACCACGCTGGCCGCCATGGCGCCGCTGTACGGCGAGTGGCCGGTGTTCCAGCATGTGTTGCCCTTCGACGTCTGCCGCGCGATCGAAGAGCAGGAAGCCGGCGGCGAACCCAGCATCTGGACCGAGGCGCGCGACCGCGCGCTGTGGGCCGAGTTGCACGGATGAAGGACATCACCATGCCGAATCTGTCGATAGCCGCGCGCAGCTTGCGCGCCGTCCTGGCCCTCAGCAGCGTGCTGGCGGCCTCCTGCCTGCTGCCGACACGCGCTGCCGACGCTGCCGTGCCGCAGCGCACAGGTCTGCCGTCGGCACAGGCCGACTGGCCCCGCAGCCTGCCGCCCGGCCCGCGCTGCATCAGCCAGCTGTTTGCGGCCAAGCGGCGCTGAAGCCAACTGGCCGCCCTGCCGGGGTGCCGTGACCCATCCCTAACGGTCAGAACGCGCGGCCAGCGGCGCCAGGGTCGAGCGCAGGCGCTCACGCGCATCGACCTGGTCGGCAATCGATTCGCCCAGCGCCGCCTCCACGCTGCCGATGTGCGCCAGCATCAGCGCCTCGGCACGCGGCAGGTCGCCTTTTTCGAGCGCGGCGACGATGCGGCCGTGGTCGGCGCAGGATTCGCGCGCATCGTGCGTGCTCTGGTACAGCGTGGACACCAGCGTGGTGCGCGCGGTGAGGTCGCGCAGCATGTCGGCCAGCAGCTGGTGGCCCAGGCATTCGGCCAGGCAGACGTGGAAGTCGGCCAGCACGAAGGCCCGTGTCGCGGCATCCGCCCCGTCGACAGCGCGCTTCTCGTCGCTGACATGCGCCTTCAAGCGCTTGATCGCCTGCTGCAGCGGCCGGCCTTCGCTTTGCCGCAGCATGCCGATCTCCACCGCGCGCCGGGCCGCGAAGGCATCCCGCGCCTGCTCGACCGAGGGCTCCACCACATACCAGCCCTTGCGTGAGCGCACTTCGACGAAACCGCGCGCCTGCAACTGCATCAAGGCCTCGCGCACCAGCGTGCGGCTGACGCCGAAATGATCGCCCAGCTCCTGCTCGCCCAGCCGTTCGCCGGGCTTGAGTTTCTGCGCCAGGATCGCTTCGACCACGCGCTGGGCGATTTCGGTTTGTGAGGCCATCGTGCCGTGTAGCCTATCAGGCCTTGGCCGGGCTCAGCGCGGGCGCCTCGTGCGCCGGCTCGATGTCGATCGGATCAGTGACCCGGCCATCGAGCACCGCATGCGCCCGTTCACGGTCGATGTCGCCTTCCCAGGCCGCGATCACGACCGTGGCGACGCAGTTGCCGATCAGGTTGCCCAGCGCGCGGGCAATGCCCATGAACCAGTCGACCGACAAGACCAGCACCAGGCCGATGGCCGGGATCGCCGGGATGGCCTGCAAGGTGGCCGCCAGCACCACGATGGCCGAGCCCGGCACACCATGTGCGCCCTTGCTGGTGACCAGCGAGATGGCCAGGATGGTCAGCAGATCGGTGGTCGAGATCGGCGTGTTGGTGGCCTGCGCGATGAACACCGCGGCCAGCGTGATGTAGATCGAGAAGGCATCCAGGTTGAACGAGTAGCCGGTGGGGATCACCAGGCCCACGGTGGAATCGCGGATGCCCATGCGGCGCAGCTTGGCCATCACCTGCGGCAGCACGCTGTCGCTGGAGGTCGTGGCGAACACCACCGCGAGTTCCTCGCGCAAGTACTTCAGCAGCTTCAGCAGCGAGAAGCCGGCCATGCGCATGATCAGGCCCAGCACGCCGAAGATGAAAATGGCCACGGCGGCGTAGAACAGCACCACCAGCATGCCCAGCTGCTTCAGCGAGCCGAGGCCGTACTTGCCGACGGTGAAGGCGATGGCGCCCAGCACCCCCAGCGGCGCCACCTTGATGATGATGCCCATGGTCTTGAACAGCACCTGCGACAGCGTGTCGATGAAGGACGCCACCGGCGCACCGCGTTCGCCCAGCATCGCCAGAGCGCAGCCGAACAGCACCGCGAACAACAGCACCTGCAGTACATCACCCGTCGCGAAGGCGCCGACCACGCTGCCAGGGATCAGCTTGAGCAGGAACTCCACCGTGCCGCCGGAGGTGAGCTTGCCGGCATTGTCGGCATAAGCGCTCATGGCCTTGGCGTCCAGCGCCTTCGGGTCGACGTTCATGCCCACGCCGGGCTCGAACCAGAACGCCAGCAGCAGGCCCAGCATCAAGGCCACGCTGGTGACGAGTTCGAAGTACACCAGCGACTTCACGCCGACGCGCCCCACCCGCTTCAGGTCGCCGGCGCCGGCGATGCCGTGGACCACCACGCAGAACACCAGCACCGGAATGATCATCTTGATCAGCTTGATGAAACCGTCGCCCAGCGGTTTGAGCTTCACCGCGGAGTCCGGCCACAGGAAGCCGATCAGCACGCCGACCAGCAAGGCCAGCATCACCTGGCCGAACAAGGAACGCAGAAAACGGGGCATGGAGTCCTCCAACGGTTGCACAAGCCTGTAACTCACAAGCTTGTATGCAAGCAATGTAGGCAAAAGAAGAGCCGTGGCACAGCGGGTTTTCCCGGTCGGCAAAGCCGACCGGTCGCCCGCCGCCACGGCCAGTGCCCGCTTCCGCGCTTGGCCCCTCTTCCCGATTTCAGCCGGCGAACAGCGCCAGCTGACGCGCAAAGTCAGCGGCATTGCGATCGTGGTACAGATGCCCCTCGCCGGCGATGGTGTCGACCGTCAGGCCGGTGGCAGCCCAGTAGGCGCGCGTGTTCGCCGGCTGCAGCACCTTGTCTCCCAGCGGCACGATGACGCGCATGCGGGCCTTCTCCGCGGCGCTCAGCGCCTGCAGCGTCGCGCGGTAGTCGAAGGCCCGCCCGATGATGGCCTGGCGCACGGCAGCCGGCGTGAACAGGTTGAAGCCGATGCTGGCCTGCACGCGGGCCGCGGCCGGCGCGGCGCGGCCGAGTTCGTCCTGGTAGCACAGCTCGACAAAATCACTCAGGCCGGCCGCGATGCCGCCATGCGCATTGGCCTGGCCGGTGAAGGGGTTGACCGGCGTGGTCGCCACCAGCGCACCGAAGGTCGCGCCGCTGAACACCGTGTCGGCGCCGCCGTCGGCGGTACCGGGCGGCAGCAGCACCGGCGAGCTGGCCAGCACCACGGCCTTGCCGATGGCGCCCAGCCCGGCCTGGATGCCGATGGTGTCCAGCAGCACCGCGCCGCCGTAGGACCAGCCGACCACCGTCGGCGACGACAGCCCCAGGCCGCTGATCACCGCCAGCAGGTCGCCGGCCCACAGCGCGGCGGTGCGGCCGGCATGCCCGTCGTTGTAGGCCGCATCCGGCAGCGCCGCGAAGGGCCGGCCCTCGCCGTCCACCGCCACTTGCGAGCCCTGCGATGCGCCATGACCGCGCAGATCGAAGGCGATGAGCCGGTACTTCGCGCGCAGTCCAGCATCGGCCAGCAGCGCGATCCACGACAGCCAGGATTGCGAGATACCGTGCACGAACACGATGGCCGGTCCCTGTGGGTTGCCGGTCTCGACCACGTTCAGGCGCACGCCGTCGGTGGTGGTGGCGCTGGTGAATTTCAACATCGGCGAATCTCCTTGGCTGTCGTCACTGTCACTGCTGCTGCAGCCGCTCATCAGCCCACTCATCGGGCCGGCCAACGCGGCCTTCACGGCCCAACTCAGCACTTCTCTGCGGTCCACACAACACCTCCTGCTCTGGCCAGCGCAGTCTGCGTTCGGCAGCATGTTCTGCCCATCGGGACTTCAACCTCGCAGAGGTCTGCGATGGACAACACGCGGCATTCGTGGCACCTTCGCGCGGGTGGGTTGGCATGCGCGATGCATGGGACACGTGACGCACAGGAACAAGAGGCCAGCACCATGCCGGGTAGCTTGACGATCGACGAATCGCGGCAGCTGATGCGCGTGACGCAGCGCCTGTGCCGCCCGCCGCGCCCCGGCGGCCTGCTGGCCGACGCTGGCCTGGCCGAGGACCTGGCCGGCCTGTTCCAGGCCGACTTCATCGGCAGCACGCGCTGGAACCCCGAGCGCCGGGCCTTCGAGGATGCGGTCTGCGTCGGGCGCGGGCGCGAGATGGCGCAGCAGTACGTGCAGCAGTTCCAGTTCGACGACCCGATCTCACCGAAGGCGCGCCTGCGCCGCGAGCCGACGCTGATCCACGCCATCGTGCCGCGGCAGGAGCTGATGCGCACGCGCTACTACGGCGAGTTCCTGCTGCCGTTCAAGACCGTCGACGGCATCGACCTGTACCTCTACCAGGGCACGCACAACGTCGGCGACCTGCGCCTCTGGCGCGGCCCCGGCCGCCCGCCGCTGGGCGCCCACGAGGTGGCCTTGCTGGACCTGCTGCGCCCCTACCTGCTGAACGCGATGCTGAGCTTCGGCGAACTGGCCGCGCCCGGCGGCGGGCTCGATGCGGCGGCCACCGAGCACTGCGCCTGGCCCTGCTTCGCCGATGCGCCCCAGCGCGGCGTGCAGCCGGCCAACCCGGCCGCCGAACGGCTGCTGCGCGATCTCTGCGCGGCCGATGCCGACGACTTGTGCAGCCGCATCCACCGCGTTGCGCTGGCCGGCCGGCCATCGGCCTGGGACGAGTTCACGCTGTGCGTCGCACGCGCCGACGACAGCGCCACCCGCTTGGTGCAGCTGGTGCCGGTGCTCTCATCCACCGGCGCGGCGCAGGGCCTGGAACGCAGCTTCGGCCTGACGCCGCGCGAAGCGCAGATCTGCCTGCAGCTCGCCGCCGGCCGCAGCGACGATCAGATCGCCGCCGCGCTGGGCATCAGCTACTGGACCGTGCGCAGCCACCTGCGCAAGGTGTTCACCAAATTCGATGTCGGCAACCGCGTCGAGCTGACGCGTATGCTGATGACGCCGAACCCGTGAACCGTCACGACCCTTCGGTCCCCGATCTGAACAACCCACAGGAGACATGCCATGGCCACTTTCGTTCTCGTTCACGGCGCCTGGCACGGCGGATGGTGCTACCGCGACACCGCCCGCGCGCTGCGCGCTGCCGGCCACGACGTGTTCACGCCCACGCACACCGGCGTCGGCGAGCGGGCCCACCAGGCCGGCGAGAACATCACGCTGGAGACGCACATCCGCGATGTCTGCGGCTGCATCGAGGCCGAAGAACTCTCGAACGTGATCCTCTGCGGCCACTCCTACGGCGGCATGGTCATCACCGGCGTGGCCGATCGTTTGGCCGAGCGCATCCAATCGCTGGTCTACCTGGATGCCTTCGTGCCCGAGCATGGGCAATCGCTCAACAGCCTGCTGCCGCTGGCCCTGGTGCCGGAAGTGTCGGCCGCGTTTCTGGGCGCCTTCCGCGGCAGCGCGCTCGAGGCGCACTGCGGCCGCACGGCCCCGATCCCGGCGGAAGCCTTCAACATCAAGCCGGAGAACCGCGCCTGGGTCGAACGCCGCTGCGTGCCGCAAGCGCTGGCCACCTTCGAGATGCCCGTGCTGCTGACCGGTGCCGGCGCGGCGGTCAAGGAGCGGCTGTACATCCTGGCCGACGGCTGGGACCCCAGCCCCTTCCGCTACTTCGCGGCCAAGGTCGCAGGGCAGCCGGGCTGGCGCGTGCACAAGATGCCCTGCAGCCACGACGTGATGGTGGACATGCCTGCCGAACTGGCCCAGGAGTTGATGAAACTCGCCTGAGTCCGCCCTCTGGCACAACGTTCAGCCGCGCAGCGCCTTCAACAGCTCGCGGGCGATGATCAACTGCTGCACCTCGGTCGCGCCTTCGTAGATGCGCAGCGCGCGGATCTCGCGGTACAGGCGCTCCACCGGCTGCTCGCTGACGACGCCCATCCCGCCCCACATCTGCAGCGCGGCGTCGATCACCTGCTGAGCACCTTCGGTGGCCGCCATCTTGGCCATCGCGGCTTCCTTGGTGACGTTGCGGCCCAGGTCGCGCTGCCAGGCGGCGCGGTAGGTCAGCAGCGCGGCACTGTCGATGGTGGTCGCCATCTGCGCCAGCTTGGCCTGCGTCAGCTGGAAGTCGGCCAGCGTCTGCTTGAACATCTTGCGGGTGGTGGCGCGCTGCAGCGCCTCATCCAGCGCGCGCCGCGCGAAGCCCAGTGCCGCGGCCGCCACCGAGGTGCGAAACACATCCAGCGTGCGCATCGCCACTTTGAAGCCTTCGCCGGCGGCGCCGATGCGCTGCGACAGCGGGATGCGGCAGCCGCTGAAGCGCAGCCGCGCGAGCGGATGCGGCGCGATCACCTCGATGCGCTCGGCGATCTCGAAGCCCGGCGTGCCGGCCTCGACGATGTAGGCCGAGATGCCGCGGGAACCGGCTGCTTCGCCGGCGGGCGCTGCGCTTCCCGGCGTGACGTCACGCGCGAACACCACGTAGAGGTCGGCGATGCCGCCGTTGGAGATCCAGGTCTTCTGGCCGTCCAGCACCACGTGGTCGCCATCGGCCCGCGCGGCGCAGGCCATTGCCGCGACGTCCGATCCGGCTTGCGGCTCGGACAGTGCAAAGGCCGCGATGGCGTCGCCGCTGGCCACCTGCGTCAGGTAGCGCTGCTGCTGGGCCGGTGTGCCGGCCAGGCTGATTGCGCCCGAGCCCAGGCCCTGCATCGCGAACGCGAAGTCGGCCAGGCCCGAGTGGCGGGCCAGCGTCTCGCGCACGATGCAGATCGCCCGCGTGTCGATGACCTCGGCCGCGCCGCCGAAGGCCGTGCCGCCGACCGCATGGCGCAGCCAGCCGGCATCACCCAGCGAACGCACCAGCGCGCGGCACTCGGCGTCGACATCCGGACCATGCTGATGCGGAATGTGAGCGGCTGCCCAGGTGTCGAGCTGCTGCGCCAGGATGCGGTGCCGGTCTTCGAAGAAGGGCCAGGCGAGGTAGCTGTCGTCGGACATGTCGGGTTCTCCGTTGCTTCGAGGTTTGTGTGCCGATCTGAGTCGGCTCTTTGGCCTTGAGCGGTCGTTGAGTGGGGGGGCTGAGAGCCGTCTATTGATGACTGAGTGCTGGAGAGTGGCCGGGATTTCGTCCCGGCGGCCGACTCCCTTTCTTTGCTGGTGCAAAGAAAGGAAGCAAAGAAAGCACCTGAACGTCCATCCGTGCCTCCGCACGCGCAGTCCTGTAGCGCCACTGGCGGCACCCCAGTGGCACTCTCAATACCCCGAACCGTCGGTCACCAGATTGGCACATATCACGCCCTGGCATTCGAAAGCGGGGCACCGCTTTCACGGCTCGCCGGGCGCCTTGCGCCCATTCGTCCAGAGGCACGCACGCTTTCGGATGCCAGCGTGTTGTCACTGCCAATCTGGTGACCGACGGTTCGGGGTATTAAGAATGCCAGGGGCGTATTCACAATTGTGCCTCCGTGCTGGAGTGACGGAGGCACAAATGAACGTTTGGTTTTCAGGCCCTCTTCTTTGGTTACTTTCTTCTGGGCCACCAGAAGAAAGTGACCCGCCCGCCGGGGCGGAATCCCGGCAACTCTCCAGTACTCCGAACCAGGAAGAAGCCCCAACCAAGCCACCCAACCTCATGTCACCTCGCCACCCGACACCGATATCGACTGCCCGGTGATCGCCGCCGCAGCATCACCGCACAACCAGCGCACTGCATCGGCCACCTGCACGGGCTGCACGATGCGCTGCTGCGGGTTGCCGGCAGCGAACTCGGCGCGGGCCTGGTCCTCGCTGCGGCCGGTCTTGGCCACCACACGCGCGATGCTGTCGCGCAGGATGTCGGTTTCGGTGTAGCCGGGGCAGACCGCATTCACCGTCACGCCCTTGGCCGCCAGTTCCAGCGCCAGCGAACGCGTCAGCCCGATCACGCCATGCTTGGCCGCCGTGTAGGCACTGACATAGGCATAGCCCTTCTGGCCCGCCGTGCTGGCGATGTTGACGATGCGGCCCTGGCCGGCCTTCAGCATGTCCGGCAATGCCGCCTGCGCGCACAGGAAGCTGCCGGTGAGGTTGACGGCCAGCATGCGCTGCCACAACGCGAGTGAGGTCTTCGCGAAGGGCGCGCTCTCGGCCTGGCCGGCGTTGTTGACGAGGATGGCCACCGCACCGCGTGCCGCGCGGGCTTCGGCAAAGGCAGCCTGCACCTGCGCTTCGTCGGCGACATCGGCCAGCACCACGCCGTGCGGGCCGCCCGGCAGTTCATCGGCCAGTTGCTGCAAGGCCTCGCGCCGGCGGCCGAGCAGCGTGACGCTGGCGCCCTCGGCGGCCAGCAGGCGGGCAATCGACGCACCGATGCCGCGCGCGGCACCGGTGACCACGGCATGCCGCCCCTGCAGCGGCTGGCGGGTGGGAGAGGTGTTCATGCGCTTGCAGCCGCTTCGACGCGCGGCGTCGAAGGCGATCTAAATAGTTTAGACATAAAGTATTTTGACCGACGACGGCGGCCCTGGCAAGCGCCGCGTTCAGCGCCCCTGCCGCTGCCAGGTCGTGCCGGTCACGCCGCGCTCGCGCAGCTTGTACTTCTGCAGCTTGCCGTTCTCGGTGCGCGGCAGCGCATCCAGGATCTCGATGTAGCGCGGGATCGCGAAGTACGGCAGCCGCGGCTGGCAATACAGCGCCAGCTCGGCCGGCTCAAGCTGCTGGCCCTGGCGCAGCACCAGCGCGGCCATGACCTCGTCCTCGGCCAGCGCCGAGCGCACCGGGTACACCGCCACGGCGGCCACCGCCGGGTGGCTTTGCAGCACCTGCTCCACCTCGTAGGACGAAATGTTCTCGCCGCGCCGGCGGATCGCATCCTTGATGCGGTCGATGAAGCGGAAAGCACCATCGGCCTCACGCACCACGCGGTCGCCGGTGTGGAACCACAGGTTGCGCCAGGCCTCCACCGTCTGCTCCGGCATGCCGAAGTAGCCGCTGGCGAAAGCGAAGGGCTCGTCGGCGCGCAGCAGCAGTTCACCGGCCTCGCCGGGCGGCAGCTCGATGTCCTGCTCGTCGACAACACGCGCTTCGAAGCCGGGCTGCAGCCAGCCCATCACGCCGCGACGTGGTGTGTTGTCGGTCACGCCGCGGCGCGGCGTGTTGTCGGTCACGCCGCGGCGCGACGGGTCGGCGGCTGCGGCGGCGCGGGTCGCGATCACGAAGTTGGTCTCGGTCGACCCATAACCTTCGAGCAGCATCACGCCGGTGCGCGCCTCGAAGGCCTCGCCTGCTGCCGCCGGCACGCCGGGGCCCAGGCCGATGCGCACGCGGTGCGCCCGCTCCAGCGGACCGGGCGGCTGCGCCAGCAGCATCGGCACCATCGCGCCCAGCAGGTAGACCACGGTGGCCTCGGCCGCACACATCGCGGGCCAGAAGCCCGAGGCCGAAAAGCGCGGCTCGAACACCACCCGGCCGCCGCTGAGCAGCGCCTGCGCCAGCGTGTTCAGCGCGTTGATGTGGAACAGCGGCAGAGTAGTGCAAAGCACGTCGTCGGCGCTCACGCCGAGCACACGCGCGCTGTTGGCACCCCAGCCGTGGTACTGCGCATGCGGGCAGATCACGCCCTTGGCCGGCCCGGTGGTGCCCGAGGTGTAGAGAATCGCCAGCGGATCGCCGGGCAGCACCACTGCGGCCTCGGTCGCATCGCCGGCTTCCGGCCAGGCCCTGCAGCGCACGCCGCCCAAAGTCGTCTCGACATCGGACGCGTCGCCGACGACCCAGATCGCCCGCAGCGCGCTGCGCGAGAAGTCGACGCCGGCCAGGCGCTCGACGAAAGCGGCGTCGATGACCAGCAGCACCGCGCCGCTGTTGGCCAGGAAGTAGTCGATCTGCGGCGCCATCGAGGCGGTGTTGATCGGCACCGACACGGCACCCAGCCAGCCGCAGCCGAGAAAGCCTTCGATGAACTCGATGTGGTTGGCGCACATCAGCAGCACACGTTCGCCGCGCGCCACGCCGGCCACGCGCAGCGCCGTGGCGCGTCGGGCTGCTGCCTCGGCCGCCTGGCGATGCGACCACGCCACGCCCGCGACGCCGAGCAGCGGCCGCTCGCCGAAATTCCGGGCGGCATGCGCCAGCAAGGCCGGCAGCGTGCGCTCGCGCGGCGGCAGCGGCTGCCAGGGCGTCAATGGCGCGGCATCAGTCGTCATCGGTGCCTCCACCGAGGTAGGTGGCCTGCACACGCGGGTCGCTGGCCAGCGCGCTGGACGCGCCGCTGAGCGCCACCTCGCCAGTCTCCAGCACGTAGCCGAGGTCCGAGCTGTCGAGCGCGGCACGCGCGTTCTGCTCGACCAGCAGGATCGCC
>NZ_DATILJ010000028.1:0-6201 GCF_035476535.1 Aquabacterium sp.
GGCCCAGCAGCAGCATCAGCGCGGCGGTCAGCGCGGCGCCACTGGCCTGGGCCAGCAGCAGGGTCGGCCAGGACAGCCGCATCCGCGCGGCCTGCGGCGCGGCGGGCGGCGCGGCAGACACCTCGACGCGCGGCGCGGCGCACCGCGCCACCGGCGCGTCCGGCAGCGGGTGGATGATCACGCGCGTCGGCTCGCCGGCGATCACGTGCGCCAGGTCCAGCCACATCGGCGACAGGTTGCGGGGGGCTTGCAGCAGTTGGGTCATGAGGTGCTCCTGGCCCGCCACGAACGTCCGCAGGCGATGCTCAGGACTGTGAAGCGCCGCCGTTTCAGCACGGCTTCACGCCACGCGCCGCTGTGTTTCGCTTGTGGCCCGGACGGCACCACCGGTCCCCCGCGAACGCGCTGGGTTATGGTCTGCCCATCGCAAGCTTGCACCGGGCGGATGGCACTTCAGTGGCGACGGACAACACCCCCATCGACGATGTCGCCGGCCTGCTGGCACGCGCCCGGGCCGGCGACGAACAGGCGCTGCACCCGCTGTTTCAGGGCCTGTATGACGACCTGAGCCGGCTGGCCCGCAGGCGGCTGCGGGCCGGTGCGCCGATCACGCTGCTCGACACCGGCGCGCTGGTGCATGAATCCTTCGAACGCTTCGTGCGGCTGGACAAACTCGACGTCCATGACCGCGCACACTTTCTGGGTTATGCCGCCCGGGTGATGCGTTCGATCATCGTCGATGCGGCCCGCGAGCGCGCGTCGCAGCGGGCCGGCGGCGGGGCAGTGCACGTCACGCTGACCGCGGCGCTGGGCGACGCGCTGGCGCAGCCCGCCACCGAGCCTGATGTGCTGCGCGTGCACGATGCATTGCAGGCCCTGGCGTTGATCGAGCCGCGGCTGGCCCAGGGCGTGGAGCTGCGCTACTTCGGCGGCCTGAGCAACGCCGAGATCGCCGGCGTGCTGGGCATCGGGCTGCGCACCGTCGAGCGCGACTGGGAGCGTGCCCGCTCCTTCCTGTTTGCCACCATCGGCCCGGACACGTGACGCCAAGTCCCGAGGACTGGGCCCAGGCGCTGGACCTGCTCGGCCAGGCCCTGGACCGGCCCGAAGCCGAGCGCGAAGCCTGGCTGGCCGCCCTGCCGGCCGATGCGGCGCGGCTCAAGCCGATGCTGGCGAAGCTGCTGCGCGACCGGACGCAGCTGGTGGCCGGCGACTTCATGCAGAGCGGTGCTTCGGCGCCGCAGGCACTGCTGGACGAGTTCCGCGCCGGCCAGCTGATCGGCCCCTACCGGTTGCTGCGCCAGCTGGGCGCGGGCGGCATGGCCGACGTCTGGCTGGCCGAACGCGCCGATGGCGCACACCGGCGCCAGGTCGCGCTGAAACTGCCGCTGTCGGGCCGCCTCGGCCAGCTGCGCATCGCGGTTGGCTTCGTGCAGGAATGCCATGTGCTGTCGCGGCTGACACACCCGAACATCGCCTCGGTGCTCGATGCCGGCAGCGATACGCAAGGCGATGCGCCGCAGCCCTGGCTGGCGATGGAGTTCATCGACGGCCAGCCCATCACCCGCCACTGCCACGACGCCGGCCTGGGCCTGGCGGCCCGGCTGCGGCTGTTCCTGCAGGTGCTGCAGGCGGTGCAGCATGCGCACACACAACTCGTCATCCACCGCGACATCAAGCCCGCCAATGTGCTGGTGGATCGCGACGGCCAGGTCAAGCTGCTGGACTTCGGTGTCGCCAAGCTGCTGGCTGAAGCGGCCGACACGGCGGACCTCGGCGCCGCGAAAGACGCCCCGCCGAGCAGCCCGCAGACGCTGTGGGGCGGGCGCGCGATGACCCCCGAGTACGCCTCGCCCGAGCAGATCGCCGGCAGCGGCGTCGGCACCGCGAGCGACGTGTTCTCGCTCGGCGCCCTGTTGTTCGAGCTGCTGCTGGGCCGGCGCCTGCACAGCGCCAACCCGGCCTCGCCGGGTGCGCTGGAGCAGGCCATCCTGCACACCGAGGCACCGCGCGCCAGCGAGGTGGCGCGCAGCGATCCAGCCGCGCACCTGCCCGGCATTGCAGCCAAGCGCCTGGCGCGGCAACTGGCCGGCGACCTGGACCTGATCATCGCGAAGGCCCTGCGCAAGCCGCCCGAACAACGCTACGCCACGGCGGCGGCCTTCGCCGACGACATCGAGCGGCACCTGCAGCAGCGGCCGATCCTGGCCCGGCCCGACAGCATCAGCCACCAACTGCGCCGCTTCGCCGCGCGCAACCGGGTGATGGTGGGCGCCGCGGGCCTGGTGGTGTTGGTGCTGGCCGGCGGCATCGTCAGCAGCCTGTGGCAGGCCCGCCTGGCGCGGCTGGAAGGCGAACGCGCCAAGGCGGCGATGAGCTTCCTGACCGGCCTGTTCGAGAACGGTGCGCGCCAGGGTTCGGGCCAGCGCCCGGCTTTCGAGATCACCGGCAAGGAACTGCTCGAGGCCGGCATCCAGCGCCTGAACACCGAGTACCGCGAGCCCACGCCGCTGCGGCTGGAACTGTTGCAGCTGTTGGGCAAGGTCAGCGAAGAGATGGACTTGCAGGACCTCTCCACGCCCTTGCTCGACGAAGCGCTGGCGCTCAGCAAGATGCTGTTCGGCGAGCACCACCCGCGCCATGCCGAGGCGCTGCTGCACAAGGCCGAAGCCACGGTGCGCCATGGCCAGTACGCGCAAGCGGTGGCACAGGGCCGGCTGGCGCTGGACGCACTGGTTCGGCTCAGGCCGCCGCCGACCGAAGCACTGGCGCAGGCGCACATCCTGCTGGGCAATGCGCTGGACCAGACCAAGGCGCACGAAGCCTCGCAAAGCCATCTGCAAACGGCCATCAAGCTGCTGCAGGACGCGCACTCGACCAGCGAAAACCGCTCGCGCGCACCGTTCTACCTGGCCCGCGCGTTCGAGGCCCGCGGCGACCTGGCGGGTGCCGAAGCGCTGTACCTCGACGGCCTGGCCGCGGCGCGCCGCAACTTCGGGCCGCGCAGCTACATCCTGGCCTTCGGCGAAGAAAACTACGGCGACCTGCTGCGCCAGATGGCCCGCTTCGACGACGCCCGACAGCACCTGGCGCAGGCGCTCGAGGTCTACACCGCCGTGCTCGGGCCGCGCCACCTGAATGTCGCCAGCGCGCGCTACTACCTCGGCCAGGTGATGGCCGTACAAGGCCAGCGGGTGCAGGCCGATGCGCTGTATGTGCAGGCTATCGCGCTGTCCGACGAGCTGGTCGGACCGTTCCACCCCAGCGCCGGCAGCCTGTTCAGCGTCGACCGCGCCCAGCTGCTGCTGGACATGGGCCGCCTGGCACCCGCCCGTGCGCTCTACGAGGCCTGGCTGCGGCACTGGCCGGCCGGCAGCGAAGAGCGTGCGCGGCTGATCCGCTTCGTCGGCCTGGGCTACAGCCGGCTGCTGATCGCGCAGCACGATTTGCCGGCCGCCGAGGCCGTGCTGGCCGAAGTGGACACCAGCCTGCGCCAGATGGCGGCCGGTCCGCGGCAGCAGGCCCAGCGCAGCCAGTGGCAGGCGCGCCGCGCGCAATGGCGGCTGGCGGCCGGTGACGCGGCCGCAGCGCGTGCCCTGCTGAACACCGCGCTGCAGGCGCCGGGTGGTGACTTCGCAAGCCGCCTGGCCCTGTTGGCGGTGTTGGCCGAGACTCAGCCGGCCGCACCCGCGGCGCAGGCCGCGCTGGACGCCTTCGCCACACTTGGCGACACGGGCGCCTGGGCCGCCGCCAATGTCGAGCGCCAGGCCCTGCTCGAGCACACGCTGGGCCGCCTGACCCTGCAAGCCGGCCGGCCCGACGCAGCGAAGCCGCGGCTGGCCCGCGCGCTGGCCCTGCGCGAACGCATCGACGCGCCCGACAGCCCCTGGCTGGCACAGGCGCGGCGCTCACTGGCCGAGTGCGCCGCGGCCTCGGGCCGACAGGCCGCGGCGCCGCACGGCGCACGCTGAACCGCGCAGCACCCGTCACCCCCTGCTCGCGGGGGGTCGGCATGGCGGGATCGGCCGGCGGAACCCGTATCGACAGGCACGCCCTTCCATCGCCTGTCCCTCAAGGAGTTCCCATGTACCGCAAACACTGCGCCAGCGCCGCGCTCGCCCTCAGCCTGCTGTCGGGCCTGACCCAAGCCGCACTCGTCGATCGAGGCAACGGCATGATTTACGACACCGACCGCAACATCACCTGGCTGGCCAACGCCAACTATTTCCAGACCCAGGCCGCCGCCAACCCCAATGCCGCCGCGGACGTGATCGCCCATGTGCAGACCGTGTCCAACGACCACAGCACGCACACCTTGGTTGCCAGCGACATCAATGCCAACGGTCTGATGACTTGGTGGGGTGCCATGGCCTGGGCCCAGGACCTGCAGTACGGCGGCTTTTCCGACTGGCGCTTGCCCACGTCGCTGCAGCCGGACACCACCTGCAGCGGGCAGGGACGGACCGCCGGCATCTCGTTCGGCTACGGCTGCACCGGCAACGAACTGGGGCACCTCTTCTACGACGAACTCGGCGGCGGCGCCAATGTCTACATCCAGCAGCAGCACAACGCCAACCTCGATCTGTTCACGCAGGTCAAGCCGGACTACTGGACTGGCACGCCGTGGACGGCGGCCCAGAGTGGGGGATTCGCCAATGCGGCCTGGAATTTCTCCATGCACGGTGAACAGATAGGTATTTCTGCCGACGCCGGTTTCAACACTGGCGCTGCCATTTCGTATGCCTGGGCCGTGCGCGACGGCGACATCGCCGCGACCGTGCCCGAACCCACGACCTACGCCCTGGTACTGGCCGGACTCATTGCGCTCGCCGTCGCCCGTCGGCAGCGCCGCCTGGGCTGACGCTCGAACCCCGAACCCGATCCTTGAGCCCCAGGCAAGACCCATGAATCCCACCCACCTCGTATTGACCTCCGTGCTGGCCGCCGCGCTGGCGACCTCATCGGCCCACGGCCAAACCCAGCCGCCGGATCTGTCCAGCCTGAAAGACAAGCTGGCGGCCAAGCTGGGAGGGGACAAGAACAAGACTGCACCCGCATCCACGCCCACTGGCACCGCCCCTGCCACCCCCGCCACCGGCGCCCCGCCCACCGCACCGGCCGCAGCCGCCGCGCCAGTGCTGGGCACCGGGCCGGTGAAGGGCACGCTGGCCGGCCAGGGCGCCGAAATGACGACCTGCGAAAAGATGGCCAAGGACCCGGCCTCCCCCCAATGGGACGTGGTGTGCGTCAAGCCGACCAAGACCTTCGCCTACAAGGGCAGCGTGACCAATGTCGGCGCCACCTTCCGCTTCAACCCGCCGATGACCAGCCGGACCACGCAGTTCAAGGTGATCCTCTTCAAGAACGGCGTGATGGACCAGTACCAGGAAATAACCTTCAATACCGGCGGCCGCACGTCGCAGATCGCGATGACGGTCACGCCGGGCACCTACCAGATGAAGCTGGTGGACCAGTTCGACACCGACAAGGTGGCGCTCACCGACACCATCGTCGTCAGCCCCGACACGGTGGGCGACCGGGCTACGAACAACGTCAAGTCGGGCATCGGCAAACTGATGGTCTGCTCGGAGATCGACGACAACTGGAAGTGCCTGAACGAATCCGGCACCTGGGCCGCCAACCAGCCCTTCAACCTGTACGTGCGCCTGCCGCAGGCGATCGACGGGTTGACCGCCGGCTGGGCGATCTTCAAGCAACTGCCGGACGGCAGCGACGGCGTCCTCGTCGACGACCTGCTGCAAGGCACGAATGGCCGCGCCGCGTACTGGGCCACTACCGGCGGCCACCGCCTGACGGCCGGCACCTACACGATCTACAGCATCGCCTGGGCCAACCGCACGTCGATCGGCAACCTCAAGAGCTACTTCGCGAAGACCACGCTGCACGTCAAGTGAACTGGCCCGCGCCGCCGAATCCGTCCCTGCCCGAGCTGGCGCCCGGCTAACGTTCGCCCACTGCCAGCGGCCAGTACTACCAGCGCCCCGCCAACGGCTGGTGGTCCCGATGTCGCGCTGATCCGAACCTGTGATGGTCGGCGACCTCGCACGCCGCAGACCATCCTCAGGTGCAACAGGCTGTTCAGCGCTGACAAGCGGTTGCCGGGATTCATGGCATCGTATGCGCATGACGACACACCCCCACCGCCTGCGCGCCGCCTTCACCCGAACCCTGTGCAGCGCG
>NZ_DATILJ010000029.1:0-37267 GCF_035476535.1 Aquabacterium sp.
AAATGGTGATGCCGGGCGACAACGTCAGCATCACGGTCAAGCTGATCAACCCGATCGCGATGGAAGAGGGCCTGCGCTTCGCCATCCGTGAAGGTGGACGCACCGTCGGCGCCGGCGTCGTCGCCAAGATCATCGAGTAACTCTTGCATGACTTGCCGCCCGCGGTAGCAGCCGCGGCCGGCTTCATCGCTCTTTACAAGGAACCGTCATGCAAAAGCAAAAGATCCGTATCCGCTTGAAGGCTTTCGATTACAAGCTGATCGACCAGTCGGCGCTCGAGATCGTCGACACCGCCAAGCGCACCGGCGCGATCGTCAAGGGCCCCGTGCCGCTGCCGACGCGCATGCAGCGTTTCGACATCCTGCGTTCGCCGCACGTCAACAAGACCAGCCGCGACCAGTTCGAGATTCGCACGCACCAGCGCCTGATGGACATCGTCGATCCCACCGACAAGACCGTCGACGCGCTGATGAAGCTCGATCTGCCGGCCGGCGTCGACGTCGAGATCAAGCTGCAGTAAAGGCCATTGGCTTGCGGGTCAACCCGCAAGCCAGCTATACTCGCAAGCTTTTGTGCATGCCCTTGGGCATGCACTCGTGATTGGCTCAAGCCAACACATATCCTCCCCGGCCAATCGATGTCGGGTGTTTGAAACAAAGGCCTCGCCGCCCTTTTCAGGGCAACAGGCTGGAGAAAAGCCATGACGACAGCTGCAAACAGCTATCGCCTCGGTTTGCTGGGCCGCAAGGTCGGCATGATGCGCATCTTCACGGACGACGGCGATGCCGTGCCTGTGACAGTGCTCGACGTGTCGAACAACCGCGTTACCCAGGTCAAGACCGAGCAGACCGACGGCTACAACGCCCTGCAAGTGGCGTTCGGTGCGCGCAAAGCTTCGCGCGTGACCAAGCCGGAAGCGGGCCACCTCGCGAAAGCGGGCGTTGAGGCCGGTGAAATCCTGCAAGAGTTCCGTGTGCCGGCCGATGTGGTCGGGCAATACGCCACTGGCGCTGCCGTGCCTGTGACGCTGTTCGCCGTGGGCCAGAAGGTCGATGTGCAGGGCACGTCGATCGGCAAGGGCTTCACCGGCACGATCAAGCGCCACCACTTCAGCTCGCAGCGCGCGTCGCACGGTAACAGCCGTTCGCATAATGTGCCGGGCTCGATCGGCATGGCGCAGGACCCGGGTCGTGTGTTCCCGGGCAAGCGCATGTCGGGTCACCTGGGTGACGACACCGTCACGACGCAGAACCTCGACATCGTTCGCATCGACGAGGCCCGCCAGCTGCTGCTGGTGCGTGGCGCGGTGCCGGGCGCGCCCAGCGGTTTCGTGACCGTGCGCCCCGCGATCAAGGCCAAGGCGGCCAAGGGCGGCGCCGTGGCGCCTGCCAAGAAGGGAGCTTAAGAATGCAACTCGAGCTCCTGAACGATCAAGGCCAGGCCACTTCCAAGGTCGACGCGCCGGACACCGTGTTCGCGCGTGACTACAACGAAGCGCTGGTGCACCAGGTGGTCGTGGCCTACCAGGCCAACGCCCGCCAGGGCACTCGCGCGCAAAAGAATCGCGAGTCGGTCAAGCATTCGACGAAGAAGCCGTGGCGCCAGAAGGGCACCGGCCGCGCACGCGCCGGTATGACCTCGTCGCCGATCTGGCGTGGGGGCGGTCGCGCCTTCCCGAATCTGTCGGACGAGAACTTCTCGCACAAGGTCAACAAGAAGATGTACCGCGCCGGCATGGCGTCGATCTTCTCGCAGCTGGCGCGTGATGGCCGTCTGGCGGTGGTGGACTCGATCTCCGTCGATTCGCCCAAGACCAAGGCGCTGGCCGCCAAGTTCAAGGCCATGGGCCTGGAGTCCGTGCTGGTGATCTCCGACAACGTCGACGAGAACCTGGCGCTGGCTTCGCGCAACCTGGCCAATGTGCTGGTGGTCGAGCCGCGTTACGCCGATCCGCTGTCACTCGTCTTCTACAAGAAGGTGCTGGTGACCAAGGGCGCGATCGAGCAGCTCAAGGAGATGTTCGCATGAGCCACGGTGACAAGAACCTCAAATTCAGCGAGGGCCGCCTGGCCCAGGTGCTGATCGCACCGATCGTGTCCGAAAAGGCCACGAGCGTTGCCGAGAAGCACAACCAGGTGCTGTTCAAGGTGCTGCGTGATGCCACCAAGCCCGAGATCAAGGCAGCAGTCGAACTGCTGTTCAAGGTCGAGGTCAAGGCGGTGCAAGTGGCCAATCAGAAGGGCAAGGTCAAGCGCTTTGGGGGCCGTACCGGCCGCCGCGACCACGCGAAAAAAGCGTATGTGTCGTTGAAGCCGGGCCAGGAGCTCAACTTCTCCGGGGAGGCTGCGTAAATCATGGCCGTCGTCAAAGTTAAACCGACCTCGCCCGGCCGCCGTGGCGTCGTCAAGGTCGTGCACAAGCACCTGCACAAGGGTGCGCCCGAAGCGTCGCTGCTCGAGCCGCAGAAGCAGAATTCCGGCCGCAACAACAACGGCCACATCACGATTCGCCACAAAGGCGGTGGTCACAAGCACCACTACCGCGTGGTCGATTTCGTGCGCAACAAGGACGGCATCCCGGCCAAGGTCGAAACCATCGAGTACGACCCGAACCGCACCGCCCACATTGCGCTGGTTTGCTACGCCGATGGCGAGCGCCGCTACATCATCGCCCCGCGCGGTCTGGAAGTTGGCGCAACGCTGATGAGCGGCGCGGAGGCGCCGATCAAGGCTGGCAATGCGCTGCCGATCCGCAATATCCCTGTGGGCTCGACGATTCATTGCGTCGAGATGCTGCCTGGCAAGGGCGCGCAGATTGCACGCTCGGCCGGTACCGGCGTGACGCTGATGGCTCGTGAAGGCATCTACGCGCAGGTTCGCCTGCGTTCGGGTGAAGTGCGCAAGATCCACATCGACTGCCGCGCCACCATTGGCGAAGTGTCGAACGAAGAACACAACCTGCGCCAATACGGCAAGGCTGGCGTCAAGCGCTGGATGGGCATCCGCCCGACGGTGCGCGGTGTCGCGATGAACCCGGTGGACCACCCACACGGCGGCGGCGAAGGCCGCACCGGCGAGGGGCGGGCTCAGGTGTCGCCGTGGAACACGCTGACCAAGGGCTACCGCACCCGCAACAACAAGCGCACGCAGGGCATGATCGTGTCGCGTCGCAAGAAGTAAGGGTCCACCATGACACGCTCACTCAAGAAGGGTCCCTTCGTGGACCACCACCTTCAGGCCAAGGCCGACCGCGCCGTGGCCACGAAGGACAAGAAGCCGATCAAGACCTGGTCCCGTCGCTCGACGATCCTGCCGGACTTCATCGGCCTGACCATCGCCGTGCACAACGGCAAGCAACACGTCCCCGTGTACGTGACCGACCAGATGGTCGGCCACAAGCTCGGCGAGTTCGCCCAGACCCGCACGTTCAAGGGTCACCCGGCGGACAAGAAGGCGAAGAAGTAAGGGGCCGACGATGGAAACCAAAGCAATCGTCCGTGGTGTCCGCTTGTCTGCCGACAAGGGCCGGCTGGTCGCCGACCTGGTCCGCGGCAAGAAGGTCGACCAGGCGCTGAACATCCTGGCCTTCACGCAAAAGAAGGCTGCCGGCATTGTCAAGAAGGCGCTGGAGTCCGCGATCGCGAACGCCGAGCACAACGACGGCGCCGACATCGACGAACTGAAGATCACCTCGATCTACATCGAGCAGGGAGCAACGCTGAAGCGTTTCTCCGCTCGCGCCAAGGGCCGTGGCAATCGCATCAGCAAGCCCACCTGTCACATCTTTGTGACGGTCGGCAACTGAGGCTGAAGGAAGACTATGGGACAGAAGATCCATCCGACCGGCTTTCGCCTGTCAGTCACCCGTGCCTGGGCTTCACGCTGGTACGCCTCGAACAAGAACTTCGCCGGCATGCTGGCCGAAGACTTGGCGGTGCGCGAGTTCCTGAAGAAGCGCCTGAAGAATGCCGCGGTCTCGCGCATCCTGATCGAGCGCCCGGCCAAGAACGCCCGCATCACCATTTACTCGGCCCGTCCGGGCGTGGTGATCGGCAAGAAGGGCGAAGACATCGAGAACCTGAAGGCCGAGCTGACGCGCCGCCTGAAGGTGCCGGTGGCCGTGAACATCGAAGAAGTGCGCAAGCCCGAAATCGATGCACAGCTGATCGCCGACTCGATCACCCAGCAGCTCGAAAAGCGCATCATGTTCCGCCGTGCCATGAAGCGCGCGATGCAGAACGCGATGCGCCTGGGCGCACAGGGCATCAAGATCATGAGCGCCGGTCGACTGAACGGCATCGAAATCGCGCGTACCGAGTGGTACCGCGAAGGCCGTGTGCCGCTGCATACGCTGCGCGCCGACATCGACTACGGCTTCTCGGAAGCCAAGACCACCTACGGCGTCATCGGCGTCAAGGTCTGGGTCTACCGTGGCGACAACCTCGGCCGCGGTGACGCGCCGGGCGCCACCAAGCCCGAAGGTCAGGAAGAAGATCGTCGTCCGCGTCGTGGTCCGCGCCCCGGTGGCCCTGGCGGCCCCGGCGCTCCGGATCGCCGTGGCCCGCGCCCCGGCGGCGACCGTGGCCCGCGCACCGATGCAGCCCCCGCTGGTGACAGCAAGCCGGCTGACGGCGCCCCGACGGGCGACCGTCCGGCTGTCAAGCGCGTGCGCAAGGCGCCCGCGCCTGGCACCGGCGCAGCCTAAGGAGAACAGAACATGCTGCAACCAGCACGTCGCAAATTCCGCAAGGAACAGAAGGGCCGCAACACCGGCATCGCCACCCGCGGTGCGGCCGTGTCGTTCGGTGAATTCGGCCTCAAGGCCACCGAGCGCGGCCGCATCACGGCACGCCAGATCGAAGCGGCGCGTCGCGCCATTTCGCGTCACATCAAGCGCGGTGGTCGTGTCTTCATCCGCATCTTCCCGGACAAGCCGATTTCGCAAAAGCCGGCCGAAGTGCGGATGGGTAACGGCAAGGGCAACCCTGAGTACTACGTCGCCGAGATCCAGCCGGGCAAGGTGCTGTACGAACTGAACGGCGTTCCCGAAGCGCTGGCCCGCGAAGCGTTCACGCTGGCGGCCGCCAAGCTGCCGCTGCGCTGCACGTTCGTCACGCGCCAGGTCGGCACCTGAGTCGGAGAACACCATGAGCAAAGCATCTGAACTTCGCGGCAAGGACATCGCGGGCCTTGAGAAGGAGGTCACCGATCTCCTGAAGGCCCACTTTGGCCTGCGCATGCAGAAGGGCACCCAGCAGCTGGCCAACCACGCCACGCTGGGCGAGACCCGCCGTGACATTGCTCGCGCCAAGACCATCCTGGCCGAGAAGAGAAAGGGAGCCGCCAAATGAGCGAAGCCCAAGTCCAACAAGCGCCCGAGAAGAACACCCGCACCCTGGTGGGGCGTGTGGTCAGCGACAAGCGCAACAAGACCGTGACCGTGCTCGTCGAGCGCCGCGTCACGCACGAGCTGTACGGCAAGATCGTCGGCCGCTCGCGCAAGTACCACGCCCACGATGAAAAGGGCGAGTACCACCTGGGCGACGTGGTCGAGATCGCCGAAGGGCGCCCGATCAGCAAGACCAAGTCCTGGATCGTGACCAAGCTGCTGCAAAAGGCGGCACTGGTTTAAGCCGCGGACGCTGCGGGGCTAACAGCGCCGTGGTGGACCCAACGGCCGGAACGCTGGAATACTGGCGGCCGGCCGTTTTTTGTTGACACGAGGAGATCCGCATCATGATCAAGCTTGGCGACCGGTTGCCCGCGGGCAGCCTGAACGAGTTCATTGAAGTCGAGGGCGATGGCTGCTCGATCGGACCGAACAGTTTCGATCTGCAGAAGACCACTGCCGGCAAGAAGATCGCCCTGTTCGCGCTGCCCGGCGCCTATACGCCAACCTGCTCGGCCAAGCATGTGCCGGGTTATGTGGCGAAGGCCGACGAATTGAAGGCGGCAGGCGTCGATGAGATCTGGTGCGTATCGGTCAACGACGCCTTCGTGATGGGCGCCTGGGGTCGCGATCAGAAGACGGCCGGCAAGGTGCGCATGATGGCCGACGGCAGCGCCGATTTCGCCAAGGCCACCGGCCTGACGCTGGACCTGACGGCCAAGGGCATGGGCCTGCGCTCAAACCGCTATTCGATGCTGGTCGTCGACGGCGTGGTCAAGAGCCTCAATGTCGAAGCGCCCGGCAAGTTCGAAGTCAGCGATGCCGACACGATGCTGAAGCAGGCCAAGGAAATTCTCGGCTGAGAAGCTTGACGCGCTGTCGGGTTAGCACGCATAATCCGCAGCTTCGCCGGAAACCGGCTCGCGCATTCGCGTTGAGCCAGTTGACGGATCCGCCCCAAGCACCGCTGGCTACCAAGCCGGTGATGACGGGCCCAAGACTGACCGACTTGCCGGCCTTATCGATGTGATGGGCTGGCTCGACGGGACAAGTTGGGGACACACATGATCCAAATGCAATCGCGACTTGACGTCGCTGACAACACGGGTGCCAAGTCCGTCCAGTGCATCAAGGTGCTGGGTGGTTCCAAGCGTCGGTATGCCGGCATTGGCGACATCATCAAGGTGTCGATCAAGGAAGCTGCGCCGCGTGGTCGCGTCAAGAAGGGCGAGGTCTATTCGGCCGTCGTCGTGCGCACCGCCAAGGGCGTGCGCCGCCAGGATGGCTCGCTGGTGAAGTTCGACGGCAATGCCGCCGTGCTGCTGAATGCCAAGCTGGAGCCGATCGGCACCCGCATCTTCGGGCCGGTGACGCGCGAGCTGCGCACCGAGCGCTTCATGAAGATCGTCTCGCTGGCGCCGGAAGTGCTCTGAGCGCCGCACTCGATCCAAAGGACTGGCCATGAACAAGATTCGCAAAGGCGACCAGGTCATTGTGTTGACCGGCCGCGACAAGGGCAAGCGCGGCACGGTGTCGCTGCGCGTCGATGAAGATCATCTCGTCGTCGACGGCATCAACATGGTGAAAAAGCATGTGAAGCCGAACCCGATGAAGGGTACGACGGGTGGTGTGGTCGACAAGACGATGCCGATCAACCAATCCAATGTCGCGATCTTCAATCCCGCGACAGCCAAGGCGGACCGCGTCGGCGTCAAGCTTCTTGCCGATGGCAAGAAGGTGCGCGTCTACAAGTCCAGCGGCGAAGAGATCAAGGCGTAAGAGGTCGACATGGCTCGTCTGCAACAGTTTTATCGCGAAAAAGTCGTCCCCGACATGGTGGCCAAGTTTGGCTACAAGTCGGTGATGCAGGTGCCGCGCCTGACCAAGATCACGCTCAACATGGGTGTGAGCGAGGCAGTCGCCGACAAGAAGGTGATGGACCACGCCGTCGGCGACCTCACCAAGATCGCCGGCCAGAAGCCGGTGGTCACCAAGTCGCGCAAGCCGATTGCCGGCTTCAAGATCCGCGAAGGCCTGGCCATCGGCTGCATGGTCACGCTGCGCGGTGTCCAGATGTTTGAATTCCTGGACCGCTTCGTGACCATCGCGCTGCCGCGAGTTCGCGACTTCCGGGGTATCTCCGGCCGTTCGTTCGACGGCCGTGGCAACTACAACGTCGGCGTCAAAGAGCAGATCATCTTCCCGGAAATCGAGTACGACAAGATCGACGCGATCCGTGGCATGAACATCAGCTTCACGACGACGGCGCAAACCGACGACGAGTGCAAGGCGCTGCTGGCTGCCTTCAAATTCCCGTTCAAGAACTGAGGTGATCTGTGGCTAAAACTTCCCTCATTCAACGTGAAGAGAAGCGCGAGAAGCTGGTTGCGAAATTCGCGAAGAAGCACGCCGAACTGAAGGCCGTCGCCAACGACGCGAAGAAGTCCGACGAAGAGCGCTACCTGGCCCGGCTGGAGCTGCAGAAGCTGCCGCGCAATGCCAATCCGACGCGGCTGCGCAACCGTTGCGAGCTGACCGGTCGCCCGCGCGGTACGTTCCGCAAGTTCGGCCTCGGCCGCAGCAAGATCCGCGAACTCGCCTTCAAGGGCGACATTCCCGGCGTGGTCAAGGCCAGCTGGTAAGCGGCGACAGCAGGAGATATCGCAATGAGCATGAGTGATCCCATTGCCGACATGCTGACACGCATCCGCAATGCGCAGATGGTGCACAAGTCGGTTGTGACGATGCCGTCGTCCAAGGTCAAGGTCGCGATCGCCCAAGTCCTGAAGGACGAAGGCTACATCGACGGTTTTGCCATCAAGACCGAGGGCGCGAAGAGCGAACTCGAAGTCACGCTGAAGTACTACGCTGGCCGTCCGGTAATCGAGCGCATCGAGCGTGTCAGCCGCCCTGGCCTGCGGGTCTACAAGGGCCGTGACGCGATTCCGCAGGTCATGAACGGCCTCGGTGTGGCCATCGTCACCACGCCCAAGGGTGTGATGACCGACCGCAAAGCACGCCAGACCGGTGTCGGTGGCGAAGTGCTTTGCTACGTGGCCTGATCGGCGAAGGAGAGACAAGAATGTCCCGCGTAGGAAAAATGCCGATCACCGTCCCGAAGGGCGTGGACGTGCAGCTCACGGCTGATCAGATCACGGTCAAGGGTGCCAATGGCACGCTGGCTCGTGCGATGAGTCCGCTGGTCACGGTGAAGCTCGATGGGGCCGTCGTCACGATGGCGCCGGCCAACGACAGCGTCGAGGCCAATGCGATGAGCGGCACCATGCGTGCGCTCGTCAACAACATGGTCAACGGCGTCAGCAAGGGCTTCGAAAAGAAGCTCACGCTGGTCGGCGTGGGCTTCCGGGCCCAGGCGCAAGGCGCCAAGCTGAATCTGCAGATCGGCTTTTCGCATCCGGTGGCCAAAGAGATGCCCGCCGGTGTGAAGGTCGAATGCCCGACACAAACCGAAATCCTGATCAAGGGCGCTGACCGCCAAGCCGTCGGCCAGGTTGCCGCCGAAGTGCGCGCGATTCGCCCGCCCGAGCCCTACAAGGGCAAGGGGATCCGCTACGCCGATGAGCGCGTGGTGCTGAAGGAAACGAAGAAGAAGTAAGGAGCTGATGATGCTGACCAAGAAAGAACAGCGCCTGCGTCGCTCCCGCCAGACCCGAGCTCGCATCGCCCAGCAAGGCGCGGTGCGGCTGACGGTCTTCCGTTCCAACCTGCACATTTACGCCAGCGTCATTTCCGACGATGGCCAGCGCGTGCTGGCTTCGGCCTCGACGGCCGAGAAGGAAGTGCGCGACCAGATCGGCGCGGTGGGCAAGGGCGGCAATGCCGCTGCTGCCGTGATCGTGGGCAAGCGCATCGCCGAGAAGGCGAAGGCTGCCGGTGTCGAGAAGGTCGCTTTCGACCGCTCGGGTTTCGCGTACCACGGCCGCGTCAAGGCGCTGGCTGAAGCCGCTCGCGAAGCCGGCCTGCAGTTCTAAGCGCCGCGCTTTCAAAAGTACAGGACAAGCAACATGGCAAAGTTTCAACCCCGCGCCCAGACCGAAGCCAATGACGACGGCCTGAAGGAAAAGATGATCGCGGTCAACCGCGTCACCAAGGTCGTCAAGGGCGGCCGCACGCTGAGCTTCGCTGCGCTGACCGTGGTCGGTGATGGCGATGGCCGCATCGGCATGGGCAAAGGCAAGGCCAAGGAAGTGCCGGTGTCGGTGCAAAAGGCCATGGAAGGCGCCCGCCGCAACATGTTCAAGGTGCAACTGCGCAACGGCACCGTGCACCACAACGTGCGTGGTGAACACGGCGCGGCCAAGGTGCTGTTGGCACCCGCGCCGGCTGGTACCGGCATCATCGCCGGCGGCCCGATGCGCGCGGTGTTCGAAGTGATGGGCGTGACCGACATCGTGGCCAAGAGCCTCGGTTCGAGCAACCCGTACAACATGGTGCGTGCCACCCTCGATGCGCTGAAGCGCTCGACCACCGCCGCCGAAGTGGCGGCCAAGCGCGGCAAGACTGTTGAAGAAATCTTCAACTGATCAGGCGGCGACGGAGAACTCCCATGTCGGACAAGAAAACCCTCACGGTCAAGCTCGTCAAGAGCCCGATCGGTTGCAAGCAGTCGCACCGTGACACGGTGCGCGGCCTCGGCCTGCGCGGCGTGAACAGCCAACGTGTGCTCGAAGACACGCCGGCCGTGCGCGGCATGATCAACAAGATCGCGTACCTGGTGCTGGTGCTGTAAGGCGCCAACCTGCTCGCAAGGACAGTCAACATGCAACTCAACACCATCAAGCCCGCAGCGGGCGCGAAGAAGGCCCGCCGCCGTGTCGCACGTGGCATGGGCTCGGGACTGGGCAAGACGGCCGGCCGCGGTCATAACGGTCAGCATTCACGCGCAGGTGGCTACCACAAGGTGGGTTTCGAAGGCGGTCAGATGCCTTTGCAGCGCCGCCTGCCCAAGCGGGGCTTCAAGTCGCAGTCGCTGAAGTTCAACAGCGAGATCACGCTGACGGACCTGCAGCGCCTGGACATGGATGAAGTGGATCTGCTGACGCTGAAGGCCGCAGGCCTGGTGAACCAGCTGATCCGGCACGTCAAGGTCATCAAGTCCGGCGAATTGTCGCGCAAGGTGTCCCTGAAGGGTCTGGGTGCGACCGCGGGTGCCAAGGCGGCGATCGAAGCCGCCGGCGGCGCCGTCGCTTAAAGCCCGGCTGCAACCAAGGCGCGGATTTTGGCTACATCGGCAAACCAGCTGGCCAAGAGCGGCAAGTTCGGCGACCTGCGTCGCCGGCTTGTGTTCTTGCTGCTTGCGTTGGTGGTCTACCGACTGGGCGGGCACATTCCCGTGCCGGGCATCGACCCCAACCAGCTGCAGCAGCTGTTCAAGGGCCAGGAGGGCGGCATCCTGAGCCTGTTCAACGTGTTCTCGGGGGGCGCTCTGCAGCGCTTCACCGTGTTCGCGCTGGGCATCATGCCGTACATCTCGGCGTCGATCATCATGCAGTTGATGACCTACGTCGTGCCGACGCTCGAAGCGCTGAAGAAGGAAGGCGAAGCGGGCCGCCGCAAGATCACGCAGTACACGCGTTACGGCACGCTGGGGCTGGCGCTGTTCCAGTCGCTGGGCATTGCCTTGGCACTGGAAGGCTCGCAAGGGTTGGTGCTATCGCCCGGCTTCGGCTTTCGAATGACCACCGTGGTGAGCTTGACGGCCGGCACGATGTTCCTGATGTGGCTGGGTGAGCAGATCACCGAGCGTGGCCTGGGCAATGGCATCTCGATCCTGATCTTCGGCGGTATCGCCGCCGGCCTGCCCAGCGCCATTGGCGGTCTGTTCGAGCTGGTGCGTACCGGCGCGATGAGCATCATCGCGGCGCTGTTCATCATCACCGTTGTCGTGCTGGTGACGTTCGTGGTTGTGTTCGTCGAGCGGGGCCAGCGCAAGATCCTGGTCAACTATGCCAAGCGGCAGGTCGGCAACAAGGTCTATGGCGGCCAGTCGTCCCATCTGCCCTTGAAGCTGAACATGTCGGGCGTGATTCCGCCGATCTTCGCGTCGTCGATCATCCTGCTGCCGGCCACCGTGGTGGGCTGGTTCGCAACCGGCGAGGGCCTGCGCTGGCTGAAGGACATCTCATCGGCCTTGTCGCCGGGGCAACCGATCTACGTGCTGCTGTACGCCGCGATGATCGTGTTCTTCTGCTTCTTCTACACGGCACTGGTGTTCAACAGCCGCGAGACGGCTGACAACCTGAAGAAGAGCGGCGCGTTCATCCCCGGCATTCGCCCCGGTGAACAAACCGCCAAGCACATCGACAAGATTCTTTCCCGGCTGACCTTGGCCGGCGCGGTGTACATCACCGGCGTCTGCCTGCTGCCCGAATTCCTGGTGCTGAAGTACAACGTGCCGTTCTACTTCGGTGGCACCTCACTGTTGATCATCGTCGTCGTGACGATGGACTTCTGGGCCCAGGTGCAAAGTTATGTGATGAGCCAGCAATACGAGTCGCTGTTGAAAAAGGCGAATTTCAAGGCCAGCTGACGTGTCCAAAGACGATGTCATCCAGATGCAGGGTGAGATTCTCGAGAACCTGCCCAATGCCACTTTTCGCGTGAAGCTGGAGAACGGACATGTCGTTCTTGGCCATATCTCCGGAAAGATGCGCATGCATTACATCCGCATCCTGCCGGGCGACAAGGTGACGGTTGAGTTGACGCCCTACGATTTGAGTCGCGCCCGTATCGTGTTTAGAGCGAAATGAGCGCTTAAGGAGAAGACGATGAAAGTCTCTGCATCGGTCAAGAAGATGTGCCGCAATTGCAAGATCATCCGCCGCAAAGGTGTTGTGCGCGTGATCTGTACCGACCCGCGCCACAAGCAGCGCCAAGGCTGATGAGCCTGAAGCGCAAAGCAAGCAGATAGAGGATCACCATGGCACGTATTGCTGGCATCAACATTCCGCCGCACAAGCACGCTGAGATCGGCCTGACCGCCATCTATGGCATCGGCCGGACCACGGCGCAGAAGATCTGCGAAACGGTGGGCATCGCCTATTCCAAGAAGATCAAGGACCTCAACGACAGCGATCTCGAAAAGATCCGCGAAGAGGTCAACAAGTTGACGATCGAAGGCGACCTGCGCCGCGAACTGTCGATGAACATCAAGCGCTTGATGGACTTGGGCTGCTACCGCGGCATCCGTCATCGCCGTGGCCTGCCGCTGCGTGGCCAGCGCACCCGCACCAATGCCCGCACCCGCAAGGGCCCGCGCAAGGGCGCCGCGGCGCTGAAGAAGTAAGCGCTTCGAGCGCTGACACTTCAAGCCGTCCTTCAGGCCCGCCCTTCAAGCATCACCGAGATACGACATGGCCAAAGCACCTGCCAATACCGCGGCGCGCCGCGTGAGCAAGAAGATCCGCAAGAACGTTGCGGACGGTATCGCTCACGTGCATGCGTCGTTCAACAACACCATCATCACGATCACCGATCGCCAGGGCAGTTCGCTCGCCTGGGCCTCGTCGGGTGGCCAGGGCTTCAAGGGCTCGCGCAAGTCGACGCCGTTTGCTGCCCAGGTGGCCGCCGAAGTGGCTGGCCGCGCCGCGCAAGAGCAGGGCATCAAGAACCTCGACGTGCGCATCAAGGGCCCCGGCCCCGGTCGCGAGTCTTCGGTGCGTGCGCTGGCCGCTCTGGGCATCCGCATCAATTCGATCAGCGACGTGACGCCGGTCCCGCACAACGGTTGCCGACCGCAAAAGCGTCGCCGCATCTGAGGCCCTGACCGGCCAGATGCAAGCGGCAGCGATGCCGCTATAATGCATGGTTTTTCGTCAGCCGGCCGGTGCGCAGCATCTGCCGGCGATTTCGTTGAGGGCAGCCTACGCGTCCAACCGCCGTGAAAAGCCGGACAAGGCCGACCCATCAACGACCAAGCCCACCGTCTGAGCGCTCCGAACAATACCCGCCAGACTCGCGCGACTCTAGCCTCGCGTCAGACAACTTCTTGAGGACTTAACGTGGCACGTTATCTTGGACCCAAGGCCAAACTGGCCCGCCGTGAAGGCACCGATCTTTACCTGAAGAGCGCCCGCCGCGCCATCAGCGACAAGTCGAAGTTCGAAACCAAGCCGGGCCAGCATGGCCGCACCTCCGGCGCCCGCACCTCCGACTTCGGTCTGCAGCTGCGCGAGAAGCAGAAGGTCAAGCGCATGTACGGCGTGCTCGAGCGCCAGTTCCGCCGCTACTTCGCCGAGGCCGAGCGCCGCAAGGGCAACACCGGCGCGAACCTGCTGTTCATCCTGGAATCGCGGCTGGACAACGTGGTCTACCGCATGGGCTTCGGCTCGACGCGCGCCGAAGCGCGCCAGCTGGTGTCGCACCAGGCCATCCTGGTCAACGGCAAGACGGTCAACATCGCCTCTTACCTGGTCAAGGCCGGCGACACGATCTCGCTGCGCGAGAAGGCCAAGAAGCAGCTGCGCGTGACCGATGCCGTGAAGCTGGCCGAATCGATCGGCATGCCGGCCTGGGTGGCGGTCGACGCCACCAAGCTCGAAGGCGTGTTCAAGAAGGTGCCGGACCGCGACGAGTTCGGTGCCGACATCAATGAATCGCTGATCGTCGAGTTGTACTCGAGGTAAGACGACGCGGCGGGTTGCCGGCCGCTCGGCCGCCAACCCCTTCCCTTGATGTGCTCCGCATACGCCGGGCCGGAGCAATTCAACATCACAGCCCGGCATGGTCCCCAGCCTTATCGGTGTAACGAGCCGAGGGTATTGAGAGGAACAGGATTCGATGCAAACCAATCTGCTGAAACCCAAAGCCATCCACGTGGAGCCGATCGGCGGCCACCGCGCCAAGGTCACGCTCGAGCCGTTCGAGCGGGGCTATGGCCATACGCTGGGCAATGCGCTGCGGCGCGTGCTGCTGTCGTCGATGGTGGGTTATGCGCCGACGGAAGTGACGATTGCTGGCGTGCTGCATGAGTACTCGACGGTCGACGGCGTGGCCGAAGACGTCGTGCACATCATGCTCAACCTGAAGGGCGTGGTCTTCCGCCTGCACAACCGCGACGAAGTGACGCTGGTGCTGCGCAAGGAAGGCGAAGGCCCGGTCACCGCGGCCGATATCCAGACGCCGCACGACGTCGAGATCATCAACCCCGAGCATGTGATTGCGCACCTGGCGCAAGGCGGCAAGCTCGATATGCAGATCAAGGTCGAAAAGGGCCGCGGCTATGTGCCGGGCAACCTGCGCCGCTTCGGCGACGAGCCGACCAAGTCGATCGGCCGCATCGTGCTCGACGCTTCGTTCTCGCCGGTCCGCCGTGTCAGCTACGCGGTGGAAAACGCCCGCGTCGAACAGCGCACCGACCTCGACAAGCTGGTGATGGAGATCGAGACGAACGGCGCGATCTCGCCGGAAGAAGCGATCCGCGCGTCGGCCAAGATCCTGGTCGACCAGTTGGTGGTATTCACCGGCCTGGAAGGCACCGACATGCCGTCCTACGGCGGCGAACGCGACCAGCCGCGCAAGGACAATTTCGACCCGATCCTGCTGCGCCCGGTCGACGAGCTCGAACTCACGGTACGTTCGGCCAACTGCCTGAAGGCCGAAAACATCTACTACATCGGCGACCTGATCCAGCGCACCGAAACCGAGCTGCTGAAGACGCCGAATCTGGGCCGCAAGTCGCTCAACGAAATCAAGGAAGTGCTGGCGTCGCGTGGTCTCACGCTGGGCGCCCGCCTGGAAAACTGGCCCCCGCAAGGCCTGGACAAGCGCTGATTCATCAGCGCACGCGTGCACCCGCCAGTACCTGATACGGCTGGCGGTTCAATAAAGAAAGGTAAGCACCATGCGTCACGGACACGGACTCCGCAAACTCAACCGCACCAGCGAACACCGCAAGGCGATGTTCCGCAACATGTGCGTTTCGCTGCTCAAGCACGAAGCGATCAAGACCACGGTCCCCAAGGCCAAGGAACTGCGCAGCATCGTCGAGCCGCTGATCACGCTGGCCAAGGTGTCCAGCGTCGCCAATCGCCGCCTGGCCTTCAACCGCCTGCGCGACCGCGACATCGTCAGCAAGCTGTTCGACGAACTGGGTCCGCGCTACAACGCCCGCCCGGGCGGCTACACGCGCATCCTGAAGATGGGTTTCCGCGTCGGCGATAACGCGCCGATGGCCTTCGTCGAACTGGTCGATCGGCCGGAACCCGTGGCCGATGCAGCTGCCGAAGCTTCAGCTGACTGAGCTGGATCTCGATCGATGAAGGACCCCAAGGGCCGGCCGCGATGCTGGCCCTTGTCACGTCAGGGCCGGCCTGGGCTGCCGGAACCCTTGCCGAGGCTCAGAATCACGTCATGACGGTCTGCACCCTCTCCAGCGCGCGCATCTTCCGTGTCGCCACGCCTGTGGCGTTGATGCGCATGGCGCTGGTGGTGTTGGCCGGGCTGTGCTTGACGTGGGCCTCGCTGGCGCGTGCGGCGGAAGACTTTCTTGAGCCGGAGAAGGCGTTCAAGTTTTCGGCCCGCATGGCCAGCGAACGTGAGGTTGAAGTCAGCTTCGCCATTGCGCCGGGCTACTACCTTTACCGAGAGCGCCTGGCCTTTGCCGTCGATGGCGCGGCACCCGGCGAGCCCAAGATTCCCGCGGGCAAGATCAAGTTCGACGAGAACTTCCAGAAGAACGTCGAGACCTTGCGCGGTGAGTTGCGCATCGCCCTGCCGTTGGTCGCCGTGAACGGGCCCTTCACTTTGCGGGTTACTTCCCAGGGCTGCGCCGATGCGGGCCTGTGTTATCCGCCGCAGGTCCAGCAGGCCCGCCTGGATCCGTCCGGCGCTGCCGCCACACCCGTCGCGACCCAGGCCGCAACCGGCCCGGCGCCCAGCGCGGCACCGCGCGGCTTCGCCGCCTGGCGGGATGGCTCGATCGTGGACGAGGCGCTGCAGGGTGGCCGTTTCTGGACCGTGGTCGGCGTCTTTCTTGCCGTCGGCGTGATGTTGTCGCTGACGCCTTGCGTGCTGCCGATGCTGCCGATCCTGTCGTCGATCATCGTTGGCACGCAAGAGCGACCCTCCCGCCTGCGGGGCTTGGCACTGGCTTCGAGCTACTCGCTGGGCATGGCGCTGGTCTACACCGCGCTGGGTGTGGCGGCCGGGCTGGCCGGTGAGGGCTTTGCCGCTGCGTTGCAGACACCCTGGGCCATCGGTGCGTTCGCGTTGCTGCTGGTGCTGTTCTCGCTGTCGATGTTCGATGTCTACGAGCTGCGCCTGCCGGCGCGCTTCACTTCCAAAGTGTCGACGCAATGCAACCGCCTGCCCGCCGGGCAACTGGCCGGCGTGTTCATGATGGGCGGGGTGTCGGCGCTGATCGTCAGCCCCTGCGTCACCGCGCCGCTGGCGGGTGCGCTGCTGTTCATCAGCCAGAGCCGCGACCTGGTGCTGGGCGGTGGTGCGCTGTTCGCGATGGCCGCCGGCATGAGCGTGCCGCTGCTGGTGATGGGCGTGTCCTCCGGAACCTGGCTGCCGCGTGCCGGGCCGTGGATGCAAGCCGTCAAGCGCCTGTTTGGCGCCTTGATGCTGGGCCTGGCGATCTGGCTGGCGCAGCCGGTGCTGCCGGCCGGTGTGGTGCTGGCGCTGTGGGGCGTGCTGCTGCTGCTGGTGGGCCTGATGCTGAAGCCGTTCAAGCCCGGCGCCGGACACCGCCACGCCTTGCGCGCCTGGGGCCGGCGCGCGCTGGGTCTGGCTGCGCTGCTGATGGGCACGGTGCAGATCGTCGGTGCGGCCACCGGTGGCCGCGATGCGCTGATGCCGCTGGCGCACCTGGGCGAAGGCGACGCGCAAGCGCGCGCAGCCTTGCGCTTCACGCGCGTGCGCAGCGTGGCCGAGCTGGACGCCGCGCTGGCCTCGGCCCAGCGCCCGGTGATGCTGGACTTCTATGCCGACTGGTGCGTGTCGTGCAAGGAGATGGAGCGCTTCACCTTCCGCCATGCCGAAGTGGCGGCGCGGCTGGACAAGGTCTTGCTGCTGAAGGCCGACGTCACAGACAACACCGAAGCCGACCGGGCGCTGCTGCGCCGCTTCAAGCTGTTCGGGCCGCCGGGAACGCTGTTCTTCGATGCCCAGGGCCGCGAGATCAGCGATGCCCGGGTGATCGGATTCCAGGGTGCCGGCCGCTTCCGGCGCACGCTGGACCAGGCCGGCCTGTGACTCTCGGCACCTTCTTCGCGCTTCGGATTACCTAAGTCACGCCTGTCCCAGTCAGGGGCTGATTATTCTTGCCCAGGCTGACAGGAGTGCACGGTGAACTTCCACGTTGTCGCGGGGCATGCCCGCAACCAGAGCGGGCAAGCGGGTGATGACCGTGCGCATCCGGCTTGTTTCGGCGCCCGCTGGCGCGTCGCCTCCACCCTCGCGGGCCTGGCGATTGCCTTGACGCTGGGCGCCTGCTCCAGCCCGCCCAAGCCGGTGGTCACGACGGTGAATGGATCGATCCAGGGCTCGGCCCAGCTGAACCCCAACGTCAACCAGCGGCCCGCGCCGCTGCAAGTGCGTGTCTACGAACTGAAGACGGCCGCCGCCTTCGGCAATGCCGACTTCATGGCGCTGTACCAGAACGACCAGGCCACGCTGGGTGCCGATCTGGTGGCCCGCGAAGAGATGATGCTGCAGCCTGGCGAAAGCAAGCCGATCAAGAAGACGGTCGGACCGGACACCAAGTTCATCGGCGTCATCGGCGCCTATCGCAATCTCGAAAAGGCCACCTGGCGCGTCGTCGTGCCGGTGCAAACCGGCAAGGCGCAGACCTTGACGATCCGCGCCGGCGACGTGGCGCTGTCGGCCGACATGAAGGCGCAGTGATGCGGCAGGCTGCAATCGCATGAGCTGGCGCAATCGGGTCATCTGGTCGCAGGGCATGTTCCTGCAGCCGCACCATTTCCAGCAGGAATCTCGCTTTGTCGAACACCTGGTGGACACCCGCGGGCGCGCCGCGAATCCGTATGCCTGGGGCTTCTCGGAGCTGGTGCTCGACGAAGCCCAACTCGCGCTGGGCCACGTCGGCGTGGTGCGCGCCAGCGGCGTGCTGCCGGACGGCACGCCGTTCTCTTTCCCGGACATCGATGCGGCGCCGGTGCCCTTCGACGTACCGGATGACCTGAAGGGCGAGCTGGTCTATCTGGCCGCGCCGCTGTCGCGCGCCGGTGTCACCGAGGTCGACTTCGGCGACGGCCATGGCGACGACATGTGCCGGCTGCGCGCGGTCGATGCCGAGCTGCGGGACTACACCAACGCCACCGACGACCCGGAGCCGATCCAGACCGGCGCGGTGACTCTGCGCCTGCTGCGCAGCCGCGACGCCAACGAAGGTTATGCGCTGCTGGGCGTCGCCCGGGTGATTGAGCGCCGCAGCGATGGCCAACTGGTGTTGGACCGCGGCTACCTGTCGCCGCAGACCCGCATCGACGCCAGCGGCCAGCTCTCCGCACTGGCCTCGCTGCTGCACGGCCTGGTGCAGCAGCGTTCGCATGCGCTGGCCTCGCGCCAGGGGCAGCTGAGCCATGGCACCTCCGAAGTCGCCGACTTCATGGCATTGCAGGCGGTGAACCGTGCCGAGCCCTTGTTCCGCCAGTTCGCCGGCGCGCCCAGCGTGCACCCCTGGGACTTCTACCTCGGCTGCATTCAGCTGGGCGGCGATCTGTCCACCTTCTACGACGCGCGCCGCCATCCGCCCGACTACCCGGTCTACAAGCACGACGACCTGCAGCATGTCTTCAGCCCGGTGATCGACCACCTGCGCCAGTTGCTGTCGACCGAACTGCAGCGCCACGCAGTGCAGATCGAGCTGACCGATCGCAGCCACGGCGTGCGCACGGCGGTGATCGCCGATGCCGAACTGCTGCGCAGCGCGGGCTTCGTGCTGGCGGTGCACGCGCAAGTGCCGGCCGAGCAGCTGCGGCAGCGCTTCCCGGCGCAGTCCAAGCTGGGGCCGGTGGAAAAGCTGCGCGACCTGGTCAACCTGCAACTGCCCGGCGTCACGCTGAACAGCCTGCCGGTGGCACCACGCCAGCTGCCCTTCCATGCCGGCTACCACTACTTCGAACTCGAGCGCCAGGGCGATCTCTGGAAGCAGCTCGAACGCACCGGCAACCTCGCCTTGCACGTTGCCGGTGATTTCCCTGGTCTCGAACTGGAGCTGTGGGCCATTCGCCAGGCGTGAAGCCGGCCTAGCGCGTCACACACATTGCGATGGATCCGTCCTCGATCAACGATCCGTTTGCGCAGCTTGACGGCCAGCGCACCTTCATCAAACCGAACCCCGGCGGCTGGGCCGGTCCGCGCGGGCCCGACACCGGCGCGATGGTCAGCGATGCCGCGGGCGTCGAGGCGGTCAGCGCGGAGCATGGGCTGAACTCGCTGGTGGCGGTGGCCAACAAGCTGCTGGTGCTGGTGCCGCAACTGCGGCGCACGCGCCAGGTGGCCGATCCGGCCGCGCTGCGCGCCGCGCTGGCCCAGGGCATCCGCGATTTCGAGGCTACGGCGCAGCAGCGCAGCATCCCGCCGGAGCGCGTGATGGCGGCGCGCTACGTGCTGTGCACGATGCTCGACGAAGCCGCCGCCGACACGCCCTGGGGCGGCTCCGGTGTGTGGGGGCGCAACAGCCTGCTGGCCAGCTTCCACAACGAAGCCTTCGGCGGCGAAAAAGTCTTCCAACTGATGGCCCGCCTGGCCGAAAAGCCCGATGCCAACCGCGACCTGCTGGAGCTGATCTACGCGGCCATCGCACTCGGCTTCGAAGGCCGCTACCGCGTCATCGACAACGGCCGTGCGCAGCTCGAAGCGGTGCGCGACAAGCTCGCGCAGATCCTGCGCCAGCAGCGCGGGCCGTATCCCACCGCCTTGGCCCAGCACTGGCAAGGCCAGCCGATGCAGCGCCGCCGCGCACTGAGCTGGCTGCCGCTGGCAGTGACCGCCGCGCTGACGCTGCTGATCCTGCTGGCGATCTACACCGCGTTCGTCTACCGCCTGAGCGGCGTGACCGATCCGGTCTATGGCCAGATCCAGGGCCTGCGCCTGGCACCGCCGGTGGTGGCGGTGGCGCAACCGGCGCCGGTGCCGCGGCTTGCGCAATTCCTGCAGTCGGACATCAAGGCCGGGCTGGTGGCGGTGCGCGACGAGGTCGACCGCAGCGTCGTTACTGTGCGTGGTGATGGTTTGTTCGCCTCCGGCAGCGCGACGCTGGTACCCGAGCGTGAAGTGCTGATGGCGCGCATTGCCGAAGCGCTGGCCAAGGTCAGCGGTGCGGTGCTGGTCACGGGCCACACCGACAACCAACCGCTGCGCACGGTGCGCTTCCCGTCCAACTGGCATCTGTCCGAAGAGCGGGCGCGCTCGGTGCGTGACCTGCTGGTGGCGCGCGGCGTGCAGGCCGACCGCATCAAGGCCGAAGGCCGCGCCGATGGCGAGCCGATCGCCGGCAACGACACGCCGGCCAACCGCGCGTTGAACCGCCGCGTCGAAGTCACGCTATTGACCACCCGCAGCGACGCCCTGGCGCCGCGGCCCACGAACCCCGCCGTCAGCGCCACACCCAGCACGACGGCGCCGGCCCGGGCCAGTGGAGCCACGCGATGAAAAAGCTGCTGGGCTGGATCTTCAACCGCTGGACCCTCGGTGCGGTACTGCTGTTTGCGCTGTGCCTGATCATCTGGTTCGTCGGCCCGCTGGTCTCCGTCGGCCAGTTCGTGCCGCTGGACACCGAGCGCTCGCGCTGGCTCACGATCGGCGTGCTGGTGCTGCTGTTCGTGCTGCTCGCGGTGTGGCGCATCTGGCGCGCGCGGCGCGGCAATGAGCAGGTCGTCAACCAGTTGCTGGCCGCACCCTCGGGCGAAGCGAAGACGGCGCAGGAAAGTGCCGACATGGCGGCCGTGCGCCAGCGCTTCGAGCAGGCCATGGGCACGCTGCGCAAGGCGCGTTTCGGCGGCGGCAAGGAAGGCGGCGGCGGCTTCGCTGCACGCCTGTCCGGGCGCTACTTGTACGAGCTGCCCTGGTACATGATCATCGGCGCACCGGGTTCGGGCAAGACCACCGCGTTGCGCAACTCCGGCCTGCAGTTCCCGCTAGCGGACAAAGTGGGCGACCATGCGGTGCGCGGTGTCGGCGGCACGCGCAACTGCGACTGGTGGTTCACCGACCAGGCGGTGCTGATCGACACCGCCGGCCGCTTCGTCACGCAGGACAGCGACCAGGCCAACGACAGCGCCACCTGGAGCGGCTTCCTCGGCATGCTCAAGCGCTCGCGGCCGCGCCAGCCGCTCAATGGTGTGCTGGTGACGGTGTCGATTTCCGATCTGATCGCCAAGAGCGCGGCCGAACGGGCGCAGCATGCCGCCACCGTGCGCCAGCGCATGCAGGAGTTGCACGAGCGGCTGAACATCCGCTTCCCGATCTACCTGCTGGTCACCAAGTGCGACCTGATGGCCGGCTTCATGGACACCTTCGCGACGCTGGACAAGGCCCAGCGTGCCGAACCCTGGGGCTTCACCTTCCAGCTCGACAAGTCCGGCCTGCCAAAGCAGTCGCCGATGGCCGAGATGGCGCCGGAGTTCGAGGCGCTGCTGCAGCGCGTGACCGATGGCCTGATCGACCGCCTGCAGTCCGAGCCCGATGCCGCGCGGCGCGCACGCATCTACGGTTTCCCGGTGCAGTTCGCCAACCTGCGTGCGGCGCTGCAGGAGTTCGTCGAACAGGTTTTCTCGCCATCGCCCTACGAAGCCCAGCCGTTGCTGCGTGGTGTGTACTTCGTCAGCGGCACGCAGGAAGGCACGCCGATCGACCGCATGCTGGGCTCGATCGCGCGCCAGTACCAGCTGGAGAAAGCGGTGCTGGCGCCGCAGCAGGCCAGTGGCCGCAGCTACTTCCTGTCGCGCCTGCTCACCGAAGTGGTGTTCGCCGAGCATGGCCTGGCCGGCACCAACATCAGCTGGGAACGCAAGCGCAGCGCGCTGGTGATCGCCGGCTATGCCAGCATCGGCCTGGTCGCGCTGGGATCGATCACCGCCTGGGCGGTGAGCTACGGCAACAACAAGCGCTATGTCGAAGCGGTGTCGGCCAGTGTCGATGGCGTGCGCCGGCAGGTGCAGGAAACGCCGAACCGCGCGTCGTCGAACCTGATCCCGATCGTCGCCGCGCTGGAGTCCACCCGCGGGCTGGCTGCGGCCGGTGGCAGCGGCGTCGATGCCGATGTGCCCTGGTCCTTCGGCTTCGGCCTGTACCAGGGCAAGAAGCTCGACAGCGCGGCCCGCGCGGCCTACGACCGCATGCTGCTCGACGCGATGCTGCCGCGGCTGGCGATCCGCGTCGAAGAGCAGTTGCGCAGCGGCAGCCAGCAGGAGTCGCTGTACGAGGCGCTGAAGGCCTACCTGATGATGTACGACCCGGACCACTTCGACGCGGCGGCCCTGAAGGCGCATGTCGAATCGGACTGGGATGGCCGCATCGGCCGCGAGCTGACGGTTGAGCAACGCGAACAGCTCAGCGTGCACCTCGACGCGCTGCTGGCCCAAGGCGCAGCCGTGTCGCCACTGGCCCAGGACAAGGCGCTGATCGACAGCACGCGGCTGCAGCTGGCCAGCGTTTCGTTGCCGCAGCGCGTCTACAACCGCTTGCGCCAGCGCGGGCTGGGCACCGACTTCCCCGAATTCAGCGTGGCCCGCGCCGGCGGCGGCAATGCGCCGCTGGTCTTCACGCGGGTCAGCGGCCAGCCGTTGACCAAGGGCGTGCCGGGGCTGTTCAGCTACAACGGCTACCACAAGGGCTTCCAGGCGGTGGTGGGGGATGTTGCGCGCCAGCTCGACCAGGAACAGGAGTGGGTGCTGGCCATCAAGAATCCGCCGGTCAAGAACCCGGGCGCGGTGCTCAACGACAAGTTGGTCGACGACGTGCGCCGCATCTACCTCAACGAGTACGCGGCCACCTGGGAAGCTTTCATCGCCGATGTGCGGCTGGTGCCGATGACCAGCATTGCGCAATCGGTGCAGACCACGCGCATCCTGGCCGCGCCCGACACCCCGCTGGTGCCGCTGCTCAAGGCCATCTCGCGCGAGACCACGCTGCTGGTGGGGGCCGGTTCGCTCGATTCGATCGCCGCCACCACCAGCAACAAAATCCAGCAGCAGATCCTCGGCAAGATCGGGGTGCGACCACAGACCACCGGCGCACCGGAAGCGCGCATCGAGAGCATCGTCGACGACCGCTTCGTCGGCCTGCGCCGGCTGGTGACGGCACCTGAAGGCGGCAAGGCGCCGATCGACGGCGTGGTCGCACGGCTGGGCGAGTTGCAGGTGGTGCTGACCGGCGTGGAGGTGGCGCTGAAAGGGGGCTCTGCCCCGCAACCCTCACCGCTGCCGACGCAGCTGAAGGCCGAGGCCGCGAACTCGCCCGAGCCGGTGCGCTCCCTGCTCGACAGCCTGGGCAGCTCCAGCGCGAAGGTCGAGAAGATCCAGCTGCGCGACACCTTGTCGCGTGATGTGCGATCGTCGATCGGCGAGTTCTGCCAGCAGGCCGTGGCCGGGCGCTACCCCTTCGATCCGAATTCGGCGCGCGATGTCACGCAGGCCGATTTCGCCGCGCTGTTCGGCCCCGGCGGCAAGTTCGACCAGATCACGCAGAAGCTCGCGCCCTACATCGACACCAGCACGCGGCCGTGGAGCTTCCGCGCGGTGGAGGGCACGCCGCTGGGCACCGATGTCGGCACCCTGCCGCAATTCCAGCGCGCCGCGGCGATCCGCGAAACCTTCTTCCCGCCCGGCGCACCGGCGATGTCGCTGCGGCTGGAGTTCAAGCCGGTGGAGATGGATCCGGCCTTAAGCCAGTTCGTGCTCGATGCGGACGGGCAGATCGTGCGTTATTCGCACGGGCCGCAGATTCCGAGCACGGTGCAATGGCCGGGTCCACGCGGCTCCGGCCAGGTGCGGGTGATGGTCACGCCCTCGGGCCCGACAGGCCTGGTCAACGACGGGCCCTGGGCCCTGCTGCGGCTGTTCGAGCGCGTCAACATCACGCCGGGCACCGCGCCGGAGAAGTTCCGCGCCACCTTCGACCTGGATGGCCGCAAGACGATCTTCGATGTGACCACCAGCAGCGTGCGCAATCCGTTCCGCCTGCCGGACCTGCGGCAGTTCGCCTGCCCGAACGGCCTGTGACAGCAAGACAACGCCTGGGAGGGCATTGACGCCGTGGCCAACGATGCACGAGATCCTCCCGGCTGGTACGGCAAGCTGTCGTCGCTGGGCGACTTCGCCAACCGCCGGCTGGCGCCGGAATGGGTGAAGGTGTGCGACGACTGGCTGTCGCAGTCGATCGCCATCAGTGCGCAGCAGTTGGGCGCGCGCTGGCTGGAGGTGTACCTCAATGCGCCAGTGTGGCGCTTTGCCTGGTCACCCGGTGTGGTCGACGCCAACTGGTGGTTCGGCGTGCTGATGCCGAGTTGCGACAACGTCGGCCGCTACTATCCCTTGATCGTTGCGCAGCGCCGTGAGCGGCCGCCGATCGACCGCATCGGCTTCGACCACCTGGAGCTGTGGTGGACGCATGTGGCGCAGGCCGCGATGCACACGCTGGGTGAACCGTCGACGCTGGACAGTTTCGAGGACGCGCTGGCCGAAGCGCCACCGTGGCCGAGCGCCGGTCCCTTGATGGTGCCGCAGCAGCGCCCGGCGCCAGGCCATGAACGCTTCGCCGTGGCCCGCGGCGCCACGCTGGGCCAATTGCTGCATGGCCTGGCCGTCAGCGAACTGCATGGCCGCATGAACGGCAGCAGCTTCTGGTGGCCGATGAGCGATGCATCGCGTGAAGGCAATTTCAGCCTCGCGCGCGGGCTGCCAGAGCCCGCCAGTTTCAGCGACATGCTGGCCGGCCAGTGGTGACCGGTCGGGCTGGGTAGCCCCCTTGGGGGCGGCCGCCAGGCGGCCAGGGGTCAACTACTACATTCGGGGCACGGTATCGTCGGGCCCGCACTGCGTGACTTCGGACGGGTCGCCGATCCACACCGCCACCGCGCTGAAGTTGTCCTGCTTGGGGTTGGCGCGGTGTTCGATGTGGCGCTGCATGCGGTCCAGCCATTCGGTGGGGTTTTGCGACGCGGCCATCGTCGCGGCCAGGCTCACGCCGTCCAGCGGCTCCCACCAGCCGTCGGTGCACAGCAGAAAGGCGTCGCCGTCCCGCAACTCCACCGGGCGCACGACGGTGTGCGGATGCACGTCGCCCTCGATGCCCAGCGCGGACAGCAGTTGGTTCTTCTGCGGATGGGTGCTGGCCTGCTCGGCGGAGATCAGCCCGGCGCGCACCATGCGCTGTACGACGCTGTCGTCCACCGTCATCAGTTCGGAAATGCCCTGGCGCACGCGGTACAGCCGCGAGTCGCCCACATGCGTCCATAGCGCGTAGTTGGCGAGCGGCTCGATCCACAGCACGACCACGGTGCAGTGCATGCGCGCATCGAGCTTCTGCGAATCCTGGTGACCTTGCACCTCGGCATGGGCCGAGCGCACGGCATAGGTCAGGTTGGCGGGCGTGAAGCTGAGGGTGTCGTCGCTGAGCAGCGCTTCGATGCAGGACACCGCACGATGCGCGGCTTCGTCGCCGCGGCGGTGGCCGCCGGCGCCGTCGGCGACCACGGCGTACCAGCCGACGCTGGACAGTCCGTGCCGCAGGTCGTCTTCGTTGCCTTGCCGGGCACCTTGTTCGCTGCGGCTGGCGATGTGGATGTTGAACACGCTGGCGCCCCCCTCGGTCGCACTCTGCGGGCTGGCCCGGGCGTTCAGCCCGAGTCGCCGCCTTGTTTCAGGCGTTCGAGCTGCTGGTCGTAGGCCGCCAGGAAGGCTTTGCCGAACAGGCTGTGGAAGTCTTCCTGCGCTTCCTCGCGGATCGATTCGAAGTGCTGCAGGTACAGCGTCCAGAGCTTGGCCTTGCGGTTCATCGGCAGCATGCTGTCGAGCAGCGACTGGCCGACCAGCTTGGATTCCAGCTGGCCCGGCGCGAAGCGCTCGAGCATGCCGTCCAGCGCCGCGCGCATGCCGGCCACGGTGCCGATGGCATGGCCGACCAGGTCGTGCATCGCATCGGTCATCGCCGCCGGGCCCGAGAGGAAGCCGCGCATCGTCGGGCGCAGCAGCTGTTCCAGGCCGGTGGTGGCGTCCGGCGAGAACTTCAGCGGGTTGTTGCCGCGCTGCTGGATGATCGTCACCGCGGCGCGCAACTCATGCTTGGTCGTCGCGCGCACCGACATCAGTTGCAGCGTGCCGTCGACGGCGCTGCGCAGCAGTGCGCCGATGTCATGCATCATCGCCTCGTCCAGGCCGGCGGCGAGCGTGGGGTCGATGCCGGCGCCCTGGCAGAACGAGGCCCACAGCGCATCTGGTGCGGTGGCGGACGCAGCGGCGCGCGGTACTGCCTGCGGCGGCGCGGCACGGGCCGGCGCAGGCGCCACGGGCGCTGCCGGCGCGGCGTTGTACACGGCGCCGGGCGTGGGCTTGCGCATGCCGGAGGTGGTGCTGAACTCCAGGTCGATGTCGCTCTGGCCGGAAGTCTGACCAGCAGGGGGGGCGGACTCCCGCAAGGCGCTGGGCAGCAGTTCGGGCGGCAGCGGGCTCACCATGGGCGGGCGGGTGGGCGGTACTGCAGTGACCTGCCAGTCGAAGCGCGTCGGCAGCACCGGGTTGTGCACGGCCGGCGGCACCATCGATGACGTGGCCGGCGGCCGCAGCGGCGCCGGAGGTGGGCTCATGACGCGCGGTGGCACGAAGCCGGCCATCAGGTCGGGCGTGTGGTCGTGTGCCGAATGCGCTGGCCCGGGCGGCGGCCGGTCGGTGCCGCCGAACAGCGCCAACGGGTCGGTCGGCACGCCGGGCGGGCCCGCTGCAGCGGCCGGGGCGCCGGGGCCACCGGCCGGCAGGCCGGCCATGAAATCCGCCAGCGGGTCGCGGCCGGCGGCGGGCTTGAGGCCGAAGGCGTCGTCGATCGAGGACGGCGCGGCGCTGGGGATCAGGCCTTCGAACAGGCCGCCGCCGGGGGTTGGCGCCGGCACGCTGGGCGCGCGCGGCGGTGGCGGCGCGGCGAAGGGGTCGAAGTCATCCGGCAGGCGTGCGGCGCCGGCGTTGCCGCCCGCCGGCCCTCCGCCCAGCGCGGACGATCCGGCACGCACGCCGGCCGGCGCTGGCATCAGATCGGCAAAGGTGTTGCCGGTGGGCGCGCCGGCGCGCCTGCCGGCAGGCGCGGGCGCCGGCGGGGCCGGGCTGCCCATCAGGTCGGCAAACGGATTGCTGCTGGACAGGGGCGTGCCGAAGTCGGCCAGCCCGCCCACCGACGGCGGTGCGGAGGTCCGCGGCGCGGGACTGATCGCCGGGTTCGGCTCACGGTGCCAGGCTTCGGGCCGCTGTTCCGGGCGGGCCTCCTGCCGCGGGTCGGCCCGGAAGTCCTGGCGGAAGTCGGCCAGGGTGTTGCCGGCAGCCACCGCGGCACGGCCGCGGGTGATGTCGGCACCGCGCATGTCGTCTTCGGCGTCGACCACCACCTGCAGCAGGTAGCCGCCGATGCGCACCTGGTCGCGGTCGGCCAGCGGCGCGCTTTCGCCCTGGCTCAGCGAGCGGCCGCCGATGACGATGGGGTTGGCCGCGCCGACGTTCTTGATGACGTAGCGCGAGCCGGTGGCCACGATCTCGGCCTGCAGGCGCGAAATATGGCGCTCCGGATCGGGCAGGGCCATGGTGTTGTGGTCAGCACGGCCTATCGTGCCGCCATTGGCATCGAAGCAGGCGGTGATGGGCTGGGACAGCGGCTGCTCGTTGAGCGACACCGCGAGCAGGGTGATGGTCATGGCCGGTGTGGAGGGGGCTACCCGGCGGCGCTAACCGCCCGTTGCTGGCAGGCCATCGTCGGATGCTGTGGGCATCGCTTCAATGACCGAAAGTCACCCTCGCTGGATGGAAATCACGGTGCATTGTCATGCAGCGGACCCCACCGCGAGCGCCTGCTGCTGCCGCCGGGCCGGTGCCGCCACCGGAAACAGGCCGGTGCCGGGCCGCAGCAGGCTCAGGCTCAGCGCGGCGACATGGCGCTGGCGCTGCAGGCCCTCCCGCAGCACCTGCAGCGCCGACTCGGCACTGACCGGCCGGCCGATGAAGCAGCGCTGCCCCGTCACCAGGCCGCCACCGTTGCGCGACCACCAGTGCTGCACCCGGCCAGCATTCGGCCAGGGCAGGCTGTCGTCCTCGTCGAGTGCCACGCGCTCATCGGCCGGGTTATCGCTCGGGCCGGTGTCCAGGACCGGGCCGGAGGCGCCTTCCAGGTCCTGGCGGGCCAGATCGGCGCCGCTGATCATCGAGAAAGCTTCGCCCGCCAGCCGGGCGATGGTGGGTTGTTCCATCAGCTCGATCAGCCAGGGCACGAACTGCACATCGCCCAACAGGCCGACCGCGCGGATCAGCCGCCGATGCGGCGGGCTGCCGGTGGGCTGGCCCTGCGCGGCTTGCGAGATCGCCCGCACCACGTCGCGCGCCGCCTCGAACTCGCTGGCCGCCAGCGTCAGCACCAGCGCGCGCAGCGCGAGGTCATCGTCACGCTGGGCGGCAAAACCCAGCACCTTCAAGGCGGCCTGTCGGTCGCCCAGCAGGCAGGCGGCCCAGGCGGCCCAGAACACCACCTCGGGGGCGTCGTCGACCATCGCTGCGCGCGCTGCCGGCAGCAGGTCCAGCCGGCCGAGCTCACCGGCGGCGCGCAGCGCACTGGCGCGCAGGCCGGCATCCGGGTCCTGCAGCGCCTCGATCAGCAACGGACCCGGATCGGCATGGTGCATGCGGCAGGCCGCGATGCCGATGTCGCGCCAGGCGGCTTCGGCCGACCCCAGCAGATCCCGCGCGATGCCTTGCAACTGCGCCGCCGATACCCAGCCGAAGGCCGACAGCACGCCGCGACGGGCGGCCGGCAGTGCGGCAGCCACGGCCAGCAGCCGGGCCAGCGCCTCGTCGTCACGGTCTTCGATGGCGCGCACGGCAGCGGTGAACAGCTCGCCGGCATCGGGCCGTGCCAGCGCGGCCTGGGTGCAGGCGGTGCCGGCCGGACCGGCGACTGCCAAGCCATCCAGATGCGCGGCTAGGCGATCGTCCAGCCGGCGCAGCTGGTTCAGGCGCACATGCGGCGCGCGCACCAGCACCGAGCGTACCTGGCGCAGCAGCGCGCTCTCTTCGGCATGCTGCTGCACGATCTGCATCACCGGCGCGCGGCCGGGCGAGGTGGCGGTGGTGGCGCCGGGAGAGATCGTCATCGCGGCGCGCGCTGGAGTGTGGCCATGTACGCATGGTTACCACAAGCAGCCTTGGCCACCATGCACCAAAGTCACCTCGGAAAAACAAGTCATTACTTGGGGTTTCAGCGTATTGGCCCGGCGGGCGCGGCTTGTTGCCGCGCGCGGCGCTGGTCAATAATCGACCGCAGCAGGGGAAATGGCGCCGCACGGGGCGTCAGACGTTGGCCCTGCCGGGTTGCCGGCCCGCAGCCGGGGCCACGACCACAAACAATCAGGTGACCTCCCCATGAAATCCCGCCACAAGCTCCACCGCCTGTCAATGTTGATGGTCGGTGTCGGGCTGATTGCCGGGTGTGCCCAACCGCCCGGCAGCACGGGTTCATCAGCGCCGTCGCCCAGCCGGCCGGCGCCGCAGTCTCCCGGGGCCCCGCCGGCACCCGGCCCGGTGACGCCTGAGCCGCCTCCGCCGCCGGCGGCGCCGATGTCGCCGCTTGCGGTGCAGAAGGCGGTCAGCACCGCGATCGAGTTGCTCGAAGCGGGCAACGAAGACCAGGCCGCAGCGGAGCTGACGCGTGTGCTGCAGTTCGACCCGAACCATCGCCTGGCGCAAAGCCTGATGCGCCAGATCAAGGAAGACCCGATGGCGATGCTGGGCAGGGAATCGTTCAGCTACCGCGTGCAGCCGGGCGAATCGCTGTCGCGCATCGCGCAGCGCTTCATGAACGACGTGCACCTGTTCTACGTGCTGGCACGCTACAACGACATCAAGGTGCCGCGCCAGCTGGCCGGCGGCCAGACCATCCGGGTGCCCGGCAAGGCGCCGCCGCCTTCAGCGCCTGTGCCGGCCCCAGTGCCGACGCCACTGCCGCCTCGAGGGCAGGCCCCGGCGCCCGCCCCTGCGCCGACCCCGGCGCCGGTGCCCGCACCGACGCCGGCCGAAGCGCCCGCTGTCGCGCCGGACGCGAAGGCCAAGGCGGATGCCGTCAACCGCCACACCCGGGCCGCCCGCAGCGCCTTCGCCAAGCAAGACCTGAACGGCGCGATCCGTTCCTGGGATGCCGTGCTGGAGTTGGACCCGGACAACCGCACCGCGCAGCTCGAGCGGCAGAAGGCCATCGACCTGAAAGAGAAGCTGATCAAGGTCAAGTGAGCCGGCGGGTCCGGCCGGCACGGGCGCCGCTTACGGTGCCGGCCGGTTCGGCTTGGCTGCCGGGGGAGAGCCGGGCTGTTCCCGCGCCGAGGTTTGCTGCGCCCGCTCGGCCTTCTGGTTCTGCAGGTCGCCCAGCAGGCGCTTGGCCTCCGCATCGTTGCGCTGCACCGCCAGGTGGGCTTGCAGCAGTGCGATGGCGTCATCCAGCTCCCCCTGCGCGGCCAGCATCGACGCATGCTCGACGTCGTTGCGGTCGCCGGTGGCCTTGGGCGCCGGCTTGGCTGGCACGGGTTTCGTGGCCGCCGCAGTGGCAGCCTTCGACGGTTCGGCCTCACCTGGCGCACGCCGCGCCAGCGTGTAGCGGGCCAGCTTGCCGACATGGTTGCGCTTGTTGCGTTCGCGTTCGACCGCGCGCAGGCCATCGGCTGCCGCTTCGTGGTCCGGGCTCAGGGCCAGCGCGCCCAGGTACAGCTGTGCTGCAAGGTCCCACTCGCTGCGCTTGTGGGCGGCCAGCGCCTTGGGCAGGCGTTCGGCCAGCTGCGCCTGGATCTGGCGCTGCACCTCGGCCTGGGCCGCACGGTAGTCCGCGCGCTGCGGCCGCAGCGTGACCAGCACCTCCCAGGCCTGGGCGGCGTCGGCCAGCCGGCCCTGGCGCGTGGCCTGTTCGGCGCGCTCACGGTGGCGGCGTTCGAACTGCGCCACGGCGGCATCGGCAGTCGGTGCCGGCGCCATTGGCTCGGCGGCCGCCGTGGGAGTGGTGGGCGCAGCCGGCCCCGGGCGTGTGCCGGCGCAGCCGCTCAGCAACACCATCATCAGCAGGCCGCAGCCGGCGAGCAGCGGTGCACGATGCCAGGAGCCCGCTGCGCCGTCGGCGCGCTCAGCGCGCGTCATGGTGCAGTTCATGGAGCGCTGAGGCTGCGGCTGGTCTGCAGCTTGGATTTGAAGCCTTCGAGGTCCAGGTCGCCGAAGATCATCGTGCGCCTGAGCATGGTGGGTTGCGCGTAGAAGCCGTTGCCGCCCGGGTTCACCGTCACGCCCAGCTGGTAGTGCTGGCGCGCCATGGTGTCGAGCACCACGTCGCTGGCGTCGCCGAAGGGGTAGGCGAAATGCCGCACCTGCACCTTGGCCTGGCCCAGCCGGCGCTCCAGCAGTTCACGCGGCGCCCGCAGCTCGGTTTCGATGTTCTGGCGGTAGCGTTCGTCGGTTTCGCCCGGGTTGCGCTCGACCAGGTTGCGGTGGCTCTTGGAATGCGCCTGGATGTCGACCAAGCCTGAGCCGGCCATCTCCTGCAACTGCGACCAGCTCAGGCCGTCGTTGCTGCCGATGAAGTCGGTGTAGACGAACAAGGTGGCCGGGAAGCCGTACTTCTTGAGCAGCGGGAAGGCATGGCGGTGCACCGATTCATACCCGTCGTCGATGGTGATCACCACCGATCGGGCCGGCAGCGCTTCGCGCCCGGCCAGGAAGCCGGCCAGCTTGCCCAGGCGGATCACGCTGTAGTTGTTGCGGGCCAGCCAGTCCAGCTGCGCGGCAAAGTTCGACGGCGACATCACCATCTTGTTGTTGCCGTTGCCGAAGCGGTGATAACACAGGATCGGCACGGTCTGGAACTCGCCGGCGCGCACGCCGATGCTATTGCCTGACATGAGCGGCACCACCAGCGGCTGCCCGGCCGGCAGCGCGGTGGCCTGGGCCGGCTGCAGCCCGTTGGCCTCGGCGATCTGCCATTGCCGGTCGGCGCTGCCCAGGAAGCGCGCGGCGATGGCCGGCAGCTGGTCCCCTGGGCGTGGCAGGTAGATCAGCAGGCGCTCGCCGCGGCCGAGCACCTCGCCGGCGGCCAGCGGCCAGGGTTCGGGGCCGTCGTAGGGGGCGGCGGGCGGTGGCGAGGCAGCCGGCGGCGCGGCGGCCGGCGCTGACGGCGCGGGCGTGCCGCAAGCGGACAGCAGCGCAGCGCCCAGCGCAGCCCCCATCGCCGCCTGTCGCACTGCGAGCAGCGGCGCCCAGCGGGCAGCGGTGCGCATCGGGCTTAGCCCGTTCGGTGCCGTGTACATCCCACTCAGCCCGGCCGGTGCCGTGCTGTGTCGGGCCCGCCGCCGCGGCGGGGCAGCACCGTCGGCGGCGCGGCCGGCGACGGCGTCACCGGCCCGTCCATGCCGGCGGTGGCGCGGTCCTGCAGCGCCTGCGCCATGTTGTCGAAGGCGGCATAGAGCTGGCCGAATTCGTCCTTGCGCTGCTCGTTGATGCGGTGGTCGAAGCGGCCCTTGCCGATTTCAGCCATCGAATCGGCCACCAGCTGGATCGGCTTGGCGAACCAGTTGGCGACGAAATACATCGCAATCGCCACGGCCAGCACGGTGACGACGGCCAGCACCACCATCAGCGAGATCGACAGCCGCGCCACCTGGGTCAGCGGCCGCTCCGGGATGCCCAGCGCGACGCGGCCGACCTGCTTGTCCTGGAACAGCACCGGGGCCTCGAAGCCCAGCACCGATTCACCTTGCGCCATGTAGCGCGTGGCGGCGATGCCTGCCAGCTTGCCCAGCGATTCGCCACCCTCGGCCTTGTAGGGCTGGCCGACCAGCAGGGCCTGGCTGGAGACGCGCACGATGCCGGCCGGATCGATCACCGTGATGCGCTCGAAGTTGCGCGTCTTCATGACCTCCTGCACCGCCACTTCGACCTGCGCCCAGTCGTCGCCCAGCACCGCGGCGGCGTTCTGCTGCGCGATGAAGCGCGCCAGCGAAGCGCCGTAGTCGCTGACCTGGTTCATCATCGCGGCGTACTGCCGCTGCGTGATGACGGCGGCGGTGAGCCCCATCACCACCGCGACGATCAGCGCCATCATCGCCGCCCAGCGCACACGCAAGGGCACGATGCGCGGCCGGTTCTTGGCCAGCGCGGCTTCGTCCAGCTCGCTGAGCACCTTGCCCAGCGCGTCGGACAGTTCGCGGCCGGTCTGGAAGCGGTTGGCCGGCTGCTTGGCCAGGCAGCGGTCGATCACCCGGCGCAGCGAGGCCGGCACTTCGGCGCGCTGCTTGTTGATCGGCGTCGGGTCCTCGGTGGCAATGCGGGTGGCCACGGCCACCAGCGTGTCGCCGCGGAAGGGCCGCTTGCCGGTGAGCATCTGGTACAGCACGATGCCGGTGGAGAACAGGTCGGAGCGGCCGTCGAGCTTGTCGCCATTGGCCTGCTCGGGCGACATGTACTGCGGCGTGCCCAGCACGTCGCCGACGCGGGTGTGCTGGGCCTCGCCGAGCTCGTCCATGTGGGCGATGCCGAAGTCGGTGACCTTGATCGTGTGGCTGCCCTTGAGCCGCATGATGTTGCCGGGCTTGATGTCCCGGTGCACGATGCCGCGTGCATGCGCGTAGTCCAGCGCGCGCGCCAGCTGCATGCCCATCACCACCACGTCGCGGATCGGCATCGCCTTGTGGTGCTCGACCTCGTCGGCCAGCGACGTGCCTTCGATCAGCTCCATGGCCATGTAGGGCCGGCCGTCGATTTCACCGACGTCGTGCACGACCACGATGTTCGGATGCGACAGCCCGCCGGCCGCGCGGGCCTCGCGCAGGAAGCGGGCGCGGTATTCGTCGTCGGCACACAGCGTGGCATGCAGGAACTTGATCGCAACGTCGCGGTTCAGCGTCGGGTCATGGGCCTTGAATACCGTGGCCATGCCGCCGCGGCCCAGCCGTTCGCGGATCAGGTAGCGGCCCACCTGCTGCATGTTGCCGTCGGCCGCCGAGGCGGTGCTGCCGGGCAGCGTGGCCGCGCGCTGGGGCAGGCGGCTCAGGTCCGGCTGCGTCATCGTGCGCGGCTTGCTCGCACCGGCCTTCAGCACCATCGTCGGCTCGTAGGCCGTGACGGCGATGGTCGGTGCGATGGCCGGCCCCAACTCGGGGCCGTTGTCGGGGCCGAAGATCGGGTCGACGCGCTTGCCGCTTCTCGGGTCGAACGGGCTGTCGTGCCGCGGGCTGAGCAGCGGGTTGGGCTTGGGTTCGAAATGCGGTGGCACGGCGACCACGCGCGTCACTTCATCCACCGGATCGGCGGATGCGGGGGGCGCCGGCGGCAGCGGCGGCCAGGCACTCGGCGGCGATGGCTGTGGCGACGGCATGCCGGGTCGGGGCGGCAGCGACAGCGGCGGCCGGGCGGCGACCGAGCCAGGCGGCAAACCCTCGGCCAGCCCGGGCGGCAGCGCGAGGGGCTGCGGCAGCATCACCTGGGTGGCCTCGTCGTCCGGCACCGTGGCCGGACCGGGCCCCGGTGCCGGCGACTTCAGCGACGGGGGCGGCATCATCACCCGCGTGACCTCGTCGTCTGGCGTCGATGGCGGCGTCGGCACGGGCGCAGGGGCCGGCGGCACGCCGGTGAAGGACAGGAAATCCTTCGGGATGGCGTCGTCGGGTTTGGGAGTTGTCATGGCAAAGCGGGCTGCGATCAGGTGGCCGGGATCATGCGCCAACTGCGCTGGGGTGGTCCATTCCCCCGGGCAGCGCAAGGCAACAGGCGCAGTCCCGTCCCAGTGCGGGTGGACTCGCATTGTCGTGCCATCAGCCCAGACCTTCCTGTAACTTGCGCTGCACATAGCGCATGAAGGTTTCGCGCACCGCCTGCTGGCCGCGGCTGCCCAGGCGCGTGCCCACGGTCATCAGCGCGGCGTTCGAATAGCTGCCATCGCTCATCACCACCGCGCAGGGGCTGGTGGCGGCGCGGTTGCAATCGGCCAGCGCGCGCTCGGCCGCCCAGTCGGCGCGGCGTTCGGAGTGGGTATAGAAGAAGACCAGGAAGCCGTTCTTTTCGCCCATCGCCACGGCGCTGTTCCAGCGCATGCGCTTCAGCGCGGCTTGAAAGCGCGACAGGCGGTCGACGTCCTCGGCCTGGTTGATCCGCAGCAGCAGTTCGAAGCCGCGGGCGATCGACCCCGGGCTTTCGCTGCGCATCTGGGTCAGCGCATAGGACCACTCGGCGCGCGCTGTGTCGGCGGCGGTCTCTGGGTTGCTGCGGGCGGCAGGCGCCGGCGCCGGGGCGGGTGCCGGCACGGGCGCTGGCGGCGGTGCTGGCGCCGGGTAGGCCGGTAGCGACGCCGGCGTCTTCGCCAGCGCCGCCGCATCAGTCTGCCGCCAATCGCCTACTGCGCGCTCGAAGGCCCGCAGCATTCGGCCGCGCACGGCACCGGGCGGCTGGCTGCCCAGTTCGCGGGCGACCGTGAGCAGGCCCTCGCGCTGGAACTCACCGTTGGCCAACACCACGCTGCAGCCGGTGGCCGGCAGTTCGACGCAGCGCCTGCGGGCCTGCTCCATCGCCCGTTGGACCGACTGCCCGCGGGTCTGCCAGTGGGCCCGGAAGTGGCCGTCGGCCACCCCGAGCACCAATGCGCTGGGGCCGGGCCGCTGCTTGAACTGGGTTTCGAATTCGATGGCCAGCGCGCGCTCTTCGGCGTTGAAGGGCTCCAGCAGGGTGGTCAGTCCGGTGGCCAGCGTCACCGGCCCACGCAGCGCTTCGAGCTTGGCGATGCGCGGGCGCCACTCATCCGGCGGTGGCGCCGGTGCGGGCGGTGGCGGAGCAGCCACGGGCGCCGGGGCCGGTTTGGTGACCACCGGTGGCGCGGCGGGCTTGGCAATCGCGGGCGGCGGGGCCGGTGCAGCGGCCACGACGGGGGCGGGTGGCGGCTTGGGTGCGGGCGGTGGCGCCGGGGCAGGCAAGGGCACGGGTGTGCTGACGGAAGGCGGGGTCGGCGCTGGCGTGGGGGCCGGTGCAGGCGGCGGCGTTGCCGATGCAGGCTGCGCCGTTGCCGTTGCCGTTGCCGTTGCCGATGCGGGCAGTGCCGTCGCTTGAGACGCCGCCGTGCTGGCGACCGTGTCGGTGGTCTTACGTTCGGCCGGGGGCCACCACAGGTAGGCGAGGCCGGCGCCGGCGGCCAGCGCGGCGGCAGCCATCGCCGCCGGCGTGAAGGCGCGGCGCGGCCGCGGCGCTGGGGCCGTTGTGGGCGCCGGCGCCGTGGCGGGTGCAGCCCGCGGCCACACCATCGTTGGTGCTTCGGAGGGCGCGCTGCGCGGTGGTGCCGGGGCCGGCGGGGGCACCGGCACTGGCGCCGGCGTCGGCGCTGCCGTCTGCGGCCGCCGAGGCAGCACGACGGTCTTCTCGTCCTGGCGGTAGGCCGGGGGCTCCAGCGCGGCCAGCCGGATGCCTTCGGCCATCGCAGCGGCACTGGCGTAACGATCGGCAGGCTTCTTGGCCAGCGCCTGGCGCAGCACCGCATCCCAGGCCGGGCTCAGCTCGCTGTTCAGCTGCGTCGCGGGGATCGGATCCTGGTGCAGCACCTTCTGCATCACCGTGGTGATCGAGCCGGTGAACGGCTTCTCGCCGGTGAGGAACTGGTAGAGCATCACGCCGCAGGAAAACACGTCGCTGCGGCC
>NZ_DATILJ010000030.1:0-17949 GCF_035476535.1 Aquabacterium sp.
CGGCCACCTTGCGGGCATCGTCGCCCAGCAGTTCACGCGCCAGATCGAGGTTGCCCTGGATCACCGCGATCGGGTTGTTCACCTCGTGCGCGATGCTGGCGGTGAGCTGGCCCACCGCGGCCATCTTCTCGCTGCGCAGCAGCTGCTGCTGCGCGGCCTCCAGCGCGCGGGTGCGCTCGGCCACCTTGGCATCGAGCTCGCTGTTCCAGCGCCTGAGCTCGCGGGTGTTGTCGTCGATGGTGTCGAGCAGGTGGTCCAGGTGCCCGGCCAGCGCGCCGATCTCGTCGCGGTTGGAGACCGTGCCGACGCGGGCCTCCAGCGCACCCGCCTCAACACGTTGCATCGTCGACGCCATCTGCTCCAGCGGCCGGAAGATGCTGCGCGCCCAGCGCACGGCCGCCCAGGCACTGAAGATCATCACCGCGAAGAACACCCCGCCGATGCCGGCCAGCACGCCGTACTTCAGCCAGGTGAAGGGCTTCTCGAGGTAGCCGACGTAGAGCATGCCGATGCGCTGCCCGGCGCTGTCGACCAGCGGCTCGTAGGCCGAGACATACCAGTCGTCGACGACGAAGGCACGGTCCAGCCAGGTCTCGCCGCGGCCCAGCACGGCTTCGCGCACGGCTTGGGAGACGCGGGTGCCGATGGCGCGTTCTTCGCCTGCGGACCCAAACAGCCGCACATTGGTCGAGATGCGCACGTCGTCGAGGAACAGCGTCGCGGTGCCGCGGCTGCCCCATTGCGCGAACGGCAGGCTGCCCTCGGGGTAGACGATGTCGTTGATGTGGTCAATGAAGGGCAGGTTGCGGTTCAGCAGCACGCCGGCCTGCAGCCGGCCGATGACCCGGCCCGCGGGGTCGACGATGGGCGCGCCGGCGCGCACCACCATGGCCCGGTCTTCATGGGTGCGCGCGGTCGCTTGCGCATTGCGCGTGGCCACCAGCGGCACGCTGATGCGCTCGCGCAGCGGCGCCGCCAGCAGGCCTTGCTCGGCCGGCGGCAGCACGGCCACCGAAGCCGTCACGCGGCCGCCATCGGTGCCGGCGAAGGGCAGCGGCGCGACGCCCGGTGCCGCGCCGAAATCGGCCAACACCAGCGTGCCATCGGGTGCCCGCAGGTTGATGAAGTCCAGCCCTTCGCGATGCTTGAAGCGTTGCAGCAAGACCTGCAACTCGGCCGGCGGCGACTGGCCCGGCGACCAGCCCGCCAGCGCGCGCTGCAGCGCATGCGAATCGGCCACCGCCCGCGTGCTAGCCGCCACCTCGTTGAGCACGCGTTCGAAGTAGCCATGCGCCACCGCCAGGTCGGCCCGCACCTTGGTGACCAGCAGCTTGTCCAGCGCCACATTGGCCCACAGCAGCAGCACCAGGCCGAGCAGCGGCAGCACGCCCAGCAAGGGCAGCAGCGCCAGTGCCAGCAGCTTGTGGCGGATGGGCCAGTGACGAGGATTCACGTCATCAGCTCCGCCGCGATGCCTTCGCGCTGACTATCGTTTGCTGCTGACGGCGGCTGGCGGCCCGTTGCGGCCGTTCGATTCTGGTTTTGAGAGGCGATGTTCGATGACCGAGTACTGGAGAGTTGCCGGGATTCCGCCCCGGCGGGCGGGTCACTTCTTTCTGCTGACCCAGAAAGAGGTAACCAAGAAAGAGGGTCTGAAAACCAAACGTTCATCAGTGCCTCCGTCACTCCAGCACGGAGGCACAATTGTGAACACGCCCCTGGCATTCTTAATACCCCGAACCGTCGGTCACCAGATTGGCAATAAAGCCGCACTGGCATTGGAAAGCTTGCAGTGGTTTGCACGAATGGGCGCAAGGCGCCCGGCGAGCAGAAAGAGCGGCGCCCCGCTTTCGAATGCCAGAGTGTGTTCACTGCCAATCTGGTGACCGACGGTTCGGGGTATTGAGAATGCCACTGGGATGCCGCCAGTGGCGCTACAGGACTGCGCGTGCGGAGGCACAAATGAACGTTGGGTTTTAGGCCCTCTTCTTTGGTTACTTTCTTCTGGGCCACCAGAAGCAAGCAAAGCCGGGGTCCGCTCACTTCGCGCAGCGAAGTTATGCGGACACCAAAGTGACCCGCCCGCCGGGGCGGAGTCCCGGCCACGTCCCAGTACACCGCCATCGAATAGCGCCCTCCGACCGAACGACCGCACAGGGCCGCAAGCAGTCGTCCGCCGCAAACGAAGCTCAGCGCAACGGCGTCGCACCGTGCCCGCCCTCGCCCCACTCAGCCACCCGGCGCTCCAAAGTCCGGCGCGAAATGCCCAGCAGCTGCGCCGCACGGGTCTTGTCGCCGCCCACCCCGTCGAGCACCGCCAGGATGTGCTGCTTCTCCAGCGTGTGCAGATCGGTCGTGGCCGGCGTGCCGTGCAGCGGGCGCCGGCCGGCCATGCGGGACAGGCCCTGGTACAGCGCCGAGACGTTCAGCGCGCCGAGGATCAGCGAGCGCTCGATCAGGTTGCGCAGTTCGCGCACGTTGCCGGGCCAGTCGTACTGCTGCAGGTAGGCCAGCTCGTCGGGCGTCACCTCGATCGGCGGCACACCCAGCTGCGGCGACAGCGTGTTGATGAAGTGCGCCACCAGCTCGGGGATGTCTTCCTTGTGCGCACGCAGCGGCGGCAGGTTGATCTCCACCACCTGCAGCCGGTAGTACAGATCGTCGCGAAAGCGCCCGGCCGCCACTTCATCGGACAGCCGGCGGTGGGTGGCGGCGATGATGCGCACGTCCACCGGGATCTCCTGCTCGCTGCCCAGCGGGCGGATGCGCCGGTCTTCCAGCACGCGCAGCAGCGTGGCCTGCAGCGGCGGCGGCAGCTCGCCGATCTCGTCGAGGAACAGCGTGCCGCCCTGGGCGTAGACGAACAGGCCGTCGCGGCCCTTGCGGCCGCCCTCGGCGGTGACGCCATGCGCGTGGCCGGACGCGCCGTGCGAATGTCCGGACGCGCCATGGGCATGTCCGGACGCGCCATGCGCGTGGCCGAACAGCTCGGCCTCGATCAGCTCGGGCGACATGGTCGCGCAGATCACCGGCACGAAGGGGCCCGCCGCGCGCGGGCTGTTGCGGTGCAGCGCCAGCGCGGCCAGCTCCTTGCCGGTGCCCGATTCACCGGTCAGCAGCACGGTGGACGGAGCGCCGGCCACGCGCTGGATCGCGGCCTGCAAACCCTTGATGGCGATCGATTGCCCCACCAGCCCGTCGGCCGCCGGCATGCGCTGCGACAACGTGCGGCGCAACACCCAGTTCTCGCGCCGCAGCAGCGCGCGCTCCAGCCCATGCTTGAGCGCGTTGAGGATCTGCGTCAGGCGGAACGGCTTCAGGATGAAGTCGCTGGCACCGGCGCGCAGCGCCTCGATGGCGGTGTCCAGGTCGGCGAAGGCGGTGATCAGCACCACCTCGCTGGCTTGGCCGCGTTCACGCAGCTCGCGCAACCAGGCAATGCCGCTCTTGCCCGGCAGCGCGATGTCCAGCACGATCAGATCGAAGCGGTGGCGGCGCACCAGTTCGTCGGCCTCTTCGGCAGTACCGGCCGCCAGCACGCGGCCGACGCGCGGCGCCAACGTCTTCTCCAGGAAGTTGCGCATGCCCGGCTCGTCGTCGACCACCAGCACGGTGGCCAAGGGCCAGCGTTCGGTGCCGGGCGGCAAGGGGTTGGGTTCGTTGGGCATCACGGCGGTGGCGCGCTGCAGGTCGGTGCAGGTCGGTGCAATAGGGTTGACGACAGTTTGTCGTGCCAATTGCGACAAAGTGTCGCGCGAAAACCCGGGGCGCACCGGATTGAAGCCGGGTAATCGCTGACACCTAATGCAGGTGTTGCTATGCAATGCCATGCATGGGTTCAACTGCCTGGAGCGCCATCATGAACCAATCTCGCCCGCCCGAACTGAAGCGCCGCCGCCTGTTTGCCGGTATCGGCACCGCCGGTGCCGTGGCCGCCACCGCCGCGGTGTTGCCGCTGGTGAGACCGGTCGACCCGGCCGCTGCCGAACCCAAGCCCGCGCCTGAGAAGGGCGGCGGCTACCAGCTCACCGAACACGTGCTGCGCTACTACCAGACGGCCAAGGTCTGAGACCAGACGGCCAAGGTCTGAGCCCCACCGAAGCGCCAAGGTCCGTGCCCTGAACGGGAGCCCCTCATGTTGTTGACCCGCAAATCATCCACCGCCAGCGGTGCTGGTGCCCACTCACCCCTGGTCGGCAGCCTGGCCCGCAGCTTGACGCGCGCCATTCCGACGATGGACCGCCGCGCCTTCCTGCGCCGCTCCGGCCTGGGTGTGGGCGCGGGCATCGCCACCTCGCAGCTGCTGCTGGTCAAAAAGGTGCAGGCCGCCGACGAGGCCAAGCCGGGAAGCGCGAAGAAGGTGGAAGTCAAGCGCACCGTCTGCGGCCACTGCTCGGTGGGCTGCGCGATCGATGCGGTGGTCGAGAACGGCGTCTGGGTGCGCCAGGAGCCGGTGTTCGATTCACCAATCAACCTGGGCGCGCATTGCGCCAAGGGCGCGGCCGTGCGCGAGAACGGCCATGGTGAATACCGGCTGAAGTACCCGATGAAGCTGGTCGGCGGCAAGTACCAGCGCATCAGCTGGGACCAGGCGCTGGACGAGATCAGCCAGAAGATGCTGGCGCTGCGCAAGGAAAGCGGCCCGGATTCGGTGTTCATCGTCGGCTCCTCGAAGCACAACAACGAGCAGGCCTACCTGCTGCGCAAGTGGGTCAGCTTCTGGGGCAGCAACAACACCGATCACCAGGCACGCATCTGCCACTCCACCACCGTTGCGGGGGTCGCCAATACCTGGGGGTATGGCGCGATGACCAACTCCTACAACGACATGCAGAACTCGAAGGCTGCGATGTACATCGGCAGCAATGCGGCCGAGGCGCACCCGGTCTCGATGCTGCACATGCTGCATGCCAAGGAGAACGGCTGCAAGATGATCGTCGTCGACCCGCGCTTCACGCGCACCGCCGCCAAGGCCGACGAGTACGTGCGCATCCGCTCCGGCACCGACATCCCGTTCCTCTTCGGCGTGCTGCACCACATCTTCAAGAACGGCTGGGAAGACAAGCAGTACATCGAGAACCGTGTCTACGGCATGGACAAGGTGCGCGAGGAAGTGCTTGCGAAGTGGACGCCCGACAAGGTGCTGGAAGCCTGCGGCGTCGACGAGGCCACCTGCTACAAGGTGGCCAAGATCATGGCCGAGAACCGGCCCTCGACGCTGGTCTGGTGCATGGGGCAGACGCAGCACACCATCGGCAATGCCATCGTACGGGCGTCGTGCATCGTGCAGCTGGCGCTGGGCAACATCGGCGTCTCGGGTGGCGGCGCCAACATCTTCCGCGGCCACGACAACGTGCAGGGCGCCACCGACATCGGCCCCAACCCCGATTCGCTGCCCGGCTACTACGGCCTGGCCGAAGGCGCGTGGAAGCTGTTCGCCAAGGTCTGGAACGTCGACTTCGAGTGGATCAAGAAGCAGTACGCGCCCGGCATGATGAGCAAGCCGGGCATGACCGTGTCGCGCTGGATCGACGGCGTGCTCGAGAAGAACGAGCTGATCGACCAGGACAGCAACCTGCGCGGCATGTTCTTCTGGGGCCATGCGCCGAACTCGCAGACCCGCGGTCTCGAGATGAAGAAGGCGATGGACAAGCTCGACCTGCTGGTCGTCATCGATCCCTTCCCCTCGGCCACGGCCGCGATGGCAGCGATGCCGGGCAAGCCCGAGGACCAGAACGCCAACCGTGCGGTCTACCTGCTGCCGGCCTGCACGCAGTTCGAGACCAGCGGCTCTTGCACCGCCTCGAACCGTTCGCTGCAGTGGCGCGAGCGGGTCATCGAACCGCTGTGGGAAAGCCGCTCCGACCACATGATCATGGCCCAGTTGGCCGACAAGCTGGGCTTCGGCAAGGAACTGGTCAAGAACTACAAGATGGTCGCGATGAAGGGCGGGCTGATGGAGCCCGAGCCGGAATCGATCCTGCGCGAGATCAACAAGTGCACCTGGACCATCGGCTATACCGGGCAGAGCCCGGAGCGGCTGAAGGCGCACATGCGCAACATGAACGTCTTCGACATCAAGACGCTGCGCGCCAAGGGCGGCATCGACAAGGAGACCGGCTACTCGTTGGACGGCGACTACTTCGGCCTGCCCTGGCCTTGCTACGGCACGCCGGAGATGAAGCATCCCGGCTCGCCGAATCTGTACGACAACAGCCGCCATGTGATGGACGGCGGCGGCAACTTCCGCGCTAACTTTGGTGTGGAGCGGGAGGGTGTCTCGCTGCTGGCCGGTGACGGCTCGCACAGCAAGGGTGCCGAGCTGACCACCGGCTACCCGGAGTTCGACCACTTGCTGCTGAAGAAACTGGGTTGGTGGAACGACTTGACCGAGGCCGAGAAGACCGCCGCCGAAGGCAAGAACTGGAAGACAGACCTGTCCGGCGGCATCCAGCGCGTGGTGATGAAGGTGCATGGCTGCCACCCCTTCGGCAATGCCAAGGCGCGCGCGGTGGTGTGGAACTTCCCGGACCCGATCCCGCTGCACCGCGAGCCGCTGTACAGCAACAAGCCGGACCTCATCGCCAAGTACCCGACGCACGACGACAAGAAGGCCTTCTGGCGCCTGCCCACGCTGTACAAGACCGTGCAGGACAAGAACAAGGACATCGGCAAGACCTTCCCGCTGATCATGACCTCGGGCCGGCTGGTCGAGTTCGAAGGCGGTGGCGAAGAGACGCGCTCCAACCCCTGGCTGGCCGAACTGCAGCAGGACATGTTCGTCGAGATCAACCCGAAGGCCGCCAACGATCGTGGCATTCGCAACGGCGAATATGTGTGGATCAAGACGCCGCCGATGCTGGCGGTGCCCGAATTCAAAGGCATGCGGGTGAAGGCGCTGGTCACCGAGCGGGTCGATGCCGAGACGGTGTTCCTGCCCTTCCATTTCTCGGGCCGCTGGGGCGGTGTCGATCTGGCGCCGTATTACCCGGACGGCGCCAAACCGGTGATCCGCGGCGAATCGGTCAACACCGCGACGACTTACGGCTATGACAGCGTGACGATGATGCAAGAGACCAAGACGACGGTCTGCCAGATCGAAAAGGCCACGGCCTGATCGGCCGCCAGGAGACCCACCATGGCTCGAATGAAGTTTGTCTGCGACTCTGAACGCTGCATCGAATGCAACGGCTGCGTCACCGCCTGCAAGGCAGAGCACGACGTGCCTTGGGGCGTGAACCGCCGGCGTGTCGTCACGCTGAATGACGGCATCCCCGGCGAGAAGAGCATCTCGGTGGCCTGCATGCATTGCAGCGATGCGCCGTGCATGGCGGTATGTCCGGTGGACTGCTTCTACCGCACCGATGAAGGCGTGGTGCTGCACGACAAGGATGTCTGCATCGGCTGCGGCTACTGCTCTTATGCCTGCCCGTTCGGCGCGCCGCAGTTCCCGACCAATGGCCAGTTCGGCTTGCGCGGCAAGATGGACAAGTGCACCTTCTGCGCCGGCGGGCCGGAAGAAAACGGCTCCGAGGCCGAGTTCGAGAAGTACGGCCGCAACCGCCTGTCCGAAGGCAAGCTGCCGGCCTGCGCCGAGATGTGCTCGACCAAGGCCCTGCTGGGCGGTGACGGCGACGTGGTGGCCGACATCTTCCGCAACCGCGTGCTGGTGCGCGGCAAGGGCAGCGAAGTCTGGGGCTGGGGCACGGCTTACGGCAAGCCGACGCAGGGTGCGCCGAGCGGCGGAGCCGCGCCGCAACCCAAGGCCGAGGGCACGAAATCATGAGAGGGCGTGTTGGGCACGTGATGCTGGCAGTGCTGGCCGGACTGGTGTTGCCGGGCTGTGCCGAGCGGCCGCAAAGTGCCGACGGCACGGCCCGCAAGTCCGATCAGAAGGCCTGGCACCAACCGGTCAACAAGAGCGACGTGGTCAAGGGCTGGAACTCGGATGACCAGGCCAGCTGGGAGCAGCAGATGCGCATCCGCGTCCAGGGCCAGAACGAATACTCGCGCGCGGCCGCCAAACCGTGAGCACGCATTCCAGGGAGCAGTGATGCAGATCCTGATCCGAACCTTGGTGCTGGCTTCGGCCCTGCTGCTGTGCCATGGCAGCGTGATGGCCCAGGCCGCCGCGCAGCCGCCGGCCGCCACCAGCTCGGCCCCCGAGCCCAAACCCGACGACACCAACGCGCAGCGCGCAAAGAGCCAGCCCGGCAACAACGCGCCGTTCTGGCGCGCGGTGCGCGAGTCCGGCAACCAGGCCGGCACCAGCAACCTGCCCGGCGCCGAGAAGGGCGTGCTGATCCAGCCCTTCGTACAGTACCCGGGGGTGCGCTGGAACAATGCCGGCGAGGCTTGGCGCCAGGTGCGCAACAAGTGGATCCTGCCCTATGGCGGCGCGCTGGTGATCATCACGCTGCTGGCGATTGCGATCTTCTACTGGCGCAAGGGGCCGCTGGGCAGCGAGCACGCGCCCACCGGCCGCGTCATCGAACGCTTCACGCCCTTCGAGCGCGCGGCGCACTGGTCCAATGCCATTGCCTTCAGCATCCTGGCCATCTCCGGACTGGTGATGGCCTTCGGCAAGTTCTTCCTGCTGCCGGTAATCGGCGGCACGCTGTTCGGCGGCCTGAGCTATGTGCTGAAGACTGCGCACAACTTCGCCGGGCCGCTGTTCGCGGTGTCGGTGCTGATCGTGTTCCTGACCTTCCTGCGCGACAACTGGCCCAGCGCGGCCGACCTGCGCTGGCTGCTGCAGGGCGGCGGCATGATCGGCCGGGCCCACCCGCCGTCGGCGCGCTTCAACGGCGGCGAGAAGCTGATCTTCTGGGGCGGCGTGCTGCTGCTGGGCAGCGTGGTCGTCGGCTCCGGGCTGGTGCTGGACAAGGTGCTGCCCGGCCTGGACTACCTGCGCACCGACATGCAGGTGGCGCACATGATCCACGCCGTCGCGGCGCTGCTGATGGTGGTGGTGTTCCTCGGCCACATCTACATGGGCACCATCGGCACACGCGGCGCTTTCCAGGCGATGCGCACCGGCTATGTCGACGAGGCCTGGGCCCGTGAACACCACGCGCTGTGGCTGGCCGACATCGAGGCCGGCAAGATCCCGGCACAGCGCTCGGCGGACAAGCCGCCGGCGCCACTGTCCGGCCAGCCCCACCCCACCTGACGCCGACGAGGAGCCGCGCATGAACCCCAAGACCCTCGTGACGATGCTGGCGCTGGCCGGCATCGGCAGCGCCGCGCTGGCCAAGCTGCCGGCTTTGAGCGACGAAGCCAAGGCCAAGGCGGCGGAAACCGCGGCGAAGACCGGCTGGAGCGCCAAGCTCGCAGACTTCCAGCTCTGCAAGGCCATGGACCGCGTGGCGGGCTCCTACCGCGCCGAGGCGAAGAAAGCCGGCAAGGAGGCGCCACCGCCGGTCGACACACCCGCCTGCAGTGACCCGGGCGCCTTCGTCTACGCGCCGGCCGAAGCCAAGCCGCCGCTCGAGGCCGCCGGCGCCCATTCACCACCCAAGACCGCCGCCGCCCCGCCGAGCACCACCACGCCCGCTGCTGCGATGCCGGCGAAGAAGTAAGCTCGGGGCATGAGCCTGGCCCTGCCCTCCGCTGCACCGCGCACCCTTCCCTGGCTGACCGAAGCCCGCGCGACGCTGACGCGCGAGATCACCATCGTCGATGAATTCGGCGTGCGCCGGCCCATCGCCATTCCCGCCGAGCGGCCGCTGACGGTGTATGTCGACAAGCGTGAGCTGGTCACGCTGATGACGCTGGGCGCCATGCCGGAACTGCTGGTGCTGGGCTACCTTCGCAACCAGCGGCTGATCGAGCAAGTGGACGAGATCGAGTCGATCACCGTCGACTGGGACGTCGCTGCCGCCGCGGTGAAAACCCGCTCGGGCATCAGCGACATCGAATCGCGCACCGCACGCCGGGTCGTCACCACCGGCTGCGGCCAGGGCACGGTGTTCGGCGAGCTGATGGGCCACCTGGGCGGCGTGCAGCTGCCTAACGCGCAAAATGCACGCATCCGGCAGGGCACGCTGGTGGGCATGCTGGAGCTGATGCGCCAGCAGAACAGCATCCACCGCAAGGCCGGTTCGGTGCACGGCTGCGCCCTCTTCCGCGGCGCCGAGATGCTGATGTTCGTCGAGGACGTGGGCCGCCACAACGCCATCGACACCATTGCCGGCTGGATGGCGCTGCACGGCGTGACCGGCGAGGACAAGACCTTCTACACCACCGGCCGGCTGACCAGCGAGATGGTGATGAAGTCGGCGCAGATGGGCGTGCCGATCATCGTCTCGCGCAATGGCGTCACCGCGATGGGCCACGAGCTCGCCACGCAACTGGGCATGACGCTGTTCGGCCGCGCATCGAACCGGCATTTCCTCTGCTACACCGGCTTCGAGCGCTTCGATTCGGAGCCCGAGCCCCAGCGGGCGGCGGTGCACGTGGTTTCGGCGTAGTCCGCGAAGCCGGCTGCCGGGCATCGAATCACCCCGAGTGCGGACAACCCCCCAGATGGCACCGGCGCGGTCTTGCCGGTTGCTGCGATCATGTGGGCATGACCGACTTCGACCTCGACGCCTACTGTCAGCGCATCGCCTACGCCGGCCCGCGCACGATCTCGCTGGACACCTTGAGCGCGGTGCACCGTGCGCATGCCAGCGCCATTGCCTTCGAGAACCTCGACCCGCTGCTCGGCCGGCCGGTGCGGCTGGACCTGGCCTCGCTGCAGCACAAGCTGGTCAGCGAACGCCGCGGCGGCTTCTGCTACGAGCAGAACCTGCTGCTCGGCGCCGGCCTGCGCGCGATGGGCTTCACCGTGGCCGACCTGGCCGCGCGGGTGCACTGGAACATCCCCGTCGAGATCACCCGGCCACGCACGCACATGCTGCTGACGGTGAACGTGGCAGCGCAGCGCTACATCGTCGACGCCGGCTTCGGCGGCCACACGCTGACCGCGCCGCTGCGCATGGACCGCCGCGTGCCGCAGCGCACACCGCATGGCCCGATGCGCCTGCTGTACAGCGAAGGCCTCTACGCACTGCAGGCCGAAGTGGGCGGCCCGGCCGAGCGCGAGTGGCGCGCGCTCTACAGCTTCGACCAGCAGCCGCAGCTGGTCAGCGACTTCGAGATGGCCTGCTGGTACCTCTGCCACCACCCGGAGTCCGTCTTCCACAGCACGCTGCTGGCGGCGCGGCCGGTGGCCGATGGCGGCCGCATCGCGCTGCGCGGTCACGTTTTCACCCGCTACCGTCTCGATGGCACAGCCGAGGTCCAGATGCTGGACAGCGGCGCAGCGCTGCGCGAGGTGCTGCAGCGGCAGTTCGGCCTGCAGCTCGAAGGCGTCGCCGGGCTCGACGAGAAGCTCGAAGCGGTGGCGGCCGCGGGCCGTTCCGAGGGCGCTACTTGATCACTGTCTCACCCTGCAGCTTGCCCATGTCGCGGATGTTGAAGCGGTGGCGCTTCCAGCCCGCGAAGGTGCGGCGGAAATTGGTGATCGAGATCAGGTAGTAGATGGCCTTCATCGCGTACAGCGAGGGCTTGATCGGCGTGCGGCCGTACAGGTCGCCGGCCAGCAGCGACATCAGCGCCTCCTTCACGCGCAGCGGGTTCACCGGGTGCATGAACATGTCGCGGATGGTCGGGTTGGTCACGCGGTAGATGAACCACGAATACTCGCGCGGTCCGACACGCATGGTCTTCTCGTAGCGCTTGCGGGCCTTGGCCGCTTCACGCGGGCGGTCCAGCGTGGCGGCGACCACGTCGACGCCATCGAAGGCGCTGTGCATCGCCAGGTAAACGCCGGACGAGAACATCGGGTCGATGAAGGTGAAGGCATCGCCGAGCATCAGGTAGCGCTCGCCGCTGCAATGGCGGGCGATGTACGAGTAGTTGCCGGTGGCATGCACCGCGTCGTCGACGAGTTCGGCGTCCTTCAGCCGCTCGACCAGCACCGGGCACAGCGCGATGGTGTCGGCAAAGAATTCCTTCAGCGGCTTGTCGCGCGACTTCAGGTAGTAGGGCCAGCACACCGCGCCGATGCTGGTGGTGCCGTCGGCCAGCGGGATGAACCAGAACCAGCCATGCTCGAACCAGCAGATGCTGATGTTGCCTTCCTTCTTGCCTTCCAGCCGCTTGGCGTTGCGGAAGTGGCCGAACAGCGCCGAGCTGTTGTGCTCGGGATTCTTGTCCTTGATGCGGAACTTGTTGGCCAGCAGGGTGTCACGGCCCGACGCGTCGATGACGAAGCGCGTGCGCCACTGCCGCTGGCTGCCATCGTCCATCGTCGCGCCCACGGTCGCGCCGTCACCGTCGAACTGCACATCGCGCACGCGGCAGCCTTCCAGCGTCGTGGCACCACGCGACGCGGCGTTGCGGAACAGCAGTTCGTCCAGCTCGGAGCGGCGCACCTGCCACGAAAACGGCATGCTCTTGTCCCAGGCGTCGCCGAACTCGACGCAGCTGGTGTAGCTGTGCTCGGGCGAAACGAACTCGATGCCGAACTTCGGCATGCCGATCTTCTCGACCTGCTCGCGCACGCCCAGCCGGTCGAACAGGCCGACATTGCAGGGCAGCAGCGATTCGCCGATGTGAAAGCGCGGGTGGTGTTCCTTCTCCACCAGCACCACGCGCCGGCCCTGCTGAGCCAGCAGCGCCGCGGCGGTGGAGCCGGCGGGGCCGCCGCCGATCACCAGCACGTCACAGCTGTCGGTTTGGTTCATCGCAGGGTTCGCTTGCGGAATGCTCATGAGGGTTTGATCGCGGTGTACTCGGAAAAGATGCCCAGCTCGACATGGCGCCGCACCTGCGTGAAGCCGGCCTCTTGCAGCGCGGCCATCACCGCTTCGGGCGGAATGCAGGCCTCGATGGTGTCCCAGTAATAACGCCAGAGTTCAGCGGTTTGCTGCTTGCGTGCGACGACCTTCGCGATCAAGGGCACCACGGCGCGCATGTAGCCCTTCAGCAGCCGCGTGGCCATCGGCCCGGCAGGGCGGGTGATCTCCAGCACCAGCAGCCGGCCGCCCGGGCGCAGCGTGCGGTGGAATTCGGCAAAGGCCGCGGCCACATCGGAGATGTGGCGCAGCGCGTAACCCATGCTGAGGAAGTCGCAGCTGGCATCGGGCCGCGGCAGCGCCTCGGCCTGGCCGCGCACCAGCTCGATGCCAGGCAGGCCGATCTGCGCCATCATGCCCGGGCTGGGGTCGATGCCGACCAGCCGGCCCTGCGCACCGATCAGCGGCAACGCTTCGCGCGCGACCATGCCGGTGCCGATGCCGACATCGAGCACGCGGTCGCCCATCGCGATGCCGGCGCGTTGCAGCGCGCCGCGGCGGTACCAGCGACCCGAACCGAAGGCCAGCACCCGTTCGATGCGCTCGTAGTCCGGCGCGGTGTCGTCGAAGATGCGCCGCAGGAACCGCTGGTGCTCGGGCTCGTCGCTGTAGTAGTCCGTCAGAGGACGGTGCGGCGGCAGCTGCCCGGGCGCGGGGCGGGGGGTATCGGTCATCGCATGATTATCACCACGCGGCCGGCACCGACCCGGCGAGCTAAGGCGGCGGGATCAGTTCAGCGCCCACAGTGCCAGCAGGCAGGTCACGACGCCCGCAACGAGAAAGGGCAGCCACCAAGCCCCACCCTCGTAGGTTGATGCATCGGACGGCGAGTCGAGCGCCGCGCGCTCGGCGACCATCCCGCGGTGGCGCGGCCGCGTCCGGGTCCGGGTTGAGCGACTGGTTCGCGCATCCCAGTCCGCCACATCGCGGTAGACGTTGCGATGTTCACTGAACACCTGCGCGCCCAGCCGGTCGGCCAGCACGAACATCACCGCCACCAGCCGGCGATCGACCTGCTCACCGCACACATAGCCTTGCTGCAGCACCAGCCCGCGCCGACGGCTGCCGCGCAGCATCGCGCGCACGGGGCCGTCACCCGGGATGGCATGCACGTCCAGCTCGGGCAGGGTAGAAGCAGCTTCCCACCACTCCTGCGCCGAGATGGGGGTCTTGCTCCAGCCGCTGCGCGCGACAAATGCGCGAACGCCCATCCCACCCACTCCCTCGTTGATCTGGTCCGCACTGTGGCGCCCGGCCCGGCCGCTCGTCAAGCCCGCAGCCAGGCACTGCCCCCGTGAACACGCGCCCCGGAACGCGGGTGTAGGCTTGTGCGCCCTGCCCCGCGTCGCCCACCCTGATGAAGCGCATGCTGCTGACCACCGGCCTGACCCTGCTGCTCGGCTACGCCGTCGTTTGCGGGCTGATGTGGCTGAACCAGCGCGGGATGATCTACTTTCCGACGCCGGCCCGGCCGGCGCACGGCACCCAGCCGACGCTGCAGGTGCTCGATGCCGTGCTGCGCCTGGCCGTGCACGCGCAGCCGGGTAGCCCGCGCGCGCTGATCTACTTCGGCGGCAATGCCGAGGACGTGTCGGGCAGCCTGCCGGACCTCGCCGAGGCCTTCCCCGCGCACGCAATCTACGCGCTGCACTACCGCGGCTACAGCGGCAGCACCGGCACGCCGACCGAGACAGCGCTGCACGCCGACGCCCTGGCCCTGTACGACCAGGTGCAGCGCAGCCATGCCCGCATCACGCTGGTCGGCCGCAGCCTGGGCAGCGGCGTGGCGGTGCGGCTGGCGGCGCGGCGGCCAGTCGAGCAACTGGTGCTGGTCACGCCGTTCGACAGCCTGCAGCGCGTGGCCCAGCAGGCCTATCCCTGGCTGCCGGTGCGCTGGCTGCTGCGCGACACCTACGAGTCCTGGCGCCACGCGCCGCAGGTCACGGCACCGACTAGGCTGATCCTGGCTGGGCACGACGAGGTCATTCCGCCAGCCCATGGCCTGGCGCTGGCCGGGCACTTCCGACCCGGCATCGCCAGCGTGCACACCGTGGCTGAGGCCGGGCACAACGACATCTCGGCCTTCGCGGGCTATGCCGCGCTGTTGAATGGCAGCCGCTGATCGCGGCATGATGCAGGCCATGAAGCGCACCGCCCTGGGCCACGTCGCCGGCCTGCTGGTCAGCACCGCGGCCATCGCGGCACCCGCGGCCTCGGCGCCGGACACCATGGCCCAGCGCATGCAGGCCTGCACGCCCTGCCACGGCAAGGAGGGCCGCGCCAGCAGCGAAGGCTATCTGCCGCGCATCGCCGGCAAACCGGCCGGCTACCTGTACAACCAGCTGCTGAACTTCCGCGACGGGCGCCGCCGTGGCGGGCGCATGGCCGGGCTGGTCGAACACCTGAACGACGCCTACCTGCAGGAAATGGCCGCGTACTTTGCGACTTTGGACCTGCCCTACCCGCCGCCGCAGACCACCGGCGCCCCGGCCACACTGGTCGCGCGCGGCGAGCGGCTGGTGCGACAGGGCGATGCCAGCCGCCAGCTGCCGGCCTGCGCCGCCTGCCATGGCGCCGGGCTGATGGGCATGCAGCCGGCCACGCCCGGCCTGCTGGCACTGCCGCGCGACTACCTGATCGCGCAGATCGGCCGCTGGAAGGTGGGCGTGCGGCGCAGTGCGGCGCCGGATTGCATGGCGCAGATCGCAGAGCGCCTGAGCGCGGACGACCTGAGCGCGCTGGCCGCCTGGCTGTCGTCGCAAGCCGTGCCGCCCGGCGCCAAGCCCGCGGAGGCGCCGAACGAAGCGCTGCCCATGCGCTGCGGATCCAGTGATGGGGCCGCCAAGTGAAGCGACGCTGGATCGCCGGCGTTGCCGTGCTGGGCCTGGTGGGCCTGGCCGCCGCCGCGGTGGCGTGGCTGAACCTGCGTGACGAAGCACCCCTCACCGACACTGCCCCGCTCGGCGCCACGACTGCGCAGGTGCAGCGCGGCGCCTACCTCGCACTGGCCGGCAACTGCGCCGGCTGCCACACCGCCCGCGGTGGCACGGCCTATGCCGGCGGGCGCGGCATCGAGACACCGTTCGGCACCGTCTACGCCGGCAACCTGACGCCGGACCCCGACACCGGCCTCGGCCGCTGGACGCCGGCGCACTTCTGGCGCGCGCTGCACAACGGCCGCTCGTTCGACGGCCGCTTGCTCTACCCGGCCTTCCCCTACCCGCACTTCACACGCATCACGCGCGAGGACAGCGACGCGCTGTACGCCTACCTGCGCAGCCTGTCGCCGGTGGCGCAGGCGCCGCGGCCGCATGCGCTGCGCTTCCCGTACGACAGCCAGCTGGCGCTGGCGGTCTGGCGCGCGCTGTTTTTCACGCCGACCGCACAACAGCCCGAAGCCGGCCGTTCGGCCGAATGGAACCGCGGCAGCTACCTGGTGCGTGGCCTGGGCCATTGCAGCGCCTGCCATGCCTCACGCAACCTGCTGGGCGCGCAGAGCGACGAACAGCAACTGGGCGGCGCGACGATTCCGATGCAGGACTGGTACGCCCCGGCGCTCAACGCGGCGGCCGAAGCCGGCGTGGCCGGCTGGGACCTGCAGCAGGTGGTGCAGCTGCTGAAGACCGGCACCGCGCCGCGCGGCAGCGTGCTAGGCCCGATGGCCGACGTGGTGTTCCGCAGCACGCAGCATCTGCAGGAGAGCGACTTGCGCGCCATGGCGGTCTACCTGCAATCGCTGCCGCAGGCACCGGTGCCCGCGAAGCCGGCGTCCGGGCCCGCATCATCGGCGGCCTCGGCAGCCGTGGCGCTGAACACCCGTGGCCAGAAGCTCTACGACCGGCGCTGTGCCGATTGCCATGGCGCCGATGGCCGCGGCGTGCCCGGCGCCTACCCGCCGCTGGCCGGCAACCGCGCGGTGACCATGGCCTCGACTGCCAATCTGGTGCTGGTGGTCATCAACGGCGGCTTCCCGCCGGCCACCGCCGGCAATCCGCGGCCATACGGGATGCCGCCCTTCGGCCACGAACTGAGCGCCGCCGAAGTCGCCGACGTGCTGAGCTACATCCGCGCGGCCTGGGGCAACGAGGCCCGGCCGGTGACGGCGCTGGAAGTGCTGCAGTAGATCGGGTCCGTGTCCGTCGAGAAGGCCTCAGCGCGACACGGCAGCGGTCGCGGCCGTTGTCGGGCAGCCGCGCGCATGAGCCAGGCCCTTCAGGTAGGCGCGGCGCACGGTGCCGGCGGCGATCGCCGCGGCCACATCGCGTGAGTAGCGTTCGGCCCCGCTCAGCTTGCGCACCCAGCCGCGGAACGGCACCACGCCCTCGGCGGCGCTGCGCAGCGCGCCGGTGGCGGCGTCGCCCACCGCGTTGCTGCCGCGCTCGATCAGGCTGGGGTTGGTCGGGCTGGCCGGTGCATCGAGGTCAGGACCCAGCACGTCGTCGAGGCCGCGTACTTCGGCCGCCAGCATCTCGCAGCGCTGGTCGGCCGGCGGCAGGTAAGGCTGCTGCTGTGCGCGCTGCAGCGCTGGCGGAATCGGCGCCTGCACGAGGTTGAAGTCGTTCAGCGGCGTCACCGCCGCGCTGCTGACCTGCTTCGAATCGGTGCTGGCGCAGGCCGCCAGCCCCAGGCTCAGCAGCAGCGGCAAGCATCTCGGCAAGCTCATGGGGTGTTCCTTGGTCGTTCAACGGGGGTTCAGCAGCGCCGACAGATGGTCCTCGCGGCCAGCGATGCGCTCCAGGCGAGGGTAGCGCAAGCCGCCGCGCCAATCGATGCGCAGATGCCGGAAATGCGTGCCATCGCGCACCAGCAGGTCGATCGGCGATTGGCCGTCCTGGTTGGCGACGATGGCCTGCTTCAGCACGTCCGGCGTGAAGCTTCGCATGTTCACCGCGACCAGCGTGGCCGAAGGCGCCAGGCCGGCGCGGAAGGCCGGGCCGTCCCACAGCACCTCGGCCAGCTTGCCGTCGCTGGCCACGCGCAGGCCCAGCGAATCGCTGAAGTCGCTGGCCTTGGCGCGGGTCTCGCCGGCCTTGAAGTTGTCGCTGGGCGCATCGCTCCAGGCCAGCTGCCAGCCACCGCGCGCCAGGCCGTCCAGCGGCGCGCC
>NZ_DATILJ010000031.1:0-6038 GCF_035476535.1 Aquabacterium sp.
GATCCGGCATGGCAGCCGATCACGCGTGCAAAGGGCCCGCTGCCCGGGCACGAGACATGGCGCGAGGTCGCGCCGAAGATTCAGCTGCTGGCGCGTCCGACCTGAGTGCCTGACCTGAGGGCCGATGTCGACGGCATGGACCCCCGCCGGTGTTCAGGCCGGTCGCTCGATGCGGTAGACGAAGTGCGCCGGCCCGTCGATCGGGTTGTCCGGCGTCAGCGGCCCTTCGGCCACCCGGTGGAAACCGACACGCTCCAGCAGGCGCCACGACGCCGTGTTGGCCGCACCCACCGGCACGATGACGGCCGGTGCCGAAGCGTGGTCACGCCAGGTCGACCGCAGTGCGGCCTGCAGCATCGCCGTGCCCAGCCCGCGGCGCAGCGCCGCCGGCTCGCCAACGAAGTAGTCCATGCTCAGCGCGGCGCCGGGCACGGCCAGCAGCGGCGCCAATTCGTCGATGTAGCCGGGGTTGTCGGCGAAGGTGTAGCGCTGGACCAGGCCAAAGGGCCGGCCGTGCGCGTCAGCGATGAAGATCTCGGCCAGGTCAGCGCCATCGATGCTGGGGCCGAAATCATGCTCGAGGGCCTCGGGCGTGTGCTCATGGTTCCACCAGCGCGCCACATGCGGCCGCGCCAGCCAGGCGGCCAATAGCGGGTAATCGGCGCGGCCCAGGCGGCGCAGGTGGATCGGCGCGCTGAAACCGCTGGCGCAGATCCGCATCACGCCGCGTATTTGACGGGTGGCGCGCGGCCGGCAACCCAGCCCACCAGCGGCCCGGTCATCGCGGTGGTCACCAGCGCCATCACCAGCAGCATCGTGAACAGCTCGGGACCGATCAGCCCGGCATCGAGCCCAACCTTCATGACGATCAGCTCCATCAGGCCGCGCGCATTCATCAGCGCGCCGGTGGCCAGGCTGTCGCGCCAGCCGTAACCCGCCAGGCGAGCGCCCGCCGCGCCACCGGCGACCTTGCCGACGATGGCGACGACGAGGATCAGCGCCATCGCGCCCAGGTGGGCGCCGGCGAACGCGCTGGCGGTGGTGCCCAGGCCGGCCAGCGCGAAGAACAGCGGCATCAGCACGACGATGGACATCGGCTCGATGCGCTGCGCCAGTGAGTTGAGCAGCCGGTCGTCGCGCGGCAGGCAGGTGCCGAACAGGAAGGCACCGAACACCGCGTGCAGCTGCAGCCACTCGGTGAGCATCGCGCAAGCCAGCAGGCCGACCATCAGCGCGGCCAGCACGGTGGTCGACGGTTCGCCGTCGGGCGCGCGGGTGCGCAGCAGCCACGCAAACCCCGGCCTCAACACGAAGTACACCAGCGCCAGCAGCAGCAGCACGCCCCCGCCGGTCTTCAGCAGCCCGAGCGCGCCTTCGCCGGCGCCGACCATCGCCACCACCAGCGCCAGCAGGATCCACGCGAACACGTCCACCACCGCCGCCGCGCTGAGCGAGAGCTGGCCGAAGCGGGTGTGTCCCAGGCCGCTGTCCTTCAGGATGCGCGCCATCACCGGGAACGCGGTGATCGACAGCGCGGCGGCGATGAACAGCGCAAACGGCCAGAAGCCGACCCCGGCCGGCGCCAGCGCAGGGTGCAGCACCGGCGCGATGGCCAGGCCCAGCGCGATCGGCGCGGCCATGCTCAGCAGTCCGACGAAGCCGGCCGCGCGGACCTGCGCGCGCACGCCCTGGTGCGCGCGCAACTCCAGCCCGACGACGAACATGAACAGCACCAGGCCCAGCGTGGCCAGCGAGGACAGCCCGGCCAGCGACGCCGGCGAAAACAGCTGGGCATGCAGCGTGGGAAACAGCGCGCCCAGCACGACGGGCCCGAGCAGCAGGCCGGCCGCCATTTCGCCGACGACGCCGGGCTGGCCGACATGGCGCAGCAGCCAGCCGCAGGCGCGCGCGGTGCTGAGGATGACGATCAGTTGCAGCAGCAGGGAGGTGGTGGACATGAGGGGAGGGAACGCACAGGGCCGGGATCGCCGCCGATGGTAGTGGCTGCGCGAACGCGCTCACGCCGCCGGGGCGACGGCTTTCTCGAAACACACGCTGAAGGGATCGTTGACATGCTCGCCGAAGGGCGGGATGCGCACGAAGCCTTGCGACGCGTACAAGGCCATCGCGGCCTGCTGGCGCTGGCCGGTTTCCAGCCGCAGCGTGCTGAAGCCCAGCTGCGCGGCTTCACGTTCCAGGGCGGCCAGGACGGCGCGCGCCAGGCCGCTGCGGCGCGCCGACTTCAGCACGTACATGCGGCGCACTTCGGTCGTGATCTCGTCGATCGGCCGCAGCGCGCCGCAGGCCACCGGTTGGCCGCTGACATACGCGACCAGGTAGACGCCGCGCGGCGGTGTCGGCGGGTTCGTCGGCCACGGCGCATCGGGCCGGTGCAGCTCGGGGTACAGCGCGCGTGCATCGATCGCGGCTTCGCGCAGCAGGGCCATCGCGTCGGCGCCTTGCGCGTCGACACGCTGGATGACGGGGATGGGTGGGTTCATGGTCTGGCAGTATCAGCCGCCTGCGCTACCCTCGGCCACGCCCCCATCCGAAGGAGACAGACCATGTTCCGCACCGCCATTGCCGGCAGCCTGCCCAAACCCGCCTGGCTGGCCGAAACCCAGACGCTGTGGCCGAAGTGGCGCGCCAGCGGCGACGAGCTGGCACAGGCCAAGCTGGACGCCACGCTGCTGTGGATCAAGGCGCAGGAGGACGCCGGCCTCGACGTCATCGGCGACGGCGAACAGTCGCGCCAGCACTTCGTGCACGGCTTCCTCGAGCGGGTGGCTGGCATCGACTTCGAGCACAAGGTCGAGATGGGCATCCGCAACGAGCGCTACAAGGCCATGGTGCCGCAGGTGACGGGTCCGCTGTCGCTCAGCGGCCGGGTGCACGAGACCGAAGCGCGCTTCCTGCGTGCGCACACCACGCGCAAGATCAAGTTCACGCTGCCCGGCCCGATGACCATCGTCGACACCGTGGCCGACCGCTTCTACGGCGACCGCGTGAAGCTGGCCTTCGCCTTCGCCGAGCTGCTGAACCAGGAGGCGCTGGCGCTGCAGGCCGATGGCGTGGACATCCTGCAGTTCGACGAGCCGGCCTTCAATGTCTACATGGCCGAAGCGGCGGACTGGGGCGTGCAGGCGCTGGAGCGTGCGGCGCGTGGTCTGAGCTGCACGACGGCGGTGCACATCTGCTACGGCTACGGCATCGCGGCGAATGTCGAGTGGAAGAAGACGCTGGGCGACGAGTGGCGGCAGTACGAGCAGATCCTGCCCGCGCTGGCCGCCAGCAGCATCCAGCAGGTCAGCCTGGAATGCATCCACTCGCACGTGCCGCCGCAGCTGATGGCCTTGCTGAAGGACACCGACGTGATGGTCGGCGTCATCGACGTGGCCAGCGACGCGGTGGAAACGCCCGACGAAGTGGCCGACACAATCGGCCGCGCGCTGCAGTTCGTGCCGCGCGATCGTTTGATCGCCTGCACCAATTGCGGCATGGCGCCGATGAACCGGGCCGTGGCGCAGGCCAAGCTGCAGGCGCTGGCGCAGGGTGCGGCGCTGGCGCGGCAGCGCTACGGCGGCTGAGGCGCTTCGGCGCGGCGGCCTTGTCTGGCCGTCGGCAGCGCCACCGATCCTAGCGCCGCAGATGAGCGCCATCGCGAGCGCCCGTTGAGCGCTGCGCTGCGCGCCCCGAGAGCGCCGCCGCAGGCACGCGGCTTGCCAGCGTGCGCACATCCGGTTGCATTCAGCGGCCGGCGCCCGGGCCCTCACCGCACCAAAATCCGCCGATGAACGAATCGCCCTGTTTCGACGCGGTGTCGCCCGGGGCCGGCAGCACGCCTGCGGGCGGCCTGTCGTTTCGCCAGTGGCTGCTGGCGGCCTTTCTGCTGATCACTGCCTTGCTGGGCGGCGCCGCCATCCAGGTCTTGCTGACGCTGGAACAAACCGCCCGGCGCAGCCGCGACACCGCCGGCGAGGCGGTGGGCCTGACCGAAAACGCGCAGCGCCTGGCCGAGCGCACGGTGGCGATGGAGCGCAGCGCGCGGCAGTTCCTGGTGCTCGACGATGCCAGCCTGCGCGAGCGCTACCACGCCACCTGGCTGGACGCGCGAGCCACCTTGCAGTCCCTGGCCGATGCGCTGGCGCACACGCCGGACCAGCCCTTTGCCGATTGGCAGGCGCAGGCCGATGCCGCCTGGACCCTGCTGCAGGCACCGCCCCGCCAGCGGCAGGCGGCGTTGCAGCGGCTGACACCGCTGTTCACCCGCTTGCACCGGCTGAACGAGACGCTGGCGCAGCTGTGCCGCAACGCGGTTGAGCAGCGCAACGACGCGCTGCTGTCCGACCTGGAGCACCAGCGCCGGCTGATCAGCGCGCTGGTGATCAGCGCCATCGTGCTGGCCGCGCTGCTGGCCTTCGGCTTCGGCCACTGGCTGTCGCGGCCGATGGCGACCATCGAAGCGGCGATCGGCCGCCTGGGCGCCAACCAGTTCGACCAGCCGGTGGACGTGCACGGCCCGGCCGACCTGCGGCGCCTGGGCCGCCAGCTGGACTGGCTGCGCCAGCGGCTGGCGGCGCTGGAGTCGGACAAGACCCGCTTTGTGCGGCATATCTCGCACGAGTTGAAGACTCCGCTGGCCTCGATCCGCGAAGGCGTTGCGTTGCTGCAGGACGGCGTGGCCGGCACGCTGACGCCCGACCAGGCGGAGATCACGCGCATCCTGCGCGACAACACCGCGTCGCTGCAGGCGCAGATCGAGGACCTGCTGCGCTACCACGCGCTGGCCTCCGAGGCGCAGCAGCTGCAGCGCCAGCCGGTGGACATCGCCGCGCTGCTGCAGCGCGTCTGCGCCGCGCAGCGCCTGCACTGGCAGGCCAAGGACTTGCAGGTGCTGGTGAACGGCCAGTGCGACAGCACGCAGGCCGATGCCGACAAGCTGGCAATGGCGCTGGCCAACCTGCTGTCGAATGCGGTGCGCTTCAGCCCGGTGGGGGGCAGCGTGTCCTTCGTCGTGCTGCAGCAGGCCGGCCGCATCTTCATCGACTGCATTGACCAGGGCCCGGGCGTGGCCGCCGAAGACGGCGAGCGCATCTTCGCGCCGTTCTACCAGGGCCGCCATCAGGCGCCGGGACCGCGCCACGGCAGCGGCATCGGCTTGTCCATCGTGCACGAGGTGGTGCAGGCACATGGTGGCGCGGTGCGGCTGCTGCCCAGCGAGCGCGGTGCCCATTTCAGGATCGAATTGCCCCATGAACTTGTTGCTTAGCGCCGGCCACCGGCTGACGCCGGCCGTGTTCGCCGCCATGATGCTGGCGTCGCTGTGCGCCTGCACGGCGCCCAAGCCCGCGCCGGAACCCGCGCCGACGCCGCCGCAGCTGGAGCCGCCGTTGCCGCCTGCGGCCGCCTCGCCGCCCTGCCCGCCCGAGCCCCCGCCGCCGGCGCCGGACACCAGCGAGTTGCAGGCCTTGCTGGCCTACCACCAGGATCTGCGCCAGCTGGGCCCCGCCGAGCTGACGCGTGAGCTGGTCAGCCTCAACGCGCAGCCGCGCACGCCGGCGCAGGCGATGCGCAAGGCCATGGTGCTGGGTCTGGGCCGCAACGGCGCCGATCTCGCCACGGCGCAATCGTTGCTCGACGGTGTGGTGGCCGCCGCCACGCCGCCGGCCGATGCGCTGAAGCCGCTGGCGGCGCTGCTGTCCTCACGCCTGGCCGAGCAGCGCCGCCTGGCCGACAGCCTGGACAAGCTGGGCCAGCAGCTGCGCGACAGCCAGCGGCGCAACGAGCAGCTCAATGAAAAGCTTGAAGCGCTGAAGGCCATCGAGCAGCGCCTGCCGGCGTCGCCCGTGCCGGCCGCCAGCGCTGCCGCGCCGCGGCAACCCTGAGAGCCTCACCCAAAGGATGCCCGCCATGAATTCAGCGGCCTCGATCCTGCTGGTCGATGACGACCCCGACCTGCTGCGGCTGATGACGATGCGCCTGCAAGCCGCCGGCCACCTGGTGCAGACGGCGGTCAGCGCCGAAGCCGCGCTGGCGCA
>NZ_DATILJ010000032.1:0-19404 GCF_035476535.1 Aquabacterium sp.
TCGAGCACGGCATTGGCCACGTCGCTGACCTCGGCGCGCGTGGGTACCGGGTTGACGATCATGCTCTCCATCATCTGCGTCGCGGTGATGGTGATCTTGTCCATCTCCAGCGCCATGCGGATCATCTTCTTCTGCAGCGCCGGCACCGCGGCATTGCCCACTTCCACCGCTAGGTCGCCGCGCGCCACCATGATGCCGTCGCTGGCGCGCAGGATGGCTTCCAGCGCCGGAATCGCCTCGCAGCGTTCGATCTTGGCGATCATCGCCGGCTTGTGGCGATAGGGTTCTCCGGCCACGTTGGCCAGCTGGCGCGCCATCTCCATGTCGGTGGCGCTCTTCGGGAAGCTCACTGCCACGTAGTCGGCCTGGAAAGCCATCGCGGTGCGGATGTCTTCCATGTCCTTGCCGGTCAGCGCCGGGGCCGTCAGGCCGCCGCCTTGTTTGTTGATGCCCTTGTTGTTGGACAGCTCGCCGCCGGCCGTCACGATGGTGTGCACCTGGTCGCCGCGTACCGCTTCGACGGTCAGCACCTGCAGGCCGTCGTTCAGCAGCAGTCGGTCGCCCGGCTTCACGTCGCGCGGCAGTTCCTTGTAGTCGAGGCCGACGATGTCGATGTTGCCGGGCTCGGTGCGCGAGGCATCCAGGATGAAGGGCTGGCCGCGCACCAGCATCACCTTGCCCTGTTCGAACTTGCCGACGCGGATCTTCGGCCCCTGCAGGTCGGCCATCAGTGCCACCGGCTTGCCGACACGCTCGGCGCATTCGCGAACCAGCTTGGCGCGGGCGATGTGGTCGGCCGCGGTGCCGTGGCTGAAGTTCAGCCGCACGACATCGACGCCCGCGCGCAGCAACCGCTCCAGCACCTCGGGTTCACTGGAGGCTGGGCCGAGGGTCGCAACGATCTTGGTGGCGCGTGGCATGGCAGGTCCGGCTCGGGTTCTTGGGGGCTCCGATTATGGGTGTCGCGCGCGCATTGGCGTTACGGCGCGGTTTCACGCGCGGCATCGGCCGCGCATGACATGCTCAAGACTGTGCCGCGCGGCGCGCCAGGATCTCGAAAGCCGGCAGTGTCTTGCCTTCCAGCACCTCGAGGAAGGCGCCGCCGCCGGTGGAGATGTAGCCGACCTCCTTCTCGATGCCGTACTTGGCGATCGCGGCGAGCGTATCGCCACCGCCGGCGATGCTGAAGGCCGGGCTTGCGGCGATGGCGCGGGCCAGGGTTTCGGTGCCGTGGGCGAACGCGTCGAACTCGAACACACCCACCGGGCCGTTCCAGACGATGGTGCCGGCGGTCTTGAGCTTGTCGGCCAGCAGCGCCGCAGTGACCGGGCCGATGTCCAGGATCAGGTCGTCGTCGGCCACGTCGGTGGCAGCTTTCACGGTGGCCGGTGCGTCGGCGGCAAAGGCCTTCGCGGTGACCACATCGCTCGGAATCGGCACCTCGGCGCCGCGGGCCTTCATCGCCTGCATCACCGCCTTCGCGGCGTCCAGCAGGTCGGGTTCGGCCAGGCTCTTGCCGATTTTCAAACCGGCCGCCAGCATGAAGGTGTTGGCGATGCCGCCGCCGACGATCAGCCCGTCGACCTTGTCCGCCAGGGCTTGCAGGATGGTCAGCTTGGTGCTGACCTTGGAGCCGGCGACGATGGCCACCAGCGGCCGCTTCGGCTGCGCCAGGGCTTTCGTGATGGCGTCGATCTCGGCGGCCAGCAGCGGGCCGGCGCAGGCCACCGGAGCGAACTGCGCAATGCCGTAGGTGCTGGCTTCGGCGCGGTGCGCGGTGCCGAAGGCGTCGTGCACGAAGATGTCGCACAGCGCGGCCATCTTCTTCGCCAGCGCTTCGTCGTTCTTCTTCTCGCCCTTGTTCAGGCGGCAGTTCTCCAGCAGCACCACCTCGCCGGGCCGGACCTCGACACCGTCGACCCAATCGCTGCGCAAGGGCACTTCGCGGCCGAGCAGTTCACCCAGCCGCTGCGCCACCGGCGCCAGCGAGTCTTCGGGCTTGAACGCGCCCTCGGTCGGCCGACCCAGGTGCGAGGTGACCATCACTGCGGCGCCGGCTTGCAATGCCATCTGGATGCACGGCACCGAGGCACGGATGCGCGTGTCCTCGGTGATGTGGCCGGCATCGTCCTGCGGTACGTTCAGGTCGGCGCGAATGAACACCCGCTTGCCGGCCAACTGGTCCTTGGGGCCTTGAGCGACCAAATCTTCGAGTCTGAGGATCTTCATGGGTGCCAAGTTTCGCAGATCACCAGCCCAGCCCGACGCGAAAGATCAACATCACGGCCGTGCCGGAGACGATGGTGCCGAGCATGTCGCGGCGCCACACGAACCAGGCCGTGGCCGCCGCCGCGCCGAACAGCCGGGCGTCTTGCCAGGTGTGGATCAGCTGGCCCTGGCTCATCACGATCTCGGGCGTCACCACGGCGGCCAGCGCACCCACCGGCGCGTAGCGCAGGCCTTCGCGCAACCACTCGGGAATCGGCAACTCACGGCTGGGCAGCACGAAGAAGCCGCGGGTGAACAGCGTGATCAGCGCCATGCCGATGATGGTGAGTACCGCTTCCCAGGTCGTCATGGGTTGCTCAGCCTTTCGCGCAAGGGCCGGCTGTGGTCGATGACCATGCCCATCGCCACCGCGGCGGCAATGGCTACCAGCATGTTCAGCTTCAGCGGCAACGCATAGGCGGCCACGGCGGCGCAACCGGCCAGCACCGCCGGCAGCCAGGTGGCGCGGTCGCTGAGCAGCGAATAGGTCATGCCCAGCAGGGCGGCCGTGCCTGCAAACGCCAGGCCCCATTCGGGTGGGATGCGGTCGCCGAGCAGGATGCCTGTTAGCGACATCAAGTGCCAGGAGCCGGCATTGACCACCACGGCGCCCCAGAAGTAGGGCAACTGCTCGGGTGAGGGCTTGGGCTCGGGGAAGCGCCGCATGAACAGCACATAGTTCAGGTCGGCGGTGAAGTAGCACAGCAGCGCGCGACGCCGCAGCGACAGGTGGGCGAAGTACGGCCGCCACTGCGCGCTGAAGATCACGAAGCGCAGGTTGATGCACAGCGCGGTGGCCCACACCACCCAGATCGGCGCACCGGCCACGATCAGCGGCACGGCCGCCAGTTGCGCCGAGCCGGCGAACACCAGCACCGACATCAGCAGCGACAGCCCCAGGCCCAGCCCGCTCTTGACCATCGCCACGCCGGTGACCAGGCCCCAGGCGCCGATGCCCAGCGCGATGCCGGTCATCTCCTTGGCGCCGCGGCGGAACTCGGGGTGCCGCCAGGGCGCGGAATCTTCGGACATGCGCGAATTGTCCTCTGCCGCCCCAACACCCCGAGCGGGCGGGGTTGCTGTGCGGCACGCGGGGCGTCAGCGGCGGTGCACGCTGCCGCTGCCGACGATGCTGCTCTTGACCTGCGCATCGCCGCGGTAGGCCACGTCGCCAGAGCCAGCGATCGACACCGATAGCGACTTCGCCGCATGCACCGCGGCGTCGCCCGAGCCGGCAATGTTGATGCTGACATCATCGGCCTTCAGCCCGTCGGTCTGCACGTCGCCACTGCCGGACACGCTGATCTTCAGCTTGCTGACCTGGCCGCTGGCTTTGAAGTCGCCGGAGCCGGCAATCTTCACGCTCAATTCGTCGCCGGTGAGTTGCTGCAGGCCGACGTCACCGGCGCCGGCAATGGACACCGCGAGCTGCGGCGTCTTCAAGGGCTCGACCGCGATGTCGCTGGAGCCGCTGGTCGACAGCGACTGCAGTTGCACCACGCTGACCTCGACCGTCGGCGACCGCTGGATGCGCAGGTTGCTGCCTTTCTTCCAGCGGATGTACAGGGTCTTGCCGCTGGATGACGACTCCACCACGGTTTCCAGCAGTGGCAGCAGGTTGGCCTCGGCTCGCACTTCCACCGCTTCCTTGCCGCCTTGGCGCACCTTCAGCTTGATGCTGCCGGACACCGCAATGGCCTGGAACTCGCCCACGTTGCGTTGCTCGGCGGTGGCCGGGCCGATGCCGGTGGTCCAGTTGTCCGCCGCATGTGCTGTGTTCGGCAAGGCGCTCAGCACGCCGAAGGCGAGCGCAGCGGCGAAAGTCAGGCCGAGCACGGTGTCGAGCAGTCGGAAGAGGCGATCCATGGTGACTCCTGCTGAAGGAGACGCGATCATGTCCATTCGGTGAAGTGCTTGGCAGCCAGCCGCGACGGAACGCCGATGGCAGGGCACAGGGTGTCGCGTTTGCCGACGAATTGTCGGCGCGTATGTGCGACTGACGCGGCTCAGGGCGCCTGGCGCTTGTGGCGGGGCGCTGCGTCGCCGGGCTTGTCGGTGGCCTTGTCACCCGCCTTGTCGCCGCGTTTGTCACCCGGCTTGGCCTCACCGCTCGTTTCGCTCGGGTCCGGCGCCTTGGCGGCCACCTGATGTTCGGCCTCGATCTGCGGAATGACCGGTTCCAGCTTGTTCTCGCGCATGTATTCGTTCATCTCGCGCCAGCCGGCGTAGACGGCAGCGCGGTCGGCCTTGCGGTTGAGCACGTAGCAATCTTCGATCGCGCGAGCCGCGTGACGGCAGGCGCCGCCGATGGCTTTGCCGTCGGCTTCCTTGCGGGCGGCGATGGCACTGGCCGATTCGATGCCCAACTGGTCGCAGCCGGCGACCAGCAGGCACAGGCCGGACATCAACAGGGAGGCGAAGGCTTGGCGCATGGCGGTCTTATCGGCCGCCTTGCGCCGGGCTTGAGCGCCGCCAGTTTTCAGCGGGCCACGGCCATCTGCAGCAGACGTTCAACCCGCTCTTCGGTCGATGGGTGGGTCGAGAACAGGCCACGCAACCCGCCGGCGGACAGCGGATTCATGATCATCATCTGCGCGGTTTCCGGATGGCGCTCCGCCGCTTCCATCGGGATGCCCTGGGCGTGGCGATGGATCTTCTGCAGCGCCATCGCCAGCGCTTCCGGGTCGCCGGAGATCTCGGCACCGCCGCGGTCGGCCTCGAACTCGCGGGCGCGGCTGATCGCCATCTGGATCAGGCTGGCGGCCAGCGGCGCGAGGATCGCGACCAGCAGGCCGACGATCGGGTTGGTCGGGCGGCCTTCGTCGTCCCGCCCGCTGAAGTACATGCCGAAGGTGGCCAGCATGCCGATGGCACCGGCCATCGTCGCGCTGATGGTCGAGATCAGGATGTCGCGGTGACGCACATGGGCCAGTTCGTGGGCCATCACGCCGCGCAGTTCGCGGGTGCTCAGGGCGCGGATGATGCCGGTGGTGGCGGCCACCGCGGCATGCTCCGGGTTGCGGCCGGTGGCAAACGCGTTCGGCGCGTCTTCCTGGATCAGGTACACCTTGGGCATCGGCAGGCCGGCCCGCTCGGCCAGTTCCCGCACCATGCGCACGAACTGCGGCGCGGTGGTCTCGTCAACCTCCTGCGCGTTGTACATCTTCAGCACGATCTTGTCGCTGAACCAGTAGCTGAAGAAGTTCATGCCCAGCGCAATCACCAGCGCCAGCATCATGCCGGCCTGGCCTCCGAGCATGCGGCCGATCAGCATGAACAGCGCGGTGATGGCGGCCATCAGAATGGCTGTCTTCATCATGTTGAACATGGCGGGTCCGTCCTTTCGCGTGGGTGCATCCGTCATGGATGCACCGGATCAGATGACGGCGGACACCTGAAGTTCAACCCAGCTGGCGACCCGCCAGGCCTGGGTGGGCCTGCAGGAAGGCTGCAGTGTCGATGCGGCGCCCCCCCGGGCGCTGCAGTTGCAGCAACTGCAGGGCGTGGTCGCCGCAGGCCACGATGAGCTGGCCGCCGTCGGCGCGCAAGACTCGGCCCGGCGTGCCGGACATCAGGCGCTCGATGCGCCCACGCCAGAGCTTGATCACCTCGCCATCGAGCGTGAAGCTGGCGCCGGGGAAGGGGTCGAAGGCGCGCAGGCGGCGTTCGATCAGCGCGGCCGGCTGCAGCCAGTCGATCGCGGCTTCGGCCTTGTCGATCTTGTGGGCGTAACTCACGCCCGCCGAGGGCTGCGGCGTGCGCTGCAGCGACGGCGCGGCGAGTGCCTGCACGATCAGCTCGCCGCCGAGGGCGGCCAGGCGGTTGTGCAGCGTGGCCGTGCAATCCTGCGCACTGATGGCCTCGGACCGCCACAGCAGCATGTCGCCGGTGTCGAGGCCGGCATCCATCTGCATGATCGTGATGCCGGTCTTGGCATCCCCGGCTTCGATGGCCCGGTGGATGGGCGCGGCGCCGCGCCAGCGTGGCAGCAGCGAGGCGTGAATGTTCAGGCAGCCCCGCGGCGGCAGTGCCAATACCCAGGCGGGCAGGATCAGGCCATAGGCGGCCACCACCATCACCTCGGGCGCGGCCGCGGCCAGCGCTTGTTGCGCGGCCCGCGCGTCTTCCGGGTACTTGCCGTCCAGGCGCAGGCTGCGCGGCTGGGACAGCGGTAGGTCACGGGCCAGTGCCAGTGCTTTCACCGGTGAGAGCTGCAGCTTCATGCCACGCCCGGCGGGCCGGTCGGGCTGGGTCAGGACCAGCACGATGTCGTGACCGGCTGCGATCAGTTGCGCCAGGGCGGTGGCGGCAAATTCCGGCGTGCCGGCGAAAGCGATGCGCATCGGAGGGGGCTCAGCGCCGGACGCGGGTTTGTTCGTCGCGCGTCTTCTTCAGCATCTTGGTCTTGATGCGTTCACGTTTCAGCAGACTCAGGTACTCGACGAAGACCTTGCCGATCAGGTGGTCCATTTCGTGCTGCACGCACACGGCGGTCAGCCCTTCGGCTTCAAACTCATGGGACTGGCCATCCCGCCCCAGTGCGCGCACGGTCACGCGGGCATGGCGCTCGACGCGGTCGTAGATCGCCGGCACCGACAGGCAGCCTTCGTCGGAGAAGCGCATCTCTTCGCTGCGCGCCAGGATCTCGGGGTTGATCAGCACGCGGGGTTCGTCGCGGCTGTCGGAGGTGTCGATCACGATCACCCGCTCGTGCACGTCGACCTGCGTGGCCGCGAGGCCGACACCATCGGCGTCGTACATCGTGTCGAGCATGTCGTCGACGAGGCGGCGGATGCGCTCGTCGACTTCGGCCACCGGGCGGGCCACGGTATGCAGGCGGGGATCTGGGTATCGCAGGATCGGTAGCAGGGCCATGGCATCAAAGGTCGGCTCGTCGGCTGACACATGCAGCAACAGATGTGGATGGAGCGCAACGGCAACAGTATCGCCGGCCCGGTATCAGGCCGTGATCGAAACTGTTTTTCGTTGCGATATCAAGGGTTTATCGGCAGAATCTGCGATGTAGCATGAGCATTGCTGGCCGGCATGAACGGCGCATGCGCGGTTCGTCGACAGCGTTCAAGGCGTCGATGGCTCCGAGGTGGCGCCCGCAACGGCCTGGGGCATGATTGTGGCATCACGCTTGCTGGAGACCGACGACATGAGTTCACGCCAGTTCCACCTTCCCGCCCTCCGGAGGTGCTGGCCCACGCTGGCGGCGGCGGCACTGTTAGGTGCGCCGTTCGCGTCCGTTGCGGTCGACCTGACCATCACGCCGGGCCAGCGTTCCACGGCACAGCAAGTGGCCCAGGCCGGTGTGCCCTTGTCCGAGTTGTCGCCCAACGCGCCGGAATCACACACCGTGCAGCGCGGCGATACGCTGTGGGACATCTCCAAGCTCTTCCTCACCAGCCCCTGGCGCTGGCCCGAGCTCTGGGGCATGAACATGGAGCAGATCCGCAATCCGCACCTGATCTACCCCGGGCAGGTGCTGGTGCTGGTCAAGATGGACGGCCGCGCGATGCTGCGTGTGGCGCGGCCGGGGCAGGAAGGCACGGCGCCCACCAACACCGTCAAGTTGTCGCCGCGGGTTCGCGCCGAGTTGCTGGACAACGGCGCCATCGCGTCGATCCCCTTGCACCTGATCGGCCCGTTCCTGAACGAAGCCATCGTGCTCGATTCGGATGAACTGGCCAGCGCGCCGCGCATCGTCGCCACGCAGGAAGGCCGCGTGCTGGTCTCGCGCGGCGAAACAGCCTATGTGCGTGGCGACCTGAAGGGGGCCCGCGAATTCCGGCTGTTCCGCGAGAGCAAGCCGATGATCGACCCGGAATCCGGCCAGGTGCTGGGCTTCGAGGCGGGTTTTGTCGGCACGGCCGAGTTCACGCGTGCCGGCGACACGCGCCCAACCGCCGATGGCAAGAACGCCGTGGAAGTGCCGGCAAGTTTCCGCCTGACCAGCGTGCGCCAGGAGGCCGGCATCGGCGACCGGCTGGCGCCGGTGCCGCAGCGCGACTTCAGCGCTTACGCGCCGCATTCACCGGCGGGGGCAATCGCCGGCCAGATCATCTCGATCTATGGTGAAGCGCTCACCGCGGGCCAGAACCAGATCGTGGCCTTGAACCGCGGCGGGCGCGACGGCATCGAACGCGGCCATGTGCTGGCGCTGTGGCGCAACGGTGCGATCACGGTCGACAAGACCGATGGCAAGAAGACCGCGATCAAGCTGCCCGATGAACGCATCGGCATGTTGTTCGTGTTCCGGGTGTTCGACCGCGTGTCCTACGCGCTGATCGTCTCGGCGATCGACCCGGTCAGCCGCGGCGACAGGTTCACCCAGCCTTGACTCGGGCGGCAGGCCGGGTGGGCGCCGCGCTCGCGCAGCCTGACGAGCTGGACGCCTGGTTGCGGCTGGTGCACCGCACCGGCGTCGGCCGTGGCACCCTGCGCCGGCTGCTGGCGGCGCTGGGCTCGCCGGCGGCGGTGGCGAGTGCGGACGACGCGGCCTTGCGCGTGCTGGTCGGTGAGCGGCAGGCCGAGGCGCTGCGGCAACCCCCCGATGACCATGCCGAACGCGTGGCCGCCACGGGTGCCTGGCTGGCTGGGCACCCGCAACGGCGCGTGCTGACACTGGCCGACGCCGACTACCCACCGGCCCTGCTGCAAACCGCCGACCCACCTTTGCTGCTCTACCTGCAAGGGCGCAGCGAGTTGCTGGCGGCAGCCGGCATCGCCATCGTCGGCAGCCGGAAACCGACACCGCAGGGCCTGGACAACGCGCACCGCCTGGCGACCGAGCTGAGCCGGGCAGGCTGGACCATCGTGTCCGGGCTGGCCACCGGCATCGATGGAGCGGCGCATCTGGGCGGGCTGCAGGCGATTGGCAGCACCATCGCGGTGGTCGGCACCGGCCTCGACCAGGTCTACCCGCGCGCCCACCGCGCACTGGCCCAGCGCATCGCCGAAGAGGGCTTGATGCTCAGCGAATTCGCGCTGGGCATGCCGCCGCTGCAGGCCCACTTTCCGCAGCGCAACCGCATCATCGCCGGGCTGACACGTGGCACGCTGGTGGTGGAAGCCGCGTTGCGTTCCGGTTCGCTGATCACCGCGCGCCAGGCGGCGGAGGCCGGGCGCGAAGTGTTTGCGATCCCGGGCTCGATCCATTCAGCGCAGGCGCGTGGCTGCCATGCCTTGCTGCGAGAGGGCGCGAAACTGGTTGAAACCGTCGATGACATCCTGGAAGAGCTGGGCACGCAACCCCGCCAGGCGACCCTGGACTTGACGATCGCCCACGCGGCCGTGCTGCCGAGTGTGGCACCGACCGACGATGACGAGGTGCTGCGCGCCTTGGGTCATGACCCAGCCACGCTGGATGCCTTGATGGCGCGCTGCGGCTGGTCGGCCTCAGCCTTGAATGTGCGCCTGATGGAGCTGGAACTCGACGGGCTCGTCGCCCGACTGCCCGGCGGCCTGTTCCAGCGCCGGCAAGGCGCCTGAGGCGCCGCACCCGGTTACCGCATGCCCGGTAGGGCCGTGCAGTTTCGACGCCCGGGCCCCAGGCCCTGCGGTATAGTGGTTTCATGTTCGAGGTTCTGGTTTATCTGTACGAGAACTACTGGCGCCCGGACGCCTGTCCGGACCACGACCAGCTCACTCGCAAACTCTCGGCCGTCGGCTTCGAGACCGACGAAATCCAGGAAGCCCTGAGCTGGCTGGATGGTCTGGCCGAAACCGCGGAAACCTACGCCGGTGAACAATCCGAGACCAGCATGCGGGTGTATTCACCGGCCGAGGTGGAGCGTCTGGGCGAAGATTCGATCGGCTTCGTCAGTTTCCTCGAGTCCGCCGGCGTGCTGCCGGCGCCGATGCGCGAGATGGTGGTCGACCGCGCCAGTGCTGTCGGCGAAAGTCCACTGGCGTTGGAAGACCTGAAGGTCATCGTGCTGATGGTCTTCTGGAGCCTGGGCGAAGAGCCCGATGCGCTGATCCTCGACGAATTGTTCGTCGCACCCGAAGAACGCCTGATCCACTGACGCCGCAGGATGCGGCTCGTGGGCCGCCGACGCTCAGTTCATCAGCCGCGACGGGTCCGCGTCCAGCTTGGCCAGCGCGCTGCGTGTGGCCTTCACCGTGAGCGCTTCATCCTGCGCCGGCAGCAGCAGCCCGGCCTGCAGGAAGGCTGCCAGGCGTTGCCGCTGGAACAGCACGCAGCGGCCGCTGGGTGCCACGAACATCGACAGTTGCCGGCGCATGCCGTGCCACACCAGTTGCATGGCTTCGTTGTGGCCGCGGTAGTCCAGCATGTACCAGCTGCCGACCAGCAGTTCACGCGCCCAGGACAGCATCGCCGGCGTCGGCATCGAGCCGCCTTCAGACACCACCTCCAACTCCGAGCTCTCGTGGCCGGACAGGTCCAGCACCATCGATTCGTCGATTTCCAGATCCGCCGCATCCGGCAGCAGTTCCTCCAGCGTTTCGAGGCGCTCCATCAACTCGGTCAGCCGCTCGGTCGGGATCACTGCGGCCTTGGCAGTGAAGGCCGCCGCCAGCGAATTGTTCAGCGACTGGATGTGCTCTTCCTGCCGCTCGCTGCTCATGTGGGCGTTGACCATGCCGTCACGCAGGCGTTTCAGCAGCAGCGGCAGCCGACGGATCACCTCGGCGCGTTCATCGCGGGTGACCTTGGCGCTGGCCGACCAGATCAGGTCGGCGGCAGCGCGCTTCATGTCCTTGGTCTCGGCCGACTGCGGCCCGAAGCGCACGCCGGTGGTCGCCAGCACGTCGGCCCAGACCTGGAACAGGAACTGGCGTACGCCCTCCTGCACCGGCACCTCGTTGAGCATGCGACGCAGCTCGATGGTGTACTGGATCGCCATCGTCTCGCGCTGTTCCACCTGCTGGGCCAGCGACACGCCCTTGCGGGTCGTCTCGTTCTCGTTGCGGAAATAGTGTTCGAGGAACTTCTCGAACTCTGCCAACACGGTCTGGAAGACGCGGCGCCCGGTGTCCGGATAGGCCTCAACGACCTGCACGACCCGCTTGATTTCCTTCTCCAGCGTGTCGCCCACGGCTTGCGCCGAGTTGTCGAAGCCCATCACGCAGGCGCCCATGCGGTCGATCAGCCGGCGCGCCGGATGGTCGATGGTGGCGAAGAAATCCGGCTCACCGACGGCCACGCGAAGCACCGGCATCTGCAAGCGCGCGAACCACACCCGCACGGCGGCCGGGATGCGGTCGTCGGTCAGGATGCTCTGGAACATCATCGCGACGATCTCGATCGTCGCGCGTTCATTCGGCGTGCTGGCGGCGTGCTTGAGCAGTTGCTTGCGCTGCTGCAGTTCGTCGATCAGCATCGGCGTGGTCAGCGCTGGCGAGACGGAATGCGGCACCGACACCAGGCGCTGCTTCAGGCTGTTCTGCGCCAGCTCGATGGCCCGCGACAGCCGCGGTGTCACCAGTGCGGGTCCGCGGCTGGTGTCCGAAAAGCCCGGCAGCTGGCGGCCGACCAAGCGGTTCAGCCGCCCCAGGACCGCCTGCGCGTGGTCGCTGCCGCGGGCGAGCGGCGCAGCGCGCGTCATCATGCGGGTTTCTTCGCCGACATTGCTGCGGCGCGAATCGAGGCCGGCGCCAAGACCCGATCCGGGTGCTGACAACTGCGCTGCCAGCCCGGCCGGCCGGCCGGTGGAGGGCATGACGGCCGGGCGCGACGGCCCGCTGCCGCTGGTGGTGGCAACGGCGCCGCTGTCGTGCGCGCGGCGGATCAGCGGCCGCAAGTCCACATCGGGCAGAACGTGGCGCTCGACCAGCCAGCGGTTGATCTCGTGGTAGGCCTCTTCACAGAGCATGGCGAATTCGTCGTGCAGCCACAGCTGGGCTTCGCGCCAGTCTTCCGGCGACAGGCTAGCGCCGCGCCAGGCGTCATGCGCCACGCGGGCCAGCACATGGGCACGCAAAGCGTCGTGGATGTCGAGTTCCTGGCGCTGCTCGAGCATCGCAATGCGCGAGCGCAGATCGCTGAACTCCCAGGACGCACGGTCCATGATCGCCAGCGCCAGCCGAGAGGTCAGGATCTCGCGGTCGATCGTGTCGTCGTCGACCAACGACATGCCCTTGCCGCCAGGACGCGGCAAGTCGCCGGGTTGTGCCGCTGAACCGCCATGCACCAGCACGTGGCGCAAGCCATCGTTCATGCCGGCCAGCCACTGGCGGGCCGATTTCTGCAGCCCCTGCATCAGCTCCCGGCGGCGCTGGGCGGTCTGGTATTCCGCCGGCTTGTCCAGTGAATGGCGCGCGCCGTCGACGACGTGACGCACCAGATTCGGCAGGCCCTTGACCAACTCATCGGTGTACAGCCGCCGAGCCTCGCTGGCGAGTTGGGCGGCATTGGCGTTGGTCGCCATGTGAGGTGGCAGGCAGACTGTTCGTGATGGAATGCCTACTCTATACCACGGCCCCGGCATTGGGGTCGTTCGGGTCGTGGTCCTTGGCCGTGAATTTGACCAAGTCCTCGCGCTTGACGCCGAGCCACATCGCAATGGCCGCGGCGACGAACACCGACGAGTAGATGCCGAACAGGATGCCGATCGTCAGCGCCACCGCGAAGTAGTGCAGCGTGGGGCCGCCGAACAGCAGCATCGACAAGACCATCATCTGCGTCGAGCCGTGCGTGATGATGGTGCGGCTGATGGTGCTGGTGATCGCGTGGTCGATGACCTGCTGCGTGTTGAGCTTGCGGTACTTGCGGAAGGCTTCGCGGATCCGGTCGAAGATGACCACCGACTCGTTCACCGAATAACCCAGGATGGCCAGCACAGCAGCCAGCACGGCCAGCGAGAACTCCCACTGGAAGAAGGCGAAGAAGCCCAGGATGATGATCACGTCGTGCAGGTTGGCGATGATCGCCGCGACCGAGAACTTCCACTCGAAGCGGAAGGCCAAGTACAGCATGATGCCGATCACGACGAAGGCCAGCGCCTTGGCACCGTCGGAGGCCAGTTCCGAGCCGACCGCGGGGCCGACGAACTCGGTGCGCGACAGCTTCAGCGGCTCGACGCCATCGGCCCGGGTGCAGGACGGCCGGTTGACCTCCTCGCCCTGCGGCGACTTGATGGTCTTGGCGCCCACGGTGCCGGCTTCGGCGGCGCACAGCGCGGCAAAGGCCCGTGCACTAAGAGCCGACTGCTCGGCCGGCTTGGCATCGCCGCGCACGGGCAGGCGCACCATCACGTCCTTGGACGTGCCGAAGGTCTGCACCTGGACTTCACCCAGGTTCAGCGCTTCGATCGCCGCCCGCGTCTTTTCCAGGTTGGCGGCATGTTGGGTGTATTCCACCTCCAGCACCGTGCCGCCGGTGAATTCGATCGACAAGTGCAGCCCGCGTGTCGCGAGGAAGAACACCGCGGCCGCGAAGGTGAGGAACGAGATGATGTTGAACACCAGCGCATGCCGCATGAACGGGATGTCGCGGCGGATTCTGAAGAATTCCATCTTGATTCCTTGTCAGTTCCAATGGAATTCTGGGGAAGGCTCATGTGAGCGAACCGGACGTGATGACTTCACCAAGAACTCCATGTCTTGTTTCCTGCGGCCTCAGGCCTTGGCCACGGGTTCGCTGCCCGACGCCGCATCGCCCGTGCTGCCGGCCGCCGCGGCCGGTTTCCAGACCTGCCCGATGGACACTGACTTCAGCTTCTTCTGCCGGCCGTACCAGAGGTTGACCAGGCCGCGCGAGAACATCACCGCCGAGAACATCGAGGTCAGGATGCCCAGGCAGTGCACCACCGCGAAGCCGCGCACGAAGCCCGAGCCGAAGGCCAGCAGCGCCAGGCCGGCGATCAGCGTCGTGATGTTCGAATCCAGGATCGTTGCGAAGGCGCGTTCGTAGCCGGCCGAGATCGCCGCTTGCGGCGACGAGCCGTTGCGCAACTCCTCGCGCACCCGTTCATTGATCAGCACGTTGGCATCGATCGCCATGCCCAGCGTCAGCGCAATCGCCGCGATACCCGGCAAGGTGAGCGTGACCTGCATCATCGACAGCACCGACACCAGCAGCAGCAGGTTGAAGCCCAGCGCCAGGGTCGAGAACATGCCGAACAGCAGGTAGTAGCCGCACATGAACACGGCGATGAAGGCAAAACCGTAGGCCACGCTGTGGAAGCCCTTGGTGATGTTGTCGGCGCCGAGTGACGGGCCGATCATGCGTTCCTCGATGATTTCCATCGGTGCGGCCAGCGCGCCCGAGCGCAGCAGCAGCGCGGTGTCGTTGGCCTCCACCGTGGTCATGCGGCCGGAGATCTGCACCCGGCCACCGCCGATTTCGCCGCGGATCACCGGCGCAGTGACGACCTCGCCCTTGTTCTTCTCGAACAGCAGGATGGCCATGCGCTTGTTGATGTTCTCGCGCGTGACATCGCGGAAGATCGTCGCGCCCTTGCTGTCCAGCGTCAGGTGCACCGCGGGTTCGCTGGAGTTCTGGCCATCGAAGCCGGGCTGGGCATCGGTCAGGTTGTCGCCGGTCAGGATGACCTGGCGGAAGACGATGATCGGCGAGCCGTCGCGATCGAGGTAGCGCTCGCTGCCGAAAGGCACCGGCCCGGCGCCGCGCAGCGCCTCCAGAGCCTCGGTGGAGGTGTTGACCAGCCGCACTTCCAGCGTGGCCGTGCGGCCCAGGATGTCCTTGGCCCGCGCGGTGTCCTGCACCCCGGGCAACTGCACCACCACGCGGTCCAGGCCCTGCTGCTGGATCACCGGTTCGTTGGTGCCGAGCGAGTTGATGCGGTTGTGCAGCGTGGTGATGTTCTGTTTGAGCGCGGCATCCTGGATGCGGCGGATGGCCTCCGGCTTGAGCGTGCCGGTGAGCTTGAATTCGCTGCCGTCGGCGGCCTCGGTCCATTGCAGGTCGGTCACCTGGTCGGTGAGCAAGGGCAGCGCTTGGCCCAGCACGGCGCGGTCGCGGAAGCGCACCACCACGTCGTTGCCATCACGGCTGATGCCGGCGTGGCGGATGTTCTTGTCGCGCAGCAAAACGCGGATGTCGCCGCTGAAGACATCGGCCTTTTTGGTCAGCGCCGCCTTCATGTCCACCTGCATCAGGAAGTGCACGCCGCCGCGCAGGTCCAGGCCCAGGTACATCGGCAGCGCCCGCAGCTTCGTCAGCCAGGTCGGCGAGCGCGACAGCAGGTTGTAGGCCACGATGTAGGCCGGGTCGGCCGCATCGGGGTTCAGCGCCTTCGCGATGGCGTCCTTGGCCTTGACCTGGCTGTCGACATCGCCGAAGCGGGCCTTGACCGAGCCACTGTCGAACTGCACGAAGTCGGCCTGCAGGCTGGCCTTGGCCAGCACGGCCTCGATGCGCGGCACCATGCCTGAGTCCACCTTCACGGTGGCCTTGGCACTGGAGATTTGCACGGCCGGCGCTTCGCCGAAGAAATTGGGCAGCGTGTACAGCAACCCGACCACCAGCGCGATGCCGAGGATCAGGTACTTCCACCAGGAGTAGCGGTTCATCGTGGCTTCCTTGGCCCGGGGCCGGGCCTTGTGCACTAGCGCCTCAAGGCGCTCAGGACTGGCGTGCCGAATGGGCGTTCAAGCGCCGCGCGGGCGCCCGGGCCATCACTTGCCGTAGGTGCCCTTGGGCAGCACCTGCACCACGGCGCTGCGCTGCACCTGCAGTTCCACGCCGTTGGCGACTTCCACGTGAACGATGGTCTCGCCGAGCTTGGCAACGCGGCCGATCATGCCGCCCGAGGTGACGACCTCGTCGCCCTTGGCCAGCGCTTCGAGCATGGCCTTGTGTTCCTTCTGGCGCTTCATCTGCGGCCGGATCATGATGAAGTACAACACCACGAACATCAGCACCAGCGGCAGCATCTGGCCGAACGAGCCGAACATGGATTCGATGCCACCGGCGGCCGGTGCGGCCGGTGCGGCCTGCGCATATGCATTGGAGATGAACACGTCGGTCTTCCTTGAGAGCAGCCCTCGCACAGGGCGGGGGCCAAACGGCGGATTCTAAGTCGCCGGTCCTGGCCGGCCGGGCCGGTTGCAGCGGTGCGTCCGCCGAGCGGCCGTGCCGGGAACGGTCAGAACAGCGCCATGCTGAGCTTGCGGCGGTACTGGTCGATCACCGGGTCGCTCGGCGCCGCCACCGACTTGCCGGTGAGTTCCAGCGTGCCCTTGGCCTGCTCGGCCGCGGCCTTCGGCGCCGGCTTGCTCATCAGCTCGAGGATCGCGACATAGGTCTTGCGCGCGAGCTGGCTGTTCCATTCCTTGTCGCGCATCACGATCTCGAGCAGTGCTTCCATCGCATCGGTGAACTGGCGGCCGGCCATCAGCGTCTGCGCCAACTCGAAGCGCGCCTCGAAGTCACGCCGGTTGGCTTCGATGGCTGCGGCCAGGGCCTGTGGCGAGCGTGCGCCGGCGGCCTTGTCGCAGGCGGCGATCCAGTGGCCCAGCGCTGCGATGCGGCCATCGACCAGCGCCTTGCTGACCACCGGCTCGTAGGCCTGGCGCGCCTGCTCCAGGTGGCCGGATTCGAGCAGCAGCTTGATGTAGTCGTAGCGGGCGCCGTCGTTGGCGGGGTCGATGGCCACCGCCTGCTGCAGCTTGGCCAGCGCGGCCTCGGTGTCGCCGCTGGCTTCCAGCGCCACGGCTTCTTCGGTCTCGGCTTCAGCTTCCAGCGCCTCGGCGCTCGGCACATGGCGGTCGAGGAATTCGCGGATCTGCGCTTCGGGCAGCGCACCGACAAAGCCGTCGATCGGCTGGCCCTTGTCGAACAGCACGCAGAACGGGATCGAGCGCACCCCGAAGGCCTGGCTCAGCTGGCCGGAGATCTCCGGCTGGTCGTCGCTGTTGAGCTTGGCCAGTTTGAAGCGGCCGCCATAGGCCGTTTCGACCTTTTCGAGGAGCGGGCCCAGCGTGCGGCAGGGGCCGCACCAGGGCGCCCAGATGTCCAGCAGGACCGGCTGCTGCATCGAGGCCTGGATCAGGTCGGCTTCGAAATTCTGCAGAGTGATGTCGTTCATGGTGTCGGGTGAGCGTCGGGTGAGCGGGTAGGGGGCCGATGACGGGGGCATGTGGGGGCGCCCGCCTACAATCCAAGGCTTTTGCCCACTTTGGCGGAGCCAGCCTTGCAGTCCAGTTCCCTGTCCCCCTCCGGGCCCCCCGCCGATGCTGCGCTTGGCGCGGTGGTTGGCGTCTTGATGGGCTCGTCCAGCGACTGGGAAACTATGCAACAGGCGGCGCAGATTCTCGCCGAGTTTGGTGTGCCCCATGAATGCCGCGTGGTCTCGGCCCACCGCATGCCCGACGAGATGTTCGCCTACGCCGAGGCCGCGGCGGGGCGCGGGCTGAAAGCGATCATCGCCGGCGCCGGCGGCGCGGCCCACCTGCCGGGAATGCTGGCGGCCAAGACCACCGTGCCGGTGCTCGGGGTGCCGGTGGCCAGCCGCCATCTGAGCGGTGTCGATTCGCTGCATTCGATCGTGCAGATGCCCAAGGGCATTCCGGTGGCCACTTTCGCGATCGGCGCCGCTGGCGCGGCCAACGCGGCGCTGTTCGCGGTGGCGATGCTGGCCACCGGCGACCCGGTGCTGCGCGACAAGCTCGAGGCCTTCCGGGCTCGCCAGACTGCGGCCGCCCAGGCGATGAGCGCCGAGTTGACGCTCGCGGTCAAGCCATGAGTGACGCGGTCCTGCCAGCGGTGAGCGCGGCGATCCTGCCGGGGGCGACCCTGGGCGTGATGGGTGGCGGTCAACTCGGCCGCATGTTCGTGCACGCCGCGCAAACGATGGGCTACGGCACGGTGGTGCTCGATCCGGACGACAGCTCGCCCGCCGGTCTGGTGTCGCACGGCCATCTGCAGACCGCCTACCTCGATGAAGCCGGCCTGGCCGAACTGGCCCGGCGCTGCGACGCCATCACCACCGAATTCGAAAACGTGCCCGCGCCCGCGCTGCGCACGCTGGCGCTGCAGCGCCCGGTGGCGCCGGCCGCCGACGCGGTGGCGATCTGCCAGGACCGCGCGGCTGAAAAGGCCCAGTTCGTGCGCTGCGGTGTGCCCTGCGCGCCGCATGCGCTGATCGAGTCCGCGGCGCAACTGGCCGGCGTATCGGCCACGCTGCTGCCGGGCATCCTGAAGACCGCCCGCCTGGGCTACGACGGCAAGGGCCAGCGCCGGGTGGCCGACGCGGCTGCGCTGGCCGCCGCGTGGCACGAACTGGGGCAGGTGCCTTGCCTGCTGGAACAGATGCTGCCGTTGGCGCTGGAGCTCAGCGTCATCGTCGCGCGCAATGCGCAGGGCGAAACCGTCACGCTGCCAGTGCAACAGAACCTGCATCGCGACGGCATCCTGGCGGTGACCCAGGTGCCGGCGCCGGACGTGCCGGCGCCACTGCAGCAGCAAGCGATCGCAGCCGCCTGCCGCGTTGCGGAGGCCATGGCCTATGTCGGCGTGCTGTGCGTCGAGTTCTTCGTGCTGGCCGATGGTTCGCTGGTGGCCAACGAGATGGCGCCGCGGCCGCACAACTCCGGCCACTATTCGATCGATGCCTGCGATGTCTGCCAGTTCCAGCTGCAGGTGCGCACGCTGACCGGCCTGCCGCTGCAGACCCCGCGCCTGCACTCGCCGACGGTGATGCTGAACCTGCTGGGCGACCTGTGGTTCCGCGACGGCGACGCGGCGCGCGAGCCGGCCTGGGGCCAGCTGCTCGCGCTGCCCGGCATGCACCTGCACCTGTACGGCAAGACCAGCGCACGCCGTGGCCGCAAGATGGGCCACCTGACCATCACCGCCGCCGATGCCGCGCAGGCGCGTGCGGCGGCGCTGCAGGCCGCCGCGCTGCTCGGCATCGCGGCGCACTGAGCCGGACGATGAGCCTGCTGTCCGGCCACGACCCGGCCGCGCTTGATGCCGCGGCGATGCGCATCGCCGCCGGCGGCCTGGTCGCCTTCCCCACCGAGACGGTCTATGGCCTGGGGGCCCGCGCCGACGACGATGCGGCCGTGGCCGGTATCTTCGCCGCCAAGGGCCGGCCGCCGGACCATCCGCTGATCGTGCATGTGGTGGACTGGATCGCCGCGCAGCGCTTCGCGATCGACCTGAACATCCATGCCCAACGCCTGATCGCGAGCTTCTGG
>NZ_DATILJ010000033.1:0-8353 GCF_035476535.1 Aquabacterium sp.
AATCTCCTGTCTGCCAAGTTGCGGGAGACGGCATGCTGGACCTCACGGCACCGTTATGTGTCACGGCGATGACGGTATGCCCTGGCCAATCCCAGCGCACGGTGGGCTCGGGCACAAAACGATTCGGGGCACAAAAGGCGCACAACCATCCTCAGGCGAGGCGGAGCCAAGCCGGGCCGATGAGTTTTTGACGCAGACGCTGAAAGACGGCGCTGGCGCTGATTGATGTGCGTGTGCTCGATCACCTTGTGGTGGCGGGCGCCGACATCTGCTCCTTTGCCGAGAGAGGTCTTCTTTGACCTTGGCTCCGGGCGCCTGACGGCGCCCTTTATCTCTTCAGACTCGGGCCAGGCTGATACGCCGGATGTCGAGGGCAAGAGGGGGCTTGCTGTCGCGCTGCGATCATCCAACCTACCGGGCGGATGGGTGCGGGGTCGAGCGACGGATGTCGGCGGCGTTTGGCGGTGCTGGCAAGATTGATGGCACCAAGTACCCGGCGGTGCGAGCTGTCGCGCGGGTCTCTCCGGCACGTGCTGCGATGCCTGGCACGCACGTTCTGCTCGACTACGAAAACGTGCAGCCGACCGAGGAAGAGCTTCGGACCATGGTGCCAGACGCGACCCAGGTGTGGGTGTTCCATGGGCCGCACCAGCGGCAGGTCGAGCAGCGGTTCGCGTCGTTCGGCACCAAGGCCACCGCGGTGCCGATCAGCAAGACCGGGAAGGACGCGCTGGACTTCCATCTGTCGTTCTACATGGGCTACATCGCTTCGCGGAATCAGGCGGCGGCGATGGTGGTGGTGGCGAACGACAAGGGCTACGGGCCGGTGCTGGAGCACGCCAGAGCGATGGGGTTCGATGTTCGTCAGGTCGGTCATGGCAGGGCCAAGCTTGTCTCGACGGTGAGGGCAACTCCGGCCGAAGAACCTGCGGTCAAGCCGGTTCCAGCGAAGAAGGCCGTGGTCAAGAAGGCAGTTGCTCCCGCGCCGACCGTAAAGAAGGCTACAGCAAAGAAGGCACCCGCGCAGAAGGTGGCTCCGGCGAAGAAGGTGGTGGCGAAGCCGACCAACGCGCTGGTGGCCAAGAAGACCCCGGTGGCTACGCCACCCATTGCGAGCAAGCTTCCTGTTGCGACGGGACTGGCGCGAAGCCCGTGAGCTTGTCGCCCGACTCCGCGGCGACGGTCAAGAAGCTGACGGACAGCCTGCGCCAGATGGGCGACAAGCGGCCCACGAAGCCGGCGTTGTTGCGGCGGTCACTGAAGTCGTTCCTGGGGGCCGGTGCCACTGAGGAATCGGTCGAGGTCGCGTTGGGTCGGCTGATCGAGGATGGGGTGGTGATGGTGGACTCGGTGAAGGGCGCGTCGTATCCGAGGTTCGATCGGGAGAGCGGGTCCACTGTCGCCCAGGTTTGAAAGCTCGGTGCGGAACCGGCTGATGCAGGCCGTGGCTATGGATGCTGTGGCGCAGCTGATGCCAGGTCTGGGTGGGGCTGGGCGTGTCCCCGCAGCCACTCGCGCATCCACACCGCGCAGTCCGTGGCGGCCGCCATCGGCCAAGCCACCGTGATCGACATCTGCCCATGGCGCACGTCGATGCGAATGCCGGGCGCGGTGTCGGCGGCCGGCGGTAGCGCGACGGGGGACGAACTGCGACGTGTGAACCTCAACATGACTCTGACCGCGCGACGCTTCTCGGCGCCACTTGTGAACAAGATTGGCGTTCAAGCCGACGGGCTCCACGACTCGCAAGACGAGACCTTGCCGTCGAGCTTGAAAGGCACTACAGCGCCATTGGCGCCGGAACTGCGGATGCGCCAGTGTCTCCGCCCAGCAATGCCTCCCTGACGGCGCGCACCAGTGCGACGCGGCGTCGCGAACGCCGCAGGTCCATGGAGATCTCCACCAGCACACCGGCTCCGCTGCGGCCGCGGTTGCAAACGTGGTTCGGGTCGGAGCCCGACAGCCGGGCCGGCGCTTCCTCGACAGTCAAGCCGGCGGCAACAAGTCGCTCGGCAATGGCGGCGCTCAGCGCTAGGTCCCGGCCGCTCAGCAGGACCACTTCCCCAGGACTGCCGAGGCCGTGAACGGAGACCACGCGGTCGCACGCCTGCAGCATCTGCAGGCAACCCGGCTCGTCGAACCGATCGCCGCGCAGGCGCAGCGACGTGAAGTTGCCCGCCCTCAGCAGACCCTCGAACAGGTAGAGCCCGAACTCGCTACCAGCGATGGCGCGTGCGATGTCGGAGGTATGCGCCTGGATGCCGCCTCCATGGGGCGCGAGCACGGCGGTCGCAGACTCCGGGCGTGGGACCTGGATGATCCGGAAATCCTTGTCCGCCTCGTAGTCGGATGCCAGGTCGGCGAACGATGCAAGGTCCTTGGCGAGTCTGCGAGGCATGCGTCATTGTCCCGCAAGCGATCCAGCCCGCTCCCACGTGTCGGGCCTCCCCCTTCGGGGTTCAACACTTCCTCGACGTCACGATGCACCACGCGACCGATTCCGGTGCAGATCAATGTGTGGCTGTGCCGTGCCGCGGCATGCCGAAACCGTCCACCAGCGCCCGCAACTGGCGATTCTCGAGGTGTCGATCGACGATGGGCGAACGCGTTCGCCACGCACCCGCCACAAGGCCGGTACCGCGGATTCAAAGTTGTGAAAACCCGCCCGCGGCGCCGGAGCGCGCTCTCAGTCGAGCGCAGCCGTGCCGAAGGCAAGCCGCTGCAGCAGCGCGTCGGGCGGCGCAGCGCGCGCGTGCAGCGCCCACGCGCCGGCGGCCAGCAATGCGCAGGTGCGTGTGTGCGCTTGCGCTTCGTTGTGCTGGCGGCGGTCGGCGGCGGCTGCGTAGTGCGCATCGGCAGCGGCCAGCAGCGCGGCCGCATCACCCGGCCGGCCTTCCAGCGCCGCCAGCAGCGCGGCATGGTCGCACCACCAGCTCAGGCGCTGGATGCGCCGTGCCGTCGCCCAGGCGGCGCGCAGGACCGGTCGCGCGGCAGCCGTGTCGTCCAGGGCTAGCCAGGCGGCGGCGAGGTTGAGGCGGGCGTAACCGAGATGGTTGTCGTCGCGCTGCGTCTGCAACTGCGCCACCAGCGCCTGGCCGGTGGCCACGGCGGCGCGGGCATCGCCGCTGCGCAGCTCGCCATCGGCAATGTTGATCTGCGTCATCGGGCTCCAGTCGCCGGCGGCGCGGCTGAGACTCAGCAGTTCGCGGTCGAGCCGCAGCGCCTCGGCGGCATCGCCCCGGGCCGCGGCAATGGCGGCGCGCACCCGCACCGTGCAGCGCCGCCGCACCGCGGGCCAGGCGGCATGCTCGATGGCGAGCGCCTCGGCCAGCAGGGCCTCGGCGGTCGCCGCGTCGGCCGCGTCGACGACGACATCGGCGGCCTCGCACAGTGCTTGCAGCAGGCTCCAGCGGCCGTTGTCGTCGTCGGGCAGCAGGCGCGCCGCGGCCAGCGCGCGCCAGGCAGCTGCGCGGCTGCGCTGTGGCTGCGCGGCCGCGAGGGCCAGGCTGATGCTGGCTGCCGCGCGGTAGTGCAGCGCCGCCGGCGCGTCGGGCGGGAGCGCGACTTCGAGGCGCTCGATCTGGTCGGCCAGCAGCAGGCGCTCGTCGTGCAGCGGCGCAGGCAGCACACGCAGCAGCGCGCTGGCCAGCGACAGGCACAGCCGCTCGTCGCCGGCGGGTGCAGCCCAGGCGATCGCGGCGCGTGCGTCGTCCAGCTCATGCTCGGCCGCGCGGCACCAGGCCTCGATGCCGATGCGGCCGGCTTCCATCGCCGCAGCGGCCTGGTCCAGCGTGGCCAGCAGGGTCTGCGCATGGCAGCGGCGCAGTGACTCGGATTCGCCGCTGGCCTGCAGCTGTTCGGCGGCGAGTGCACGCGGCGATGCCAGCAGCCGGTAGCGCGGCGCGGCGGTGTCGCCATCGGCGCCAGCTTCGACGATCACTTCGACCAGCGAGCGCTGCACCAGCTCGTCCAGCGTGTCCAGCACGGCCCAGGCGTCGCCGTCGGCGCTGTCGCCGGCATGGCCCGCCTGCGCCAGCGCCGCCACCAGCGCCAGCGACGCCGTGCCGGCGACGACAGCCAGGCGCCGGAACAGCCGCTGCTCGCGCGGCGCCAGCAGGTCGTGGCTCCAGGTCAGCGCCGCGCGCAGCGTCTGCTGGCGTGCCGGCGCGGCGCGGTCGCGGTTTGCGCTCAGCACACGCAGCCGCTCGGGCAATGCGGCCAGCAACATGTCCAGGCCCAGCAGCGGCACCCGCGCGGCGGCGAGTTCGATCGCCAGCGCATTGCCGTCGAGCTGGTGGCACAGCGCGATGACCGCCGGCACCTGCGCATCGGCCAGCACGAAGCGGCTGTCGGCCGCCTGTGCACGTTCGGCAAACAAGGCCACGGCGCCGAAGGCCTGCGCCGCCTGCGCCGGCAGTGCGCCCTGCGGGATGGCCAGGCCGCCCAGGCGCTGCACACGTTCCTCGGCCAGCCGCAAGGGCGTCTGGCTGGTGACGACGAGGCGCAGTCCCGGCGCCGACGCGAGCAGCGTGCGCAACAGCGTGGCCGCGGCGTCCAGCAGGTGTTCGGCGTTGTCCAGCGCCAGCAGCATCTCGCGTTCGGCCAGCGCCTGCACGAGGGTGTCGATGGTGTTGCCCGGCGCCAGCTTCAGTCCCAGCGCCGTCGCCAGCGCGCCGGGAAGCGCTGCCGGGTCGGTCACCGGGGCCAGCTCGACCCAGCAGGCGCCGTCGGCGCAGGCGCTGCCGCGCAAGGCCAGCACCGCCTGCGCCAGCCTTGTCTTGCCAACGCCACCGGGCCCGACCAGCGTCACCAGCCGGTGCTGGTCGATCAGCGTGCCCAGCGCCGCCAGGTCGTCGCTGCGGCCGATCAGCAGCGGCTGCAGCGTCGGCAGGTTGGTGCGCAGCCGCTGGGGTGCTTCGGGCCCGGACGCGGCGGCGGGCGCAGCCGGCGCCAGCGCGGCGACGAAGCGGTAGCCGCGACCCGGCACGGTGAGCAGCCACTCGCCGCCCAGCACCTTGCGCAAGGCGTTGACCTGAACGCTCAGGTTGTTCTCTTCGACAACCCGGTCGGGCCACACTTGCTCGATCAGCTCGTTGCGGGTGACCAGCTGCCCCGGGCGTTGCACCAGGGCCAGCAGCAGATCGAAGGCGCGGCCGCCCAGCGGCACGGCTTCGCCGTCGGCGAGCAGGCGTTGCTCGAGCGGTCGAAGCTCGAAGCGGCCGAAGCGCAGGCCATCGGGCAGCGACAAGGGCGGCGGAGTGGAGTTCGACATGGCGCGAGGGCAGTTTAGGGGCGGCCGCCAGCGCGCGATTAAAGAACTTTGAAGACCGGCTGAAGGTGCTTGGCGGGCTGGCTGGGAACACTGGGACCACCTTGTTGAACGGAGCCCCCCATGACCCCCGACCAGATCCGACTCGTGCAATCCACCTGGCAACAGGTGCTGCCCATCCAGGCCGCCGCGGCCGACCTCTTCTACGGCCGCCTGTTCGAGCTGGCGCCCGACACCCGGCCGCTGTTCAAGCGCGATATCCACGCCCAGGGCGCCATGCTGATGAGCACGCTCGACGCGGTGGTGCGCAGCCTGCACGACCTGGGCGCCGTGTTGCCCACCGCGCAGCAGATGGCATGCCGCCACGTCGGCTACGGCGTGCGGCCGCAGCACTACGACAGCGTCGGCACCGCGCTGATCTGGACCCTGGAACAAGGCCTCGGCGCGGCCCTGACACCCGCGGCCCGCCAGGCCTGGCTGCTGGCCTACACGACGCTGGCCGGCGCCATGAAGGCCGCCGCGTACCCCGCCCACGCCGCCCCCGCCGCGCCCGCCGCGCTGCAGGCCTGAACCCACCCCCTTCATCGAAGAGCACAGCATGAACTCCCTCACCCGCCACGTGTTTGCGGCCAGCCTGCTTGCCACCGCCGCACATGCGGCCACCGCCGCACTCATCGACCGCGGCGGAGGCATGGTCTACGACAGCGACCAGAACATCACCTGGCTGCAGGACTTCGGCGCCGGCGGCCTGCAGTACTGGCAGAGCGCCGCCGATTGGGCGGACAACCTGGCGCACGGCGGCTACACCGACTGGCGGCTGCCCGCCACGCTGCAACCGGACCCCGGTTGCTCCGACGACGCCGGCCCTGGCGGTGGTGCACCGGTGCAATCGGCAGGCTACGGCTGCACCGGCAGCGAAATGGGCTATCTGTTCTACAACCACCTCGGCGGCAATGCGGGCGAGTCGGTGCTCGACCCCACCGGCGACAGCGCGCAAGAACTGGCCAACCTGGCCCTGTTCGAGAACATCCAGGCGTACCGCTACTACTCCGGCACCAGCTATGCGCCCAGCCCCGCCGCGCTGGCCTGGAGCTTCGGGTTCGGGCACGGCCTGCAAAGCGTTGACTTCAAGGTGCCCGACGGCCTGGGCTCCTATGCCGTGGCCGTGCGTGATGGCGACGTGGCCAGCACCGTGCCCGAGCCCACCGGGCTGGCGCTGACGCTCACAGCACTGGGCCTGTTGCTCGTGGCCGGCGCGCGGCGGCCGATGGCGGCCAAGACAGCAGCGGGCGCTTGAGCCATCACCCCAAGGTTCCTCACCTACTTCACCCACTTCACCGACTTCACCGACTTCACGGAGATCCCCATGTTCACGTTTCGTCCCTTCCCCGCCCGCGTGGCCGGCGCAACCAGGCCCTCGAGCCAGCGCCGCGCCGTGCTGACCGGTCTGCTGTCCGCCACCGTGTTCGTCTCGTTCCTGGCGCTGGCCCAGCCCGCCGCGGCCGATCAATCGCTGGAAACGGCGCTTGGCCTGAGCATGGACCAGGCGCATGCGGTGATGGCCATCGAGAAGAAGTACCGCCTCGAATTCGCCGCCAAGCGCGGCGACTTCAACCGCGAAAGCCGCGTGCTGCGCCGAGCGCACATCGCCCGCGACAGCGCCGCCATCGCCAAGCAGGAGCCTGTGGTGGCCGCGCTGCAGGAAGAGCTGCGCAGGATCCACGATGCCGAGAACGAAAAGATCCGCGCCGTGCTCACGCCCGCGCAGCGGGGCCGATTCGAAGGCGTGCTGGCGCAGCGCAAGGCCATGCGCGGCAGTTCACGCGACGAGCGTCTGTTGTGAAGCCCCAGGACCGCCTGCCACTGACAAGCCCACTGACACCCGCATCCCCCGGGGACCTGCATGCGTTAGTGACCGCTGCCGTGCCCACCTACTTCGGCAACGTCTGCGTTGTGCTGCCAGCGCTTGCGCATGTCACGGGGCATGTCCCCTGTGGCCGCCCAACGGGCCGGCTCAGCCTGGCATCAAACCCCTCTTGAACGAGATCGCCTTCGCCGGCACGGCCACCCTCGGGCGGTGACATCACGCGGCGAAGCCGACCGGCGCGTGCCAGGACCGAAGCTCCACGTTCAGGAAACGAATCAGCCGGTGGTTCACACCCAGCGCCTGGGTCACCGGGGCCATGTGGCCCAGGTCTTCTAGCGCCTCGTGCCGGCCCTGCGGCAGCAGGGTCTGCAGCAGCGTGGCCATCTGGCGCGCGGCCAAGGTGCTGCGTGTGCCATGTAGGCACAGCAGGGGCATGCGCAGGCGCGCCAGGACGGAGGCCGGCAGCGGCTCTTGCATCAGCGCAAGGAACTGCTGGTCGATCAGTGGCATTCGCGCGGCCACGGCCTGTTGGCGCTCGGGCGGCATGGCGTGCCAGGTGCCGGGGCCGGACCAGTAGTCGACAAAGAGCGCGGCCGCCTCGATGAGGCGGGATTGGCGGACATGCTCCCACACGCCGGTGGCCAGCTCGAAAGCCTCGCTGGCACCGGGGCTGCCGCGGGCATGGTCGGCCAGCAGGCGGAACACCACCGGCTCGTATACCGCCAGGCTGTGCACCAGCCCGGGCGCCGCGGCCGCTAGGTGCACGGCCACGGCCGCGCCGTACGAATGGCCGATGACATGGCCGCCGCCGCTGCGCTCCAGCACCGCCCGGGCCAGGGCCACGTCGTCCAGCACACGCAGCGGCTGGCCATGGTCCGGTGCGGGCCGCTTGCCGTGGCCGTGCAGGTCGAGGGCCTGCACGTCGAAGCGGGACTTCAGCGATTCGGCCAGCGCGTCCCACTGCCGCGCCGAGGCGGCGCTGGCGTGCAGCAGCACAAGCGTGGGGCGCGGTGGGGTGACGGCCGGGTTCGGAAGGCCAGGGGGCGTGGTGTTCATCAGTGGCGTCCTTTCGATGGGACGCACTTTGCGCAAGAGGCTGTTCCATGCGCGTTCCACGGCGCTGGAAGGCCCCAGTCGTTCGGCGATCCGGCCTTTGGACGCTAGGTCTGCAAACCGGCGATCTGCGGCGCGTGCCCCAAGGGGGTTTTGGCCGAGAT
>NZ_DATILJ010000034.1:0-5735 GCF_035476535.1 Aquabacterium sp.
CCATGGTGTGCGGCACATCGTGTTCACCAGCACCACGGCCTTGTACGGTGCGGCCCAGGATGCCGACGCCGCCGCCTGGGTCACCGAAGGCACACTGCCGCAGCCGCGCACGATCTACCACCGCAGCAAGCTGGCCGCCGAGCAACTGCTGATCGACGCCGCACGGCAGGGCGGACCAGCGGTGACGGTGCTGCGCATGTCACGCTGCTTCCCTGAGCCGGCACCGGCGATGGCCGCGTACCGGCTGCATCGTGGTGTTGATGCGCGGGATGTGGCGCAGGCCCATGCGCTGGCGCTGATGCGGCCGCCGGATGTGAGCCGCTGCTGCATCGTCTCCGGCGCCACGCCGTTCGAGCCGGGCGACGCGCGAGCCTTGTTGCACGATGCGCCGGCCTTGCTGCGCCAGCGTGCGCCGGCGCTGGCCGAGGCCTTCGCGCAGCGCGGCTGGGCGCTGCCGGCGACCATCGACCGCGTGTATTCACCGGCGCGGGCGATCGCCGAACTGGGCTGGGCGCCGCGTTTCGGTTTCGACGAAGTGCTGCGCCAGTTGGACGAGCAGTCTTCCGAGGTGCTGCCGGTCTCAAGGCGCCGGGGCCGGCCCGGCTTGCCGGGACCTGGGACGATCAGCAACAGCGGCCGTTGAAGCGGCCGTCGCCTGCTGCCGGCGCAAGACTCGGCCGTGGCAGCGGCGGGCAGGGCAGAGGCGCCTCGCGGCGTGCCCGGGTGATGGCGTTCACGAAGGCCGGCAGCGTCTGCGCCGGCTGCTCGCCCAAGCCGCGCAAGATGCACACGGCCGCCGCGCCGCAGCGCGCGGCCTCGGCAGCGCGTGCCGGGTCCAGGATGCCGCCGATCGCCACCACCGGCGCCGGTGCCATCGCACACCACCAGGCCAGGTTGTGCAACCCCTGCGGCCGCCAGGGCATGCGCTTGGTGTCGGTCGGCCACACGGGGCCGCAGGCGATGTAGGCCGGCTGCCAGGCGGCCGCGCGGCACAGCTCCCACAGGCTGTGCGAGCTGAGGCCCAGCGCCAGGCCGCGCTGTTGGGCGGCACGCAACTGCGCGCGCTCGGCCGCGTTCAGCGCCAGCAGGTCTTCCTGCCCCAGGTGCACGCCGGTGGCGCCAAGCTCGAGCGCCAACGCCCAATGGTCGTTGATGAACAGCTGCGCGCCGGCGCGCTGGCAGGCCGTGACGGCACGGGCGACGGCGGTGCGCAGCGCCTCGGTGGGTGGGCCGCCCGCGGTCTTGATGCGCAGCTGCAGCGTGCGCACGCCAGCGGCCAGGGCCGCATCGACCCGCTCGGCGCTGTCGACGATGGCGTAGAGGCCGTGCAGATCGGTGCCGCGCATCGGTGGTGGCGCCGGTGGGTCGATCTCGTCCGACAGCCACGGCAGCAGCGCGGGCACCTGGCCGAAGCCGCTGCGCAGCCGCACCGGACCGGGGCCGGTGCCCGGGCAGGGCCGCGCCGCGTCCTCGTGCAGGGCATGGGCCACGGCCATCTTCGCCAGCACGGCGGCATCGGCACTGACAAAACCCAGCGCCAGCGCGGCGGCCAGTGCGCTCGCAAAACTGCAGCCGGTGCCGTGGGTGTGACGCGTGGCCACACGCGGCAGGCTCAGCCAGCCCTCGGCGTCGGGGCTTTGCAGCCAGTCCATCGCGCTGCGGCCGGCCTCGTCGCCGCCGGTGATGCAGACCGACTGCGCGCCTAGCGCCTGAAGCGCACGGGCGGCATCCGGCAGCGCCGCGTGCTCCACACCGGTCCAGCCTAGCAGCAGCGCGGCCTCGGCCCGGTTCGGCGTCACCATGTTGGCACGCGGCAGCAGCTCATCGCGCAGCGCGGCCAGCAGTTCGCGGTCGGCCAATGCATCACCGCTGGATGCGCGCAGCACCGGGTCGACCACCAGTGCCAGCGGCCCGCGCTGGTGCTGCTGGTCGATGTGCCGGGCCAGCAGCCGCACATTCGCCGCGCTTCCGAGCACGCCGGTCTTGATCACCCGCGGCGGCAGGTCGTTGGCCAGTGCGTCGAGCTGTGCTGCGAGCAGATCGCCGGACACCGCGTCGACACGCTGCACCGCCTGCGAGTGCTGGGCCGTGATCGCGGCCACCACCATGCAGGCATGCACGCCAAACGCATCCGCCGCACGCAGGTCGGCGGCCAGGCCGGCGCCACCGCCACTGTCGGTGCCGGCCACGCTCCAGATGATCGGTGTTGAGTTCATGAGTTCTCCATGGCGCCGAAGCGACACCGGTGGGGTGGTCACTTGATCACGAACGGCCGGCCGTCTACCGGGGTGCTGGCGATGGCGTTCTCCTGCGCGGCAATCAGCCCGGCCTCGAAGCCCAGCCGACCGGCGGCCACCGCATGCGCCATCGCGGCGGCCATGCGCACCGGGTCGGGCGACTTCGCGACGGCCGAGTTCAGCAGCACCGCATCAAAGCCCATCTCCATCGCCTGCACGGCATGCGAAGGCGCGCCGATGCCGGCATCGACGATCAGCACCGCGTCGGGCAGCCGGGCCCGCAGGCAGCGCAGCGCCCACGGGTTGATCAGGCCTTGCGCCGAGCCGATCGGCGCGCCCCAGGGCATCAGCACCTGGCAACCGACGTCCAGCAGGCGGCGGCAGCTCACCAGGTCGTCGGTGCAGTAGGGGAAGACCTCGAAGCCGTCGCGCACCAGTTGCTCGGCGGCGGCCAGCGTCTCCCAGGGTTCGGGCTGCAGGCTCAGTTCGTCGCCGACAACCTCCAGCTTGATCCAGCGCGTGTCGTAAAGCTCGCGCGCCATGTGCGCCAGCGTGATCGCTTCCCGTGCGCTGCGGCAGCCGGCGGTATTGGGCAGCAGCCGCGCGCCCTGCTGCGCCAGCGCCTGCCGCACGATCGCGACGAAGCCGTTGTCGCCGCTGCCGGCGCCCAGGCTGCGCTTGAGGCCGACGGTGACGACCTGGGTCTGCGCCGCGGCAATGGCCTCGCCCAGCACCTGGGGCGAGGGATAGCCGGCGCTGCCCAGCAGCAGGCGGCTGCGCAGCGGGTGGCCGTAGGCCGTCCAGCTGCTGCTGGCGGGTGGCGTGATCTCGAGCATGGTGTCAGCCTCCGACAATGGCTTCGAAGATGGTGAGCGCGTCGCCGGCCCGCAGCGTCGTCTGCGCACGGGCCTGGCGCGGCACGAACTGGCCGTTCAGCGCGGTGGCCACGGTTTGCGGTGCATCGCCCCGGCGCTGCAGCAGCTCGGCCAGCGTCAGGCCAGGCGACCAGGGCTGCGGCTGGCCGTTGACGTGGAATACCGGGCTGTCGTCAGGACGCGTCTCTTGTGATTTAGGCATGACTGCGCTCAGGTTCAAGGTTCAAGGCTGCGCCGACCAGGCCCAGCGCGGCCAACGCGTCCTGCACCAGCGCCGGCGCGATCAACCAGCCGTGGCGGTACAGGCCGTTGATGCGCAGCATCCCGGGTTCGTGTTGCAGCAGGGGCAGGTTGTCCGGCAGGGCGGGACGCAGGTTGGTTTCCAGGTGCACGATGCGGGCCTCGGCCAGCTCGGGCACGGCGCTGTGCGCAGCGGCCATCAGCTCGACGGCGCTGCGCAGGCTGACGGGCGAGCGGTCTTCGCTTTCGATCTCGCTGGCGCCGAGCACGACGATGTCGCCGGGCCGCGGCACCAGGTAGACCGGGTGCCGCGGGTGCAACAGGCGTAGCGGGCGTTGCAGCACCAGGCCTGGGGCGTGCAGCCAGAGCAGTTCGCCGCGCACGCCGCGCAGCGGCAGCGGCGGGCGGGCGCCCAGGCCGCGCGCGTCGATGGCCAGGTCGCAGTGCTGCATTGAGCCGTCCTGCAACTGCAGCCGGCCTCGCTCGACCGCGACCACCGGCTGTTGCCAGTGCCAGCGCACGCCCGGCGCCTGCGTCTGCAGCGCTTGCAGCATCGGCGCCGGCATCACCTGGCCTTCTCCCGGCAGCAGCCAGCCCAGCAGCCCCGGCACCAGCGCGGGTTCCAGTCTGGCCAAGGACTGCGGGTCCAGTGGCTGCGGCTGCACGCTACCGCGCTCGATGTGTGTTAGCAATCTCCGAGCGCTGGCCGCATCGCCGCGGTGGGCCAGCAGCAGGCTACCTTGCTGCCGCACCAGCTGCTGAGGCTCTGCCGACAAGGCCGCAGCGATCTGTAGCCACAGCGCCAGCGAGCGTTCGCCGAGCCCGGCCACCCGTTCACCGCCGCTGTCCCGCTCGGCCAGTGGGCTCAGCATGCCGGCTGCAGTGAAGGCCGCCGCGCCGCGGCCATCGTGCCGCACGGTGGCGTCCGGCGCGGGGTCGAACACCGTCACGCGGTGACCGGCACGCGACAGCTGCCAGGCCAGCAGACGGCCCAGCAAGCCGGCGCCGGCGATGCCGATCTCCAGCGGCGTGCCCATGGTCAGGCCGGCTGGATCGGGATGTACAACTCACCCCCCGCGGCGCGGAACTCGGCCGACTTCTCCGCCATGCCGCGCCGGCGCGCATCCTCCTCGGACAGGCCTTGCTGCTGCACGAAATCACGCACGTCCTGCGTGATCTTCATCGAGCAGAACTTCGGCCCGCACATCGAGCAGAAGTGTGCGTGTTTCGACGCATCCTTCGGCAAGGTCTCGTCGTGGAATTCCCGCGCCGTGTCGGGGTCCAGACCAAGGTTGAACTGGTCGTGCCAGCGGAAATCAAAGCGCGCCGCGCTGATCGCGTCGTCGCGGGCTCGCGCCCCCGGGTGGCCCTTGGCGATGTCGGCCGCATGCGCGGCGATGCCGTAGGCGATCAGACCCTGCTTGACGTCGTCGCGGTCCGGCAGCCCCAGGTGTTCCTTGGGCGTCACGTAGCACAGCATGGCCGTGCCCATCCAGCCGATCATCGCCGCGCCGATCGCACTGGCGATGTGGTCGTAGCCCGGTGCGATGTCGATCGTCAGCGGGCCGAGCGTGTAGAACGGCGCCTCGTGGCAGTGCTTCAACTGCTCGTCCATGTTGGCGCGGATCAGGTGCATCGGTACATGGCCGGGCCCTTCGATCATCGTCTGCACTTCATGCTGCCAGGCGACCGTCGTCAACTCACCCAGCGTGCGCAACTCGGCGAACTGCGCTTCGTCGTTGGCGTCCGACAGGCTGCCGGGCCGCAGGCCGTCGCCCAGCGAGAAGCTGACGTCGTAGGCCTTCATGATCTCGCAGATCTCTTCGAAGTGCGTGTAGATGAAGCTCTCGCGGTGGTGCGAGATGCACCACTTCGCGAGGATGGAGCCGCCGCGCGAGACGATGCCGGTGCGGCGCTTGACCGTCATCGGGATGAAGGGCAGCCGCACGCCGGCATGGATGGTGAAGTAGTCGACGCCTTGTTCGGCCTGCTCGATCAGTGTGTCGCGGAAGATCTCCCACGTCAGGTCCTCGGCCACGCCGCCGACTTTTTCCAGCGCCTGGTAGATCGGCACGGTGCCGATGGGCACCGGTGAATTGCGGAGGATCCAGTCGCGCGTGGTGTGGATGTGCTTGCCGGTGGACAAGTCCATCACCGTGTCGGCGCCCCAGCGGATGGACCACACCAGCTTGTCGACCTCCTCGGCAATGCCCGAACTGACGGCCGAGTTGCCGATGTTGGCGTTGATCTTGACCTTGAAGTTGCGGCCGATGGCCATCGGCTCCAGCTCGGGGTGGTTGATGTTGGCCGGGATCACCGCGCGGCCGCGCGCCACCTCGTCGCGCACGAACTCGGGCGTGATGATCTCGGGGATCGCGGCGCC
>NZ_DATILJ010000035.1:0-33567 GCF_035476535.1 Aquabacterium sp.
CCGGTGCACCGGGCCGACGCTGCGCGCGAACAAGTCATGCTGGGTCTGCAGCCGGCGCTGGTGTTCGCGCTCGCGCGCGGCGTGCTCCGCGGCTTCGCGCTGGGCACGAGCCATCGCCTCGCGCAAGGCGCCGAGTTCGGCGAGGCTGCGCACTTTCACAGCAAGCCTCGTTCGGCGAACGACACCACGCAGCCCTGGCCGACCACCAGGTGATCGAGCACGCGCACATCGATCAGCTGCAGCGCGTTCTTCAGCGTCATCGTCAGGAATTCATCGGCGCGCGAGGGTTCGGCCAGGCCGGAAGGGTGGTTGTGCGCCAGGATCACCGCACCGGCGTTCAGCGTCAGAGCCTTGCGCACGACCTCGCGCGGGTAGACGCTGGCCTGGTTCAGCGTGCCGCGGAACATCTCGTCCAGCTGGATCAGCCGGTGCTGGCTGTCCAGGAACAGCACTGCGAATACCTCGTGCGGCAGCGCGCCGAGCTGCAGCTGCACGTACTCCTTCACGCTGGCCGGTGAATCGAAGACCGGTGCGGCGACGAGCTTCTGCATCAGCGAGCGCCGCGCCATCTCCACCACCGCGGCCAGTTCGGCGCGCTTGGCCGGCCCCAGGCCCTTGAACTTGAAATCGGCTGGCGATGCATGCAGCAGGCCGGCAAAACCGCCGAAGTGCTGGAGCACCCCCTCGGCCAACTGCAGCACGCCCAGGCCCTTGAAGCCGGTGCGCAGCAGCAGCGCCAGCAACTCGGCATCGGCCAGCGCGGCCGGGCCCAGCGCCAGCAGTTTTTCTCGTGGCCGCGCCGCGGCTGGCAGATCCTTGATCGACATGGACTTCGGTGGCCCCGGCCCCGGCGGCCCACCCTCGTAGAATTGCGGTCAGTCTATTCGCTCGATCCGAGCGGCCAACACCCCCTTTAGTGTGATCACCATTCAGGAGGGGTCGTTCCTGACCCTGCATTACCGACTCGCCGGCCCCGATGGCGCCGACGTGGTCAACACCTTCGCCGGGCAGCCCGCGACGCTGTCGCTGGGTGCCGGCCAGCTGGCGCCTGCCATCGAACATCAGCTGCTGGGCCTGGCCGAAGGCGCGCATCACACCTTCGAGCTGCCGGCCGGGGCGGCCTTCGGCGAGCGCAACCCGGACATGCTGCAGCGCGTGAAGCTGTCGCTGCTGCACGAGCTGGGCGACCCCGATGCCAGCTACAGCAGCGGCGACGTGGTGCAGTTCCCGACGCCGGACGGGCAGGGCGCCTACGCCGGCGTGGTGCGCGAGGTGGGCGACGACTGGCTGCTGTTCGACTTCAACCATCCGCTGGCCGGCCAGCCCGTCACCTTCGAGGTGCGGGTTGTGGGCATCTTGTGATGACGCCAGCCGCGCGCCCTCACGACGTCAGCGAGGTGCTGCTGGCCGAGCCGCGCGGTTTCTGCGCCGGCGTCGACCGCGCGATCGAGATCGTCGAGCGAGCGCTCATCCGCTTCGGCGCGCCGATCTATGTGCGCCATGAGATTGTTCACAACACCTACGTCGTCAACGACCTGAAGACCAAGGGAGCGATCTTCATCGAAGACCTGGCCGATGTGCCGCCGGGCGCCACGCTGGTGTTCAGCGCGCATGGCGTCAGCCGCGCGGTGCGCGACGAGGCCGATGCACGTGGCTTCCAGGTCTTCGATGCCACTTGCCCGCTGGTCAGCAAGGTGCATGTGGAAGTGGCCAAGCTGGCCAAGGAAGGCTACGAGTTCGTGATGATCGGCCACAAGGGCCACCCCGAGGTCGAAGGCACGATGGGCCAGCTGTCCGAGGGCATCTATCTGGTCGAGGACGTGGCCGATGTCGCGCAGGTTCAGCCGCGCGGCGACAAGCTGGCGGTGGTGACGCAGACCACGCTGTCGGTCGACGACGCCGCCGAGATCCTGGCCGCGGTGAAGGCCCGCTTCCCGTGGGTGCGTGAACCCAAGCAGCAGGACATCTGCTACGCCACGCAGAACCGGCAGGATGCGGTGAAGCTGCTGGCGCCGCAGGTGGACATCGTCATCGTGGTCGGCAGCCCGACCAGCAGCAACAGCAACCGCCTGCGTGAACTGGCCGAACGGCTGGGCACGCCGTCGCACATGGTCGATGCGGCGGAGGATCTGCAGCCTGCATGGTTCGAAGGCCGGCCGCGTGTGGGCCTGACCGCGGGCGCGTCGGCGCCGGACATCCTGGTGCAGCAGGTCATCGTGCGCTTGAAGGCGCTGGGCGCGCTGAGCGTGCGGCGGCTGGCCGGCGTCGAAGAGACGGTGCACTTCCCACTGCCCAAGGGCTTGGGCGACAAGTCGATGAGCGCGTTCTCCTCCTCTCGATCTTGAGCCCGGCCGTTCGTCTGCACTCTCTCTTCCAGACACAGCAACGGCACCCCCGAGGTGCCGTTTCTACAATCGCTCCCAGATTCGAAGGACCACCATGCTCGACATCACCCAGCTGCGACGCGACCTGAACGCCGTCGTCGCCAAGCTCGACACCCGCAAGACGCCACAAGCCTTCCTCGACGTCGCCCGCTTCACGGCGCTGGAAGCCGAACGCAAGACTTTGCAGACTCGCACCGAGGAACTGCAGGCCAAGCGCAATGCCTTCAGCAAGCAGATCGGCCAGCTCAAGGGCAAGGGCGAAGACACCAGCGCGCTGATGGCCGAGGTCGCTGGCATCGGCGATGCGATGAAGGCCGGCGCCGAGCGGCTGGAGGCGATCCAGGGTGAACTGGCGCTGATGCTGATGAGCGTGCCCAACCTGCCGGATGTCAGCGTGCCGGTCGGCCTCGACGAGACCGCGAATGTCGAAGTGCGCCGCTGGGGCACGCCGCAGACTTACGACTTCAGCGTCAAGGACCATGTCGACCTGGGCGCGCCGCTGGGGCTGGACTTCGAGACCGGCGCCTTGCTCAGCGGCTCGCGCTTCACCTTCATGAGGGGCAAGATCGCGCGGCTGCACCGGGCCCTTGCGCAGTTCATGCTGGACGTGCAGACGACGGAGCATGGCTACACCGAGTGCTACACGCCCTACATCGTCAACCGCGAGATCCTGGAGGGCACCAGCCAGCTGCCGAAGTTCAAGGAAGACATGTTCTGGGTGCTTCGTGGCGGTGACGAGGATCAGCCCGAGCAGTACCTGATCTCGACCTCGGAGATCTCGCTAACCAACACCGTACGCGGCCAGATTCTGAAAGCCGAAGACCTGCCGGTGAAGCTGACGGCGCACAGCCCCTGCTTCCGCTCGGAAGCTGGCTCGGCAGGGCGCGACACGCGCGGCATGATCCGCCAGCATCAGTTCGACAAGGTCGAGATGGTGCAGGTGGTGCAGCCCGAGCAGAGCCCGGCGGTCCTCGAAGAAATGGTCGGCCACGCCGAGGCCATCCTGCAGAAGCTGGAACTGCCGTACCGTGTGATGCTGCTGTCGACCGGCGACATGGGTTTCGGCGCGGTGAAGACCTACGACCTGGAAGTCTGGTTGCCGGCGCAGAACACCTACCGCGAAATCAGCTCGTGCTCGGACTGTGGCGCGTTCCAGGCGCGGCGCATGCAGGCACGCTACCGCAACGCCCAGGGCAAGACCGAACTGGTGCACACGCTCAACGGCTCGGGCCTGGCAGTGGGCCGCACGCTGGTGGCGGTGCTGGAGAACCACCAGCAGGCCGACGGCAGCATCCGCGTGCCTGCCTTGCTGCGCCCTTACCTGGGCGGTGTGGACGTGTTGAGGGCCTGAGCTGCCAGCGCCCGCAAGCGGGCGCAGAAGATTGGGCTAGAATGCGCGCTTCACTCGTCGACCACGAGAGAACGGCACATCAGGAGAGGTGGCAGAGTGGTCGAATGTACCTGACTCGAAATCAGGCGTACGGTAACCCCGTACCGTGGGTTCGAATCCCACCCTCTCCGCCAGACCAGCAAAACGGGCCCCAGGGCCCGTTTTGTCTTTCTGCCGACCCGCTGTTCGGAGATCCTGTCCCTGGCGTTCAGACCCGACTCGTGATGTCGTCGTTGAGCTAGCGCGTGAAGTCCTCGACATCCGTGGCCATCGGTGTCGCGCCCGGTGCCGCTCAGGTGAGACGGATGCCGGCGCAGGTCGCGGGCGTGCGCTGACGCGGCGCTGAGCCAGTTTCCACCCAGGCACAATCGACGCCCATGCGGTGTCCTGCTGGCCTGGCGCGTCTGAGCAGCGTGGTGTGTTCCCTGGCGATGATCGCCGGCTGCGCCACGCACTCGGCCGACACCCAGCCGCGGCCGACCGACCCGGCCGCCTATGCCGGCTGGGCCTGCGCGCGGCTGTTCGACGAGATCGACAGCGTGCAGCAGCGTGCCGCCGATGTGGCCTACGCGGTGGACACGCGCGTGGGCAACAACATGATCGCGCTGGGCATCGGCATCACGGTGTTCTGGCCGGCGCTGATGGCCATGCGCCCGACCGGCATCGACGCAACCGAACTGGCCGACCTGCGCGGCCGCTTCGAGGCCATGCAGCACTCCGCCAACGCGCGCGGCTGCGGCCCGGCGCCGACGCCGCAGATGGCGGCCTCGCATGCGGCCATGCTGCCCGTGGCGCCTGGCGACCGCCTGGTCTACGAAGACCGAGTCGGCAACAACGGCAGCCTGCACGAACTTGGCATGCGGGTGGCCGCGCTGCGCCGCGACCAGATCGAGTTCCGCCTCGACCTTGACGGCCAGCCCTTGTCGCAGCTGTGGCGCCAGGACCTGGCCGGCAATCCGGTGCTGGAAACGCGGCAGGCGCTGATCGGCTGGCAACACCTGCTGCAGCGCGACCTGAGCCTGGGCCAGGTGCTCAGCGGCGAGCTCAGCGCGGCCGGCGAAGCGCGAGCTTCGGCCCGGGTGCGCGGCCAGGTGGTGGCCATCGGCCCGCAACTGATGGCCGGCCGATCCTTCGATGTGGCGGTGATCGAACTCTTCGGCGACGCGCCGGCGAATGACGCATCAAATGGCCCGGAAACATCCACCAGCACGCGGCTCGACGGCGTGATGGCCGTCGACCGCCGCAGCGGCGTGCTGATGCGGCTGGAGCTGCGCTGCGCCAACAGCCGCTTCGCCTTGCGCCGGCGCCTGCTGCGCGTCGAGACGGACGTGCACTGATCGCTTTACCGATCTTTACCGCTACTACGGCACCCCGACAAGGCCGACTCGCAGAATTCTTTTCACGGCAGATCCTGTCGATGAGGTGAAGACACATGACGAGTTCCAAGACAAGCCGGGCCGGCAGCGGCTGGCGCATGGCCGGTGCCACCTTGCTGGTGGCGCTGGCGGGTACCGTGGCGCAAATGGCCCAGGCCATGCCGGGTGGTCCGATGGGTGGCCACGGGGGGCATGGCGGCGGCATGATGATGATGTCCGGCCGCGCGCTGCAGGCCGTGGGCGCCACTGCGGACCAGCAGACCCGCATCCACGACATCTTCAAGGCCGCCCGCGACGACGTGCGCAAGCAGCATGAAGCGGCCGGCGATCTGCGCGCGCAGATGATGCAGGTCTTCACCGCCACCGCGGTGGATGCCCGCGCCGCCGAAGCGGTGCGCGTCAAGATGGCCGCGGTGCGCGAGGCCGACAGCAAGCGCATGCTGCAGGCGATGATCGACGCCAGCGCGGTGCTCTCGCCCGAACAGCGCCAGAAGCTGACCGAAGAAATGAGCAAGCGCCGCGAGATGATGCAGCGCCATCAGCGCGAACGGTCTTCGACGGACGGCCCGGCCAAGCGTTGAGCCCGGAAGCCTGTTCTTGAAAGTGTTCGCTCCGGCACGCCACGTGCCGGGGCGTTTTTGTTTTCGGATACTCGGGCCTTCGGGGTCGAGCGGATGTTGAAGGGAAAAGCGCAACGCGCAAGGGTGCTGCCATGAATTCACGATTGCTGTTGATCGACGATGACGCCCGCCTGACCGCGATGGTCGGCGACTACCTGCGCGGCAACGGCTACGAAGTCGACACCGCCGGTTCGCTGGCCGCCGGCCGCGAACGCCTGCGCAGTGGCGGCTTCGACGCGCTGGTGCTGGACCTGATGCTGCCCGACGGCGACGGCCTGGACCTGACCCGCGAACTGCGCGCCGATGCGCGCCTGAAGCGCCTGCCGCTGCTGATGCTCACCGCCCGCGGCGAGCCGTTGGACCGCGTGGTCGGGCTGGAACTCGGTGCCGACGACTACCTGCCCAAGCCCTTCGAGCCGCGGGAGCTGCTGGCCCGCATCAAGGCCTTGCTGCGCCGCGCCGAGCCCGACCTGGGCAGCAACGACGTGCTGCGTTTCGGCAAGCTGGAGATCGACCTGGGCGCGCGCCAGGCGCGCATCGACGGCAAGGCCTGCGACCTGACCGGCCACCAGTTCGACCTGCTGGTGGTGCTGGCGCAAAGCGCCGGCCGCGTGCTGTCGCGCGACCAGATCATGGACGCGCTGAAGGGCCACCCGATGGAGGCTTTCGACCGCAGCATCGACGTGCATGTCTCGCGCATCCGCGCCTGCATCGAGGACGACCCCAAGTGCCCGAAACGGGTGCTGACGGTGCGCGGCTCGGGCTATGTCTTCGCACGCAAGCAGGACACTGAAGAGTGAAAGCAGTCCCGGCGTGAAATCGCTGTACCTGCGCATCTGGCTCACCGTGGTGGCCGCGCTGGCGCTGTTTGCGCTGATCTCCGGCTGGCTGTGGCAGCGCCATCTCGAGCAGGAGCGAGCGCGTTTCGAGGCCGTGGCCAGCGAGCGCGTGTCGGCCTGGGCCGACTTGCTCGAGCGCTCGCTGCCGGCGGCCGATGCCCCGCCGCGCGAGCAGGCCGACGCGCTGCGCGAGTGGTCGGTCCGGCTGCGCATGCCGATGGCGCTGGACGATGCCAAGGGCCGGCGCATCGGCGCTTCCGAGAGCTTCCTGCGGCGCGAGGCCGATAGCGGCGCGCCGGCCATGTCCGTGCGGCTGGACGATGGCCGCACGCTGTGGATCGCCCGACGCCTGTTCCGCCGCCAGTTGACACCGGGCGAGCCGGCGCCCCCGGATGGGCCGCCGGGCACGGAGGGGCCGCGTGGCGGGCCCTTGGGCCCGGACGGGCCGCGCGGCGATATGCCGCGCACTGATCTCCCGCGCGGCGACGGCTCGGCGCCAGGCCTGCGGCCGCCCTTGCCGGGGGGCTTGCAGGTGCCGCCTTCGCTGCGTGTGTCGATGCTGCCGGCGATGGGCTTGGGCTTGCCCTCGGCGCTGGGCCCGGCGCTGCTGCTGGGCCTGCTGCTGCTGGCCGTGGCGGCGGGGGCCTACCCGGTGGTGCGCCGGCTCACGCGCCGGCTGGAATCGCTGAAGCAGGGTGTCGAGGCCTTCGGCGCCGGCCAGCTGGGCCAGCGCGTCGACGAAGCCGGCAGCGACGAAGTGGCGGCGGTGGCCACCACCTTCAACCGCGCGGCCGAGCGCATCGAGACCCTGGTGCGCTCGCACCAGAGCCTGCTGGCCAATGCCAGCCACGAATTGCGCTCGCCCTTGGCGCGGCTGAAGATGGCGGTGGCCCTGTACGCCGATGCCGGCGACACCAGCCGGCCGGCGCTGCGCAAGGAAATCGACGCCAACGTCGCCGAACTCGATGCACTGGTCGAAGAAGTGCTGTTGGCCAGTCGGCTCGATGCATCCCAGGCGCTGGACCGCGAGGACCAGATTGACTTGCTCGGCGTGGCGGCCGAAGAGGCCGCACGCGTCGGCGCCCAGGCCGGCGGCGAGGCGGTGCTGCTGCACGGCAGCGAACGGCTGCTGCGCCGGGCGCTGCGTAACCTGCTGGAGAACGCACGCCGCTATGGTGGCGACGAGGTCACGGTCGACGTCGTCCGTGCCGGTGCCGGCATCGAGGTGCGGGTATGCGACCGCGGCCCCGGCGTGCCCGAGCCGTTCCGCGAGCGCATCTTCGAAGCCTTCTTCCGGTTGCCCGGCCACGCCGAGCGTGAAGGCGGTGTCGGTCTGGGCCTGAGTCTGGTGCGCCAGATCGCCGAGCGCCATGGCGGCAGCGTGCGTTGCGAGCCTCGGCAGGCTGGCGGCAGTCGCTTCGTGCTGAGCCTGCCGGCAAGTTGAGGCGGCCGACATCGGCGCAGCGCGCGTGTCAGCGAATCTCAGGCGCGCGCAGGAATCCCGGTGGGCGGACTCAGGCTCTCTGCCGTTGCTGCCTGAGCATCCAGATCAGGAACAAGGCCAGCGCCGTCGCGGCCAGTGCCAGACCGGCCGTCGCGGCGATCCAGAAGCCCCGCGCGCCTTGCCAGGCCAGCGGTGCGATGTGCCAGCTGTCGAAGGCCAGCACGTAGCCGCCGGCCAGGCCCACGCCCCACAGCGCCACCGCGTAGATCACCAGCGGCACCGTGGCAATGCGCCAGGCCCGCAGCACGAACGCGGCCACGGTCTGCACCGCATCGGCGGCGTGGAACAGCGCCACCCAGGCCACCAGCGGCAGCGCTGCGGCCACCACCGCTGGGTTGTTGGTATACAGCCGCACGACAGCTTCTCGCCCCACGAAGACCACGCTGCCGACCACCACCGCGACCAGGAGCGTGAACTGCAAGCCGTGCCAGCCGAGGCGCCGGGCATCGCGCAGATCATCGGCGCCGATGCGCTGGGCCACCAGCGTGCTGGTGGCGTTGGACAGACCCAGCGGCATCATGAAGAGCAGCGCCACCAGATTCGCGGCGATCTGGTGCCCGGCCACCGGTATGTCGCCGAGGCGGGCGATGAAGATCGCCATGAAGGCGAAGCCCGTCACTTCGATCAGGATCGCCAGGCCCATCGGCACACCCAGCCGCAGCAGGGCTTTCAGCGAAGCCCAGTGCGGCGGCAACAGGCCGCGGCCGCGCAGATGGAATTGGCGATAGAACGGGTCGCGCCGCAACACCACCAGCGCCACCAGCACCTGCGCCCACATCGCGATCAGCGTGGCGATGCCGCAGCCTTGCACGCCCATCGCCGGCACACCCCAGGCTGGCACGCCGGAGATCAGCGCGATCGACAGCGGCACCTTCAGACCCAGACCGGCGATTTGCAGCGCCATCACCGCCTTGGGCCGCGACACCGCGACATTGAAGCCGCGGTAGGCGGTGAACAGCAGCGAGGCGGGCAGCGAGAACGCCAGCGCCAGCAAGTAGCCGCGTACTTTGTGTGCCACTTCCGGCGAGGCCTTGGACAGCGCCAGGAAGGGCGCTGGAAAGGCCAGCACCAGGCTGCCGGCGATCGTCAAGCCCAGCGCCAGCCACACCGCCTGGTGCAGCTGGTGCCCGGCCTCTTCCAGGCGCTGGGCGCCGAACAACTGGCCGACGATGGGGCTCACTGCCAGCACCACGCCCATCAGACCGATGAACACCGTGACGAAGGCCGCCGAGCCCACGGCCAGCGCGGCCAGGTCGGTGGCGGAATGGCGCGCCACCAGCACCGTGTCGACGGTGGAGAACCCCAGCACCGCGAGCTGGCCGATGAACACCGGCCAGGCCAGCGGCGTGATGCGGCGCACGCTGGCGGCGAAGCTGTCGGCCGTCATCGGGCCGGTGGGGTGGGCGCCGCCAGGGCGTCGGGCGGCGGGTGGGCGATGCCGCTGGCCAGGCGGGCCCGTTCGGCGTAGCGGTTGAAGCGCCACGCCGTGTTCTCCATCGTGATGCGGCGCCAGACCAGGCGTTTTTCGGCCGGGCTCATCTGCGGCCAGTGCTGCACCTCGCCTTCGGTGCGGCCGCAGCCCTTGCACAGCGCGTCGCCCTGCGCGGTGGAGCAGATGGCGATGCAGGGCGCGTCCGGCGTATGCGCGTACCAGGCCAGCCAGGCCTCACGCGCAGCGGCCGGCATGCTGGTTTCGTCGGCCAGCGGCTCGTGGTAGTACACCATCAGCGCATACACCTCGGCCAGCGCGCGCACCTCGGCGCAGGCGGTGATGCCGTCCGGCGAGGGCGAACGCTCGCGCCACCAGTTGATGGCCGATTCGATGTCGGTGATGTGGATGCCGGCCATGCCGCGGTGGTGCCGTGTCAGGGGCTCAGGTCACGAGGGGGCGGCAAGGATAGCGTGTTCAACCCGCCCGGCGCGGTACGGGGATGTTTCAGTCGCGGCGCCGGATCATCAGTTCGGCGTAGCCGGTGCCCGGGTCCAGGCTCATCCGGTGATTCTCCCGCTGGAGTAAGACCGGCGGTCATCCATCGACCAAGCAACATGACGAACCCATCGCGATGGGCCGCCGCACTGGTGGCGCTGGGGGCTACGGCTCTGTCGGCACAGGCGCAGCGCTGCGAAGCGACGTCCGGCCCGCAGCAGGCGCTGCTGGTGGAGCTGTACACCTCGGAAGGCTGCAACTCCTGTCCGCCGGCGGATCGCTGGTTGTCGATGCTGAAGTCGCGGCCCGAGGTGCTGGCTGCGGCCTTTCATGTCGACTACTGGGACCGGTTGGGCTGGAAGGACCGCTTCGGCAGCGCGCGCTTCACTGAGCGTCAGGCCGAGCAGCAGGCTTCGTCCGGTGCAGGCTTCAGCTACACGCCGCAGGTGCTGGTGAACGGTCGCGACTGGCGGCGTTGGCCTGCATTGCCGGCCATGGCGGCAGCAGCAGCGATCGTGCAGATTCATCTGTTGCGCGACAACGACCAACGGGTCTCCGTGCAGGTCACGCCGCAACCCGGCGCGCCGGCAAGGCTGGCGGCCTGGTGGGCATTGCTGGAGGATGGCCATGTCTCGGCCGTCAAGGCCGGCGAGAACAGTGGTGTGACGCTGCAACACGACCATGTCGTGCGGGCCTATGGCCGGCAGCCGGCCTGGGCCGCGGCGGCGCGCCATTGGCCGCTGGATGTGCCGCGCCGGGGAGAAGGCGGGCGGGCGACGCGGCTGCTGCTCGTCGTGACCGACGGTCGCAGTGGTGCGCCACTGCAGGCCGTGCAATTGGGCTGTTAGGAGGAGGGCTGCCGGTAAGCGCAGCCTGCCTCCATCATCAACCCGCGCTGGTGATCAGCGCTCGAAGCCACCGCGGCGCGGGCCGCTGGGCTTGCCGGCGCCGAATTCACGCGGGCCACCGCGTGATTTGCCCGGGCCGCCGAAGCCCGGCTTGCGCGGCGCGCCGAAGCTCTTGCCGGCCGGCTTGCCGAACGAGCGCTCCGACGAAGGCTTGGTGTCCGACGGCGCCGGCATCTTTGGCTCCAGGCCGGCCACCACCGAGGCGGTAATGCGCTGCGTCGTGAAACGTTCGATGCGGCGGATCATGCCCACATCGCGGCGCTCGGCCAGCGTGATCGCCAGGCCGGTGCGGCCGGCGCGGCCGGTGCGGCCGATGCGGTGCACGTAGTCTTCGGCCTTCATCGGCAGGCCGTAGTTGATGACGTGCGTGATGGTCGGCACGTCGATGCCGCGCGACGCGACATCGGTGGCCACCAGCACGCGCAGCTGGCGGTGGCGCAAGTCCTGCAGCACGCGGTTGCGGCGGCCTTGCGGCATGCCGCCATGCAGCGCGGCGACCGAATGGCCGATCTCGCCCAGCTTCCAGGCCAGCGCATCGGCATCGCGCTGCGTGCTGGTGAAGACCACGGCCTGGTCGACATCGCGGTCGGCCAGCAGCTGCTCCAGCAGCGCGTGCTTGTGGTGCAGGCTGTCGGCCCAGTGCAGGCGTTGTTCGATCTGCGCGTGCGTGTCGGTGTGCGACGCGACATTGATGCGCTGCGGGTCGCGCGTCAGGTCACTGGCCAGCTTGCCGACGGTGCCGGCGAACGTCGCGCTGAACATCAGCGTCTGACGTTCCTGCGGCAGCGCCTGGGCAATCGTGGTGATGTCGTCGATGAAGCCCATGTCCAGCATGCGGTCGGCTTCGTCGAGCACCAGCATTTCAACCTGGGACATGATGGCCGAGCCCGAGTTCATCAGGTCCAGCAGGCGGCCGGGGGTGGCGATCAGCACGTCCAGCGGGCCACGCAGCGCCTTCAATTGCGCGTGGTAGGGCACACCACCGACAACGTGTGCAATGCGCAGACCTTGCACGCCGCCGCCATAGACGACGAAAGCGCGGGAAACCTGCTGCGCCAGCTCACGCGTGGGCGCCAGCACGAGGATGCGCGGGCCGCTCGGGCCGCCCTTGGCACGCTTCTTTGCCGGGTCGTTGCGCGCATCAAGGATGCGTTGCAGCGCCGGCCAGACGAAGGCGGCAGTCTTGCCGCTGCCGGTCTTGGCCGAGACTTGCAGGTCACGGCCGGTCAGCGCGGCCGGCACGGCCAGCGCTTGCACGTCGGTCGGCGTGGGGTAGCCGGCGTGGGTGATGGCCTTCAGGATCTCGGGCGCCACGCCCAGGCTGTCGAAAGACGGGCCAGTCGGGGTGGTGGCGGCGGGGGCGGCCAACAGGGCCTCGTCTTGGGAATCGAAACTCATGGAACACTTTCATCGAACAGGCCATGCCCTCGGCGGCCAATGAGTGGCCACAACAGGGCACAGCCACGGCGCCGCCAGGAATGCGGTACCGCAGGTGGGGTCGCCAAGGGGAGCGGATGACAACGCGTGCAACGCGCCGACAGGCCCGAACATCTGGAGCGACGGCATCGCCGCCAACCAGGACTCGAGACTCGGCGTGTGCCCCTGCTCGGCTGTTGGTCAGCTGATCTGCAGGGCCCGGCTCGATGAGGGTCAGAGGGGATGAACGAACAACGCTGACCGAACAGACCTTTCGATCCAGCCGCCCGATCAGCGTTAACCCGGATTCTGACACAGGCGCGTGGAAAATGCGAGCGCGGCTTCGCGCTGCCCCTGAGTCGGTGGTGCTGGCAGAGCCAGTTACTGCATCAGGTGGGGGCCACCTGCCGCGCAAACTGCGGCGCGTACTGTGGTGCAGACCAGGTCAGGGGCAAGGCCGCGGCGCGCCACCAGCCCTGCGTGACCCGGCAGTGCAGCAGGCGCTGGGCGCCGGCAAATTCGGTCTGCGCCGGGCCTTGCTGCTGCAGCGTGGTGCTGACCGCGAGTTGCAGCATGTCGCCTGTGGCCGGATCGACGAACAGCAGTCCGGCATGCGGCCATTGATGCAGGTTGCCCAGCGTGTTGAACATCAAATTGCCCTGATAGTCGGGCAACACCAGGCGCGTACCGGCTGCATCGTCGACGATCTTCACGAAGCCGGGCAGGCCGCCGCGGTGCGACACGTCCACGCCTTCCGCGCGATCAGCGCCGATCTGCGCGCTGCTGGCGGTGGCGATGAACAGCGTGTCGGCCTTCGCGATCAGGGTGCGCGCGCTGGCGCTCAAGTGCGCCGATTCAACGCGCGCTGGTGCCGATCTGCGATCATTGACCACCATCGGCTCGCGCGCCTGGATGTACTTCGGGCAATTGCCGAAGCTCTGCTGCACCTGCACTGTGAAGCCGTCGTCGTTCAGCGCGCCGATCCGGCCATTCATGCGATTGCGCCGGCGGGTGTGCGGCTGCAGGCCCAGCAGGCCGATCGGTGCATCGGGTGCGATCAATGCCGCCACCGGATCGGCGGCAGCGGGCCAGGCGCCAACACGCAAAGTACGCGCATCGGGCGAGCTGATGAAGCCGAACGCGCCGGCCAGCATCGTCGCCCAGGGCTGGCCCTGGGGGTCGACGGCGCCGACCAGCAGCGTCGGCAGCTGCGTGAACAGCTCGCGATGCTGATCCGGCATGTGCTCGCGGATGATGCTGCGGCCGATGGCTGCCAGGCGTTGGTCCACGCCCAGCTGCGCCTGCAGCGCCACCTCGCCGGCATGAAAAGGCGCGTCGTTCATGATCCGCTCGTCGACAGAGTCGTGGCCGGCATCGCCACGAAGCCGGGCAGCGCTTCGATGCGCGCCAGCCAGGCGCGCAGCCTCGGGTACGTCTCCAGCGGGATGTTGCCTTCGGGCGCATGGGCGGTGTAGCTGTACATCGCGACATCGGCAATCGTCGGCGCGTTGTCGACCAGCCACGCGCGGGTTTGCAGATGCTGCTCGACGCGCTCGAACAACTGCTTGCCGATGGCCTGCGCCGCGCTGGCCTCGCCTTGTCCGGAGATGCACGACCAGCGTGCGATCGCCGGGCCACGATGCAAGGGCCCGGCGGCCACGCCCAGCCAGCGCTGTACCTCGGCCTGCACGCGCAGGTCCGTCGGCAGCCAGCGGCGGTCGGTGTCGTAACGCTGCGCCAGGTAGACCAGGATCGCGTTGCTGTCGGCCAGCGTGAAGTCACCGTCCTCGACCACCGGCACCTGGCCGAACAGGTTACGCGCCAGGAACTCGGGCGTCTGGTGCTCGCCGCGACGCAGGTCGACCTCGACGATTTGATACGGCAGGCCCAGCAGCGACAGCATCAGCTGCGCGCGGTGCGCATGGCCGGACAACGAGAAGCGGTACAGCGTGATCGGAGTGGCGGGGCGGGTCATGGCAGATCCTTCGTTAGGTGGCAGGTGGCCAGCGTAGCCACTGCGTACCAAGAACAGAATCCGCGGCAGACGTAGAAGAGAATTCCGCTTCACGCAATGCTCAACGGAGTGGCCGATGGATCACCTCGACACCTTGCGCACCTTTGTTGCGGTGGCCGATGCCGGCGGCTTTGCGAAGGCGGCGCGCCAGCGTGCGAGTTCGGCGCCGGCCGTCACGCGGGCCATCGGTGCGCTGGAGCGCCACCTGGGCACGCCGCTGCTGCACCGCACGACCCGCAGCTTGCGCTTGACCGAAGCCGGCGAGTCCTTCCTGGCCGATTGCCGCCGCATCCTGGGTGAGTTGGATGCCGCCGAAGCGGCGGTGACCGGCGTGCGCACGGAGCCGCGCGGTGTGCTGGCGGTGACGGCGCCGTCGCTGTTCGGTCGCCGCCATGTCGCGCCGCTGCTGCTGGACTTCCTGACGGCGCATCCGCAGGTCAGTGCACGGGCCTTCTTTGCCGACCGCGTGGTGCACCTGATCGACGAGGGCTACGACGTCGCGCTGCGCATCGCGCACCTGGCGGATTCGAGCCTGACTGCCGTGCCGGTGGGCGCCCTGCGCCGCGTGGTGGTGGCCTCGCCGGCCTACCTGGCGCAACACGGCGAGCCCCGCGCGCCGGCGGACCTGGCGACACACCTGGCGATCGGCTTCCATTTCGATGGCCGGGCCAGTGCACCGTGGCTGTTCAACAACCCGCGCGAAGTGGGCCAGCCGCAGCAGCGGCTGCTCGTCAACGCCATCGATGTGAAGATCGCCGCGGCCTGCGCTGGGCATGGCCTGGCGCGGACCTTGGCCTACCAGGTGACCGACGAGGTGCGCGACGGCCGCTTGTGCATCGTGATGGTCGAACATGAACCGCCGCCGGTGCCGGTACACCTGGTCTACCCGGCCGGGCGCATGGCGGCGGCCAAGGTGCGCAGCTTCGTCGGCTTCGCGGCCGAGCGCCTGCGCCAGGTGCCGGTGTTGCAGGGGCGCGGACTGGAGTCGCCGCAGGACGCGGCTCACGCCGCGGTCAGGTAACGCGCCAGCACACCGTGCAGCTGGTGTTCGCGGAAGGGCTTCGCGAGGTAGTCGTCCATGCCGGCGGCCAGGCAGGCTTGGCGGTCTTCTTCGGTGGCGTTGGCGGTGAGGCCGACGATGGGCAGCGGCGCAGCGCCGGCACTCGCTTCACGCTCGCGGATCTGGCGCGTGGCCTCGATGCCATCGAGCACCGGCATCTGGCAATCCATCAGTACCACGTCGAAGCGTTCGGCCAGCGTGCGCTGAACGGCCTGGTGACCGTCGGTCACGGTGTCGACGCCCAGGCCGGCACGGGCCAGCATCGCTTCGGCCACCATCGCATTGATGGGGTTGTCTTCGACCACCAGCACGCGGCCGCGCAGGATGGGGGGCTGGGCCGGCGCGGCGGGCACCGGGGGTGCGCCGTCGGCCAGGGGCAGCGTGAGCGTGAACTGCGCGCCCAGGCCCGGGTGGCCCAGGGCCTGCAGGTCGCCACCCATCAGCCGCGCCAGTTCGCGCGAGATGGCCAGGCCCAGCCCGGTGCCGCCGTGGCGGCGCTTGTTCGATGCGTCTTCCTGGTGGAAGGCCTCGAACAGGCGTTCGGCGTGTTCGGTCGGGAAGCCGCAGCCCGAATCGATCACCGCGATCGACGTGTGCCCGTCAGGCTTGCGCGACAGCTGCAGGCGGACACTGCCGCTGTCGGTGAACTTCAGCGCGTTGCCGCACAGGTTCATCAGCACCTGGCGCAAGCGGGCGACGTCGCCTCGCACCCAGCAAGGCGAGGGCAGCGGGGCCTCCAACTGGAATCCGAGCCCCTTGCTGACGGCTGATTGACGCGTCCATTCGGCCACTTCGGCGATCAGCGCGGCGAGGTCGAAGCTGCTGCTCGCGGCCTGCATCTGGCCGCTCTCGATGGTCGAGAAGTCCAGCACGTCATTGATCAGCGACAGCAGGTGCTCGCCGGCCTGCTCGATCGTCGCGATGCGCTGCTCGAACTCTTGCGGACTGGACAAGCGCGCACCGCGCAGTTGCTGGGCCATGCCCAGCATGCCGTGCAGCGGCGTGCGCATCTCGTGGCTCATGGTGGCCAGAAAGCGGCCTTTCACGGCGCTGTGCTGCTGGGCCAGCTCCATCGCCTGACGGCGCTGGTCGGCCAGCTCGTCCATGCGGTAGCGCAGCCGCAGTGTGGCCTCGGTGTGCGCCGAAGCGCGCCAGCCATCGATCAACATCAGGCCGACGAACATCGCCGTGCCGATGCCGGCGAAGAGGCTGATTTCGGTGCCGGCCCACAGTTGCCAGACTACCGTGGGCAGCAGCAGCGGCAGCACGAACGCGAGCATCGTGCGGTAGTGCTGCGACAACACGACAAAACCCACCGATGCGGTGCCAACCACCGTGGCCGCCATCAGCACCCCCAGCGGACTGCCGACGTCGGGCACCAGCCAGGTGCTGACGCTGCCGTAGACCAGGCCATCGGCGACATGGGCGACCTGGTAGTGCCGGAGCCAGCGGCCGGCCTCGGCCCGGCCCGCGCGGCGCTGCAACAGGTCGACGGCCACGCGCCACAGGCACACCACCAGTTTGGCACCCAGCCAGCCCAGCAGCAGCGCCGTGCTCACCTGCCCCCACAGCACCCAGCAGATCAGCAAGCTGAAGGGCAGGCCCAGCAGGTTGGCCAGGCGCGAGCGTTCGAACACCATCGAGGCCTGTGCCGCCAGGACCTTGGACTTCAGGCGCGGGCTGATCGGCCCGGCCGCGGGAGCGGCAGGCGGAGGCTCGGTCGAGGTGGGCGGTGGCATTCGCGAGGAGAAACCCGCCGATGCGGGTCTGCGCCGGATTATCCCCACGCCGGGTGCGGGCGTTGAGTGTGACTTTGCCGCTATGTGCCGCTGGGCGGCGCTGGATGACCGTTGGTCGGCAGCGGTCAGCCGACGCGCGCGTCGGCCTTGATCAGATCGGCCGCTTTCTCGGCCATCATGATCACCGGCGCATTGGTATTGCCGCTCACGATGCTGGGCATGATCGAGGCGTCGACCACCCGCAGCGCCTGCAGCCCGTGCACACCCAGCCGGGCATCGACGACATCCCCCTTGCCCGAGCCCATGCGACAGCTGCCGACCGGGTGGTAGATGGTGTCGGCGAACTGGCGCAGGTACTGGACGATCTCGGCATCGCTGCGGGCTTGAGCGGAACTGGCGAATTCACGCGCGCCCAGCCCGGCCAGCGCCGGCTGCGACAGCACTTGGCGCATCAGCTTGAAACCACGCACCATGCGGTCCAGGTCCTGCTCGTCGCCCAGGAAGTTCGGGTCGATGCGCGGTGCGGCCAGCGGGTCTTTGCTGGTCAGCTGCACACTGCCGCGGCTGGCCGGGTGCAGCAGGCAGACATGGCAGGAATAGCCATGGCCGAACACCGTCTTGCGGCCGTGGTCGACCAGCTTGCCGACGACGAAATGCAGCTGCAGGTCGGGCCGGCTCAGTTCCGGCCGGCTCTTCAGGAACGCGCCGCACTCGGCGAAATTGGTGGTCAGCGGCCCGCTGCGCTGGCGACGCCATTCAAGGATTGCCTGCACGGAGCGCCAGGCGCCGACCCACGACAGGCCGAACAAGTCCTTCAGCTGCGGTGCGTCGAACACCGAGACCACGTCCACGTGGTCATGCAGGTGCTGGCCGACACCGGGCAGGTCGTGCAATGCACGGACGCCGTGCTGCTGAAGGTGCGCGCCAGGACCGACGCCGCTGAGCATCAAGATCTGCGGCGATTGCAGCGCGCCGGCGCACAGCAGCACTTCGCGATGCGCCCGCACTTCGCGCAGCGCGCCGTCCTGGCGGTATTCGACGCCGATGGCCCGCTTGCCTTCGAACAGGATGCGGGTGGTGCGGGCGTGCGTGATGATCTGCAGATTCGGGCGCTGCAGGTTCGGCGTCAGATAGGCCTTGGCAGTGCTGCAACGCTCGCCGTTGCGGTGGGTCACCTGGTAGGGGCCTACGCCTTCCTGCGTGGCGCCGTTGAAGTCGGGGTTCAGCGGCAGGCCGGCCTGCACGCCCGCCTGCACGAAGGCCGGGCCATGGCGGTTCGGGCTGAGCAGATCCATCACGTTCAATGGGCCGCCGCTGCCGTGCCAGGCGTCGGCGCCGCGTTCGTTGTGCTCAGCCTTCTTGAAGTAGGGCAGCAACTCGTCGAAGGACCAACCGCTGTTGCCCTCGGCAGCCCAGCTGTCGTAGTCCTCGCGCTGGCCGCGGATGTAGATCATCGCGTTGACCGAGCTCGATCCGCCCAGTACCTTGCCGCGCGGCTGGTAGCCGTGGCGGCCATTCAGCCCGGGCTGCGGCACGGTCTCGAAGGCCCAGTTCGCATCGCCGGTCTTGGCCAGCAGCGCCAGCCCGGCGGGGCAGTGGATCAGCACGCTCTTGTCGGCGCCTCCGGCCTCGAGCAGGCAGACCTTGACCTGCGGGTCCTCGCTCAAGCGTGCGGCGAGCACCGAGCCGGCCGATCCCCCACCGACCACGACGTAGTCGAACATGTACTGCTGTCTCCATGATGTCGGCCGCATGGCCGTGCCCATGCGGGTCCGAAAATCATCATATCGACGGGCCGACGCGGCCCGGCGTGCGCCGGATCGCTTAGGTTCGACGGCCGCCTCTAAATGTTCTGCGGGTTAAACCGCATGCCATAGCGCGGCAAAGAAGTGGCAGGTGCTGCCCGCCATCACGAACAGGTGCCAGACGAAGTGCGCGAAGCGGATGCGGGCGTCGAACAGGAACACCACGGCGCCGGCGGTGTAGCACAGCCCACCGGCCACCAACCAGGCCAGGCCGGCGGTGGCCATGCGTTCGAACATCGGCTGCACGGCCACCACGGCGACCCAACCCATCGCCACATACAGGCCGGTGGACCACAGGGGATGCTTCAGCCGGTCCAGCAGCTTGGCGGCGACGCCCAGCACCGCGCAGGTCCACACCACGCCGAACAGCGACCAGCCCCAGCCACCGCGCAGCACGCCCAGCACGAAGGGCGTGTAGCTGCCGGCGATAAAGACATAGATCGCCGCGTGGTCCAACCGGTTGAGCCAGCGCTTGGCCTGGCCTTCGGGCACCGCGTGGTAGAGCGCCGAGATCAGGTACAGCACGATCATCGTCGCTGAAAACACGCTGGCGGCCACCACATTCACCGCGCCGCCGCGTTGGGCAGCGAAGACCACCAGGATCGGCATCGACGCCACGGCCAGCAGGAAGCCGATGCCGTGGCTGATGGCGTTGGCCAGTTCCTCGCCCCAGGTTTGTGGGCGCCCGTCGACAGTGCTCATGGATGTTGGCTACACACTGCAAAAGACCCTAACGGTTTGCTGCTACATTGCGGGGACAGACATGCACGAGGCCGTTTCCATAAGGTCTTATTCCCGAACCGTCTGTCCGGCGCTAACACGCCGGCAGACCGGCCCAGGTTTGAATCCCAGGTTCGACGTTTCTTGAGTGTCTCTGTCCGCAGTGGGTGTTGTGCCCACGCGGTATCGCCATTCTCTTTTGTCTTCCGCACAAGGAACATCCTGCATGAGCACCACCCAGACCGGCATCGTCAAATGGTTCAATGATGGCAAAGGCTTCGGCTTCATCACACCGGAAGACGGCAGCAAGGATCTGTTCGCCCACTTCAGCGAAATCCGCAACAGCGGCGGCTTCCGCAGCCTGCAAGAAAACCAGCGCGTCGAGTTCGAAGTGAAGCAGGGCCCCAAGGGCCTGCAAGCCGCGAACATCAAAGTGCTGTAAGCACCGGCGCTGCGTGCCCTGCGGGGCATGGCGGCAGCCCAAGAAAAAAACCGCAGCCTGTCGGGCCGCGGTTTTTTTTCGTTCGAATCTGGAAGGCGCCGGTCGGATCAGGCCGGGTCGCTGGGCGGCGGCGGTGCGGCCGGCGCGCTGCTGTTGCTGTCGGGTTGCTGCGGTGCGCCGGTGTCGTCGGACGAATCGCCCTTGCCGGACTTCTTCTGGCGCTTTTCTTCTGCCTTGCGCTTCTTGGCCAGCTCGCGCTGACGCTTCTCGTACGAATAGTTGGGGGTCGCCAAGGCGGTCCTCCTGTGGGTGGCCGGTGCGCGCCTTTCGCGCTCCGCTGCATGGCTCGCAGCATAAGGCAAAGCCGGGCCGCTTCAGGCGGAGGGCCCTTGCGCCGACGAATCGGCGCGCCAATCGCCCAAATGAGCGCCCAAAGAAAAGGCCCGCTGACCGAAGCCGGCGGGCCAAAGGTACCCTGAAAGGGGGTTTCGAGAGGTACCGAGGAGACAACCTTTCACCCTGCCAACGGCGCAAGCGCCGCGGCAGGAGGTCTGAGGAGCCCGGCACGGAATGGTTCCGCAACCGAGCCCGTCATGCCTGAATTCAGGCCGCGCGCTTGGCCGACTTGCTGGCCGCTTGCGAAGCCTTCACCGCCGTGGTGGTCACGGCGTTGAAGTTGGCTTCGGCGATGTCAGCGGCTTGCTTGGCAGCCTTGTGCACGCTTTCGTAGGCGTTGTTCGCCGCGGTGATGGCCGACTTGACCAGCGTGACGGCGTTCTCGGTGCCGGCCGGGGCATTCTTCGTCGCGGTATCGACAGCCGACATGAACTTCTGTTGCAGTTCGGCGAACTGGCTTTCAGCGGCCTTGGTCACTTCGGCGCTGGTGGCCGTGGCGATGTCGTACAGGTGGCGGCTGTAGGCGGCGGCCTTCTCGGCGGTGGGCTGCAGCAGGCCGGCTTGCAGGGCCAGCAGTTCCTGCGCATCCTTGACGGCCAGCACGGCCTTGGCGTTTTCGGCGGTTTCGCCCAGCGCGGCCTTGGCCACTTGCAGGTTCAGTTCGACCAGCTTCTCAACGCCTTCGAAGGCCTTGTTCGTCAGGCCGAACAGGGTTTCCAGATTGGCTTTGTTGGCGGCGGTGAATTGCTCGGGGGTCATGAAGGACATGGGAGACTCCTTGAGAGGGGTGGGACACTTTGAACAGTAATGTTGCACTGCAACATGGATCGAAGTATAGAAGCCTCCGCGCGCTTTGCAAGCAGAATTTGCTGCATTGCAGCATTCTAGGGATACGGCCCTAGCCAGCCCGGTTTTCGCGGGGTCGAGCAGGGGTTTGTCACAATGCCGGCACCGCTTGTCTGTGCTCATGCAGGTCTTCAGCAACGACCGCTTCCTGCCCACGCTGCCGCCCGGCCACAGTTTTCCGATGCCCAAGTACCGCCTGCTGCGCGAACAGGTGGAGGCCCGGCTGTCCGGCCTGCGGCTGCAGGAGGCCGAGGCCGCCAGCGATGGTGAACTGGCGCTGGTCCACACCCCGGACCATGTCAGCGCGGTGACCGAGGGCACGCTGTCGGCCGCGGCGCAGCGTGAGATCGGCTTTCCGTGGTCCGAGCGCATGGTCGAGCGTTCGCGGCGATCGGTCGGCGCGACGATCGCCGCGGCCCGCGCGGCGCTGAGCGAGGGGGTGTCGGCACAGCTGGCCGGCGGCACGCACCACGCCTATGCCCACAAGGGCTCGGGCTATTGCGTGTTCAACGACGTGGCGGTCGCAGCGCGGCTGATGCAGGCCGAGACGCACCGCCACCACCGGCGCCTGCTGCGGATCTGGGTCATCGACCTCGATGTGCACCAGGGCAACGGCACCGCAGCGATCTTTCGCGACGACCCGACGGTGTTCACCTTGTCCCTGCACGGCGCGAAGAACTTCCCGTTCCGCAAGGAGCCCAGTGACCTGGATGTCGATCTGCCCGATGGCTGCGGCGATGACCAGTATCTGGCCGCGCTGGACCAGGCGATGGCGCAGGGCTGGGAACGCCAGCAGCGCGAGGGTCCACCCGGCCTGGCCTTCTACCTGGCCGGCGCCGATCCGCATGAGCACGATCGCCTGGGTCGCCTGAAGCTCAGCGCCGCCGGCCTGGCGCAGCGCGACGCCCGCGTGTTCGACGCCCTGGGCCGCTGGCGTGTGCCGGTGGCGGTGACGATGGCCGGCGGCTACGGCCGCGACATTGCCACGACGGTGGCCGTGCACCTGCAGACGATGCAGCTGGCGCAGGCGGCCTGGTTGAACTGGCAAGCCGGCGACAGCCCGGCGACAGGCTCGATGGAAGAATCGCGCGGATGAGCTTCCGCCCGCAGCCCGACACCCGAGACCGCTACCCGCACCTGTCGGCCATCAGCACGCGCTGGATGGACAACGACCTGTACGGCCATGTCAACAACGTGCAGTACTACAGCTACTTCGACACGGTGGTCAACCGTTTCCTGATCGCCGCCGGCGCGCTGGACATCCACGCCGGCGAGGTGATCGGCCTCGTCGTCGAGACCCACTGCAACTACTTTGCGCCGCTGGCCTTCCCGCAGGATGTGCAGGCCGGGCTGCGCGTGGCACACCTGGGCTCGTCGAGCGTGCGTTACGAGATCGGGCTGTTTGCGCCGGACCAGCCGCTGGCCGCGGCCTGTGGCCACTTCGTGCATGTGTACGTCGACCGGTCGACGCGCCGGCCGGTGGCGCTGCCTGCCGCACTGGCAAGTGCACTGCAGCCCTTGCGCGTGGGCGCGGCCTGAGTGGCGACTGCCCGGGCGCGCCGAACGCAGACAATCACTGCCATTCCTCTTGCCTGGATGCGCCGATGCACAGCGTGCTGATCACGATTCCGATGTTCGACGCCGTCATCGAGCGGCTGCGCAGCCACTTCGAGGTCGAGACCTGCGGCGAGCGCGCGATCGAAACGCCTGACGAACTGGCCGCACGGCTGCAGGGCAAGGCCGGCATGCTGGTGGCCGGCACGCCGCGGGTGGATGCCGCGCTGCTGCAGGCCTGTCCGGACCTGCGCGCGGTGTGCAGCATGGCGGTGGGCTTCAACAACATCGACCTGGCGGCCTGCACTGCGCGAGGCGTGTTGTTCAGCAACGCGCCGGATGTGCTGACCGAGACCACGGCCGACTTCGGCTTCGCGCTGATGATGGCCACCGCGCGCCGCATCAGCGAAAGCGAACACTTCCTGCGAGCCGGCCAGTGGACGCAGTGGCGCTACGACCTGTTCGCCGGCGCCGACGTGCATGGCGCCACCCTGGGCGTGCTGGGCATGGGCCGCATCGGCCAGGCAATTGCGCGGCGCGGGGCGCTGGGCTTCGGCATGCCGGTGCTGTACCACAACCGTTCGCGGCTGGACGGCGCGATCGAAACCCAGCTCGGCGCACGCTGGGTCGACAAGGCCACGCTGCTGCGCGAGTGCGACCACCTGGTGATCGTCGTGCCCTACAGCGCGGCTTCCCATCACCTGGTCGGCGCGGCCGATCTGGCGCTGATGAAGCCGACGGCCACCTTGACCAACATCGCCCGTGGCGGGGTGGTCGACGACGCGGCGCTGGCGCAGGCCCTGCGCGACCGCCGCATTGCCGCTGCCGGGCTCGACGTGTTCGAAGGTGAACCCGCCGTGCACCCGCAGCTGCTGAGCGTGCGCAACGTGGTGTTGACGCCGCACATCGCCAGTGCCAGCCTGCCGACGCGCCGCGCGATGGCGGAACTGGCTGCCGACAACCTGATCGCCGCGCTCGGCCGCGGTCCGCAAGCCGGCCGGCCGCCGACGGCACTGAACCCGCAGGTGCTGGCGGCCCGCTGACGGTTCAGGGCAGAGGCAGCACCTCGGCCGTCGGGCGCGACGGTGTTCGCGCGACGTTCATCAGCCACGACACCGTCGTGAAATAGCCGATCAGCGTGCTCAGCTCGACCACGCCGGCCTCGCCGAAGGCAGCGCAGGCGCGCTGGTAGAGCGCGTCGCCGACGCCATGCGTGGCCATCAGCTCGGCGCAGAACGCGTAGGCCGTCTCGGCGTCGTCGGGCAAGCCCGTGGGCGCGTGGCCCAGCCGGATCGCTTCCAGCGCCGCAGCCGGGATGCCGGCCGCTTGCGCCAGCGGCACATGCATGACCCACTCGAACTGGTTGCCCACGCGCTGGGCCACCAGCGCGGTGACCAGTTCGCGTACTGCCACCGGCAGCTGACCGCCGAAGCGCAGCGATTCGCCCAGTTGCGCGGTGCGCTCCAGCAAGGCCGGCACGCGCATCAAGGGCACGAAGGGGCCGTACACCGCCTTGCGCGGCCCGTCGATCAGCGCCTGCGCGGCGGCACGCTGGGCTGCGTCCATCCGATCGGTGGGTGGCAGCGGCAGGCGTTCGCCGCCGTGGCCTTGTTCAATCGGTACGGGCGAGCGCGGTGTGCTCATCGGAAGTCTCCAGGGCAGGGGTGGAACGGTGCAACCAGACGGCGCTGGCCAGCAAGGACAGCACGGCCAGCAGCAGCGTCAGCTCGATGCCGCTCCAGCCCGGTGCCGGCACGCGTGCCAGCCCCAGCGCCACCAGCGGACCGGCGATCTGGCCGGCTGCAAACGCCGCCGACATGCGGCCCAGCAAGGGCGTCGGATTCAGCGGTGCCAGCATGCGGGCCTGCTGCAGCCCCACCATGGTCGCGACCATGAAGGTGCCGCCGACACACAGCGCGGCCAGCGTGAGGCCAGGCCCGGAGCGGGTGAGCAGCGGCAGCGCGCAGCCGATGGCCATCAGCGCATGGCTGGCCGACCAGATGCGCAGCCGGTGCCAGCGCCGCAAGGCGCGGCCGGCCAGCAGCGTCGACGCCGCCGCGGCGAGACCGAACACCGGCCAGACCAAGCCGAAGAGTCGCGGGTCGTCGATCAGCTCGCGCGCCAGCGCCGGCAGGTAAGTGGCCGGCAGGATGTAGCCAAAACCCAGCGTGCCGTAACACAGCACCAGCGGCCAGCTGCCGCGCGGCACGGCGGCGCTGCCTCTGTCTGCCGACGGGCGCTGAAGGACTGCAGCGCCGCGCCGCCACTGCGTTGCCACCAGCACCGCCAGGACCAGCGCCACAGCGCCCAACTGCAGCCACAGCGTGGGCGTGGCCTGCGCGGCAAACAGCCACACCCAGCCGCCGGCCAGCGCGATGCCCAGGCCGACGCCCGCGAACACCCAGCCGCCGGCGTCGGCGCGGCCACGCTGCGCCAGCGCCGGTACGGCCCAGCTGCTGATGCCCACCAGCGCCCAGGCGCTCACCACGCCCGCGGCGAAGCGCAGCGTCAACCAGGCCGGCAAGCCAGACAACCATCCTGTGGCAGCGGTGAGCGCTGCCGTGCCGAGCAAGGCGCCCATCACCAGTGCGCGAGGGCTGGCCGGCACACGTGCGGCGCTCAAGGCGCCCAGCAGGTAACCCAGGTAGTTGGCCGCCGCCAGCAGTGCACCGCCGTCGGCTGACAGCAGGCCTTCGCGCTGCATCAGCGGCAGCAGCGGCGTGAAGACGAAGCGGCCGATGCCCATGGCCACCGCCAGCCCGGCGGCACCGGCGATGCAGATCGCCCAGGTGGGCACGGCGTGATCCAGGGCGCGAGACGGGCTCATGCAGCGATTGGAGCGTGAACCGGACCTTTCGACAAATGAATAATCGAGAACTATCATTCTCGCCATGAGAACATTGGACCTGGACTCGCTGGAGATCTTCCGCACCGTGGCGCGCGAGGGCGGCGTGATCCGCGCCGCGGCACGGCTGAACCGCGTGCAGAGCAACGTCACCACGCGCATCAAGCAGCTGGAAGAACGGCTGGGCGTGGCGCTGTTCCGGCGCCAGGGCCGTTCGCTGGTGCTGTCGGCCGAGGGTCAGGGCCTGCTGGTGCATGCTGAACGCCTGCTGCGCCTGGCCGACGAGGCCGAGAGCGACGTGCGTGCCGGCCCGGCGCGCGGCCCGTTCCGCCTCGGTTCGCTGGAAAGCACGGCCGGCAGCCGGCTGCCCGCGGTGCTGTCGCGTTATCACCGACTGCACCCGGCGGTGGTGATCGAGCTGTCCACCGGCAATACCGCGGCGCTGGTGCAACGGGTGATGGACTACCGCATCGAGGCGGCCTTCGTCAGCGAACCCTTCACCGCGCCGGAGCTGAACGCACAAGCGGTGTTCGACGAAGAACTGGTGCTGGTGACCTCGAAAGACCACCCGGCGGTCAGCGAAGCCGCGGACCTCGGCCGCAGCACGATCCTGGCCTTCACGCAGGGCTGCTCCTACCGCAAGCGGCTGGAGGACTGGTTCGGCGCCACTAACGTTCTTCCGGAGCGGGTGCTGGAATTCGCCAGCTACCCGGCGATCATCGCCTGCGTTGCTGCCGGCACCGGCTGCGCGATCGTGCCGGCCTCGGTGCTGCACGCGCTGCGCGCGGGCAGCGATGTGCGCCAGCATGCGCTGCCCGAGCGCGTGCGGCTGAACCGCACCCACCTGGTGTGGAGCGGTGATGCCTCGCCGGCGCTGCAGTGCCTGCTGGCGCTGCTGGCCCCGCGCGAGGCGGCCGCGCCGGCGCGCAGCAAGACGGCCTGAGCCGGCGCAGCTGACACAATCAGCCCATGATCGAATGGCTTGTACCGGCTCTGCTGGTGCTCAATGCGGGGTTGCTGCTGTGGCTGGTGCTGAGGCCGCGCGACAAGAACAAACAGCAGCGTGACGAGCAGGCCCAGCACGCCATGCGGCTGGAGTTGCAGGACAGCGCCCGCGGCACGCGGCAGGAACTGGCGGCCACGCTGGCGCTGTTCCAGCAGACGCTGCTGGCGCAGGGCGGCGATGTGGCGCGCACGCAGAACGAGCAGATCGATTCCTTTCGCACCCAGCTCGCGACGATGCAGCAGCTGATCGCGCAATCGCTGCAGTCGGCCACGGGCCAGATCGCCGAGCAATTGCGGCTGCTGACCGAATCGAACGAGCGCCGACTCGGTGAAGTGCGCACCGCCGTCGAAGGCCGGCTCAGCGCGCTGCAGGAGGGCAACGAAAAGAAGCTCGAGCAGATGCGCGCCACCGTCGACGAGAAACTGCATGCCACGCTGGAGCAGCGCCTGGGCGAGAGCTTCAAGCAGGTGGCCGAGCGGCTCGAGCAGGTCCACAAGGGCCTGGGCGAGATGCAATCGCTGGCGCGCGATGTCGGCGCGCTGAACCGCGTGCTGACCAACGTGAAGACGCGTGGCATCTACGGCGAGGTGCAGCTGGCCGGCCTGCTGGAGCAGGTGTTCACGCCCGAGCAATACGCGTCCAATGTCGAGACCGTGCCGGGCAGCGGCGCCCGCGTCGAATTCGCGATTCGGCTGCCGGGCCGGCGCGAGGATGGCCTGCCGCTGTGGCTGCCGATCGACGCCAAGTTCCCGCGCGAAGACTACGAGCGCCTGCTCGAGGCGCAGGACCGTGCCGATGCCCCGGCAGTCGAAGTCGCGGCCAAGGCCATCGAGGCGCGGCTGAAGGGGGAGGCCAGGTCGATCCGCGAAAAGTACATCGCGGCGCCGCACACCACCGATTTCGCGATCCTCTTCGTGCCCACCGAGAGCCTGTACGCCGAGGCGCTGCGCCGGCCCGGCCTGGCCGAATCTCTACAGCGCGAACACCGCATCATGCTGGCCGGTCCGACCACGTTGCTGGCCACGCTGTCCAGCCTGCAGATGGGCTTTCGCACGCTGGCGCTGGAGAAGCGCAGTGCCGAGGTCTGGCAGGTGCTGGGCGCCGTGAAGACCGAGTTCCTGAAGTTCGGCGACGTGCTGGCCAAGACGAAGAAGAAGCTCGAAGAAGCCGGCAACACCATCGACGCCGCCGAGACCCGCACGCGGGCGATGGCGCGCCAGTTGCGCAGCGTCGAGGCCCTGCCTGAGCACCAGGCGCAGCAACTGCTGCCGGGGCTGCTGGACGAGGCCGACGTGGGCGAAGGGAAGCTGCTTGTCTGAGCCGAGGTCGGTCGGCCGTGTGCTGCCGGCGCTGATCGTCGGCCAGATCGCGCTGCATGCGGCGATGGCCGGCCAGCGCATGGCCGCGCCCTTGCAGGCGCTGCAGCAGGGCTACAGCGCCTGGGCCGTGGGTGTGCTGCTGGCGCTGTTCGCGGCGCTGCCGGTGCTCACCGCGCTGGGCGCCGGCCGCATGGCCGACCGCCATGGCTATCACTATCCCGTGCGGGTGGCGGTCTTCTGCGTCGTCGGCGGCGCCGGGCTGGCGGAACTGGCCTGCTGGCTGCCGGGCTGGTGGCAGTTCGGCCTGCTGTGCGCAGGCGCCGCGCTCAGCGGCGTCGGCACCAACATCGGCCTGATCGTGATCCAGCGCACCGCCGGCCATCTGGTGGCAGATTCCACCGAACGGCTGCGCGTGTTCAGCTGGCTGGGCATGGCACCCTCGCTGGCCAATGTCGTGGGGCCGGTGGCGGCCGGCTTCATGATCGATGCCGGCGGCTACAAGGCCTGTTATGCCCTGATGATGCTGCTGCCCTGGCTGTCGCTGGGGGTGGGGCGGCGCATACCGCGCGTGGCGCGCCAGGACGGCGTCGCCGGCGCGCAGCGCGGTGGCAGCACCTGGGATCTGCTGGCCACGCCGGGCATCAAGCGGCTGTTGTTCGTGAACTGGCTGCTGTCGGCCAGCTGGGATGTGCACAGCTTCGCGGTGCCGGTGCTGGGCCATGGCCGCGGCTACAGCGCATCGACCATCGGCATCGTGCTGGGCAGCTTCACGCTGGCGGTGACGCTGGTGCGCTTCGTGATCCCGCTGCTCGCGCACCGGCTGCGCGAGGTGACGGTGCTGCGCTTCGCGATGGTGCTGACCGGTGCGGTGTTCGCGCTCTATCCGTTTGCGCAAACCTCGTGGCAGATGGGCGTCTGCGCCACGCTGCTGGGGCTGACGCTGGGCGCGGTGCAGCCGATGATCATGTCGACTTTGCACCACCTGACGCCGGCTCACCGCCATGGCGAAGCGATCGCGTTCCGTTCGATGGCCATCAACGCCTCCAGCAGCCTGATGCCGCTGGCCTTCGGAATCGCCGGCACGGCCCTCGGGCCGGGCGTGATGTTCTGGGTGATGGGCGCTTCGGTGGGCGCCGGCAGCTGGGTGGCGCGCGGGCTGTCGCGGGCCTTCGCGGTGGCCGAGGGCCGCGACTGAGGACTTGCCCGCCGCGGCTACCGGACCGCTGCGATCAGGTCCAGCTCGACGGCCGCGTTCTTTGGCAGTTGGTAGACACCCACCGAAGTGCGGGTGTGGCTGCCGGCCTCGCCGAGTATGTCGTGCAGCAGGTCGGAAGCCGCATCGGCGACTTCGCTCTGCTGCGTGAAGTCCGGTGCCGATTGCGTGAACACCCCTACGCGCAGCACCTGCTGCACTTCGTCCAGCGAGCCCAGAGACCGCGCCAGCAAGGCCAGCGCGCGCATCGTGCAGATGCGCGCGGCGTGCTGCGCTTCGGCCAGGGTCACGTCGGCGCCGACACGGCCTGTGATAACGACGGTGCTGCCGACGCGCGGGATCTGGCCGCTGACGTGAATGGTGTCGCCGTGACGCAAGGTCGACACATAGTGGCCGCCGATCTGGATCTCGCCATCGAAGCGGTGTCCCAGTGCGGCCGCGGCTTCGTCGAACCTGTGTTGTCTGGTGGATGTCATGGGCGATCTCTCTATTGCGCTCGTCGATGTTCGTGGGTCAATGCGCATGGCCATGCGCATGTGGTGCGCTGTCGACAGGCGTCGCTGCGTGCTCGACAGGGCGTCGCGGCGCCGCGGCCGCGGGCACGGCGGTGTTGTGCAGCTCGACCACCGTCAGGCCGCGGCTGGCCTGCAGCTGCAGCCAGCCGTGCTGCGTCAGCACATGGCTCTCGCCGCTGTGCAGCCGCCGGCTGAGCCGATGCATGGTTTCGCCCAGCCATAACGCCGGTTCAGTGAGCAACAGGCTGCCGCGGTGCACGCGGACTTGCGTGCCGGCGGGCAGGCACAGCGCCTGCGACTGCCCGGCTTGCATCTCGAGGCGCTGGGTGCTGGAACGGTTGTGGTTCATCGAGTGCTCCGTGTGGCGCCGGGTTTGACCCGGCCGATGTCGCCACACTGTGCCGATGGCGATGCCTTGCCGTAAGGCACAGCCGCTGGCTCGCCGTACCGCAACAGCCGGGCTCGGCGCCATCTGTTGCGGTCACAATCACCCGGCGCTGTATCTGTTGCGCGGCCCTGCCGGGCTGCGAAGATCGGCGCCGTGATGATGTCCACGCCCCCACCGCAGACGCTGTACCGCCGCATCGCCCACCACTACCTCGACGCGATGCGCGCCGGCACGCTGACCACCGGCGACCGCTTCCCGTCGGTCCGCAAGCTGATGAGCACGCACGAGGTCAGCCTGTCCACCGCCTTGCAGACCTGCCGCTACCTCGAGGACCAGGGCTGGCTCGAAGCGCGGCCGCGATCCGGCTACTACGTGCAGCAGCCGCGCCGCAGCACGATGCTGCCGGCCCACGATGTCAACGCCTTGGCGCCGCCCGATCCGGCCGACTACGTGGGCATCCACGCCCGGGTGTCGGAGATCCTGGCGCTGGGCCAGCAGCGGCCGGTGGCGGTGAACCTGGCGCTGGCGGTCGGTGCGCCGGAGCTGTATCCGACGATGGCGCTGCAACGCACGATGCAGCGCTGCCTGCGCGCCCAGCCGGCGCTGCTGACGACGATGGTGCGCCGCCACGGCCACCCGGCCTTGCGCCAGGCGCTGGTGCGGCGCGCGCTGGCGCGTGGCATTGCCGCGGCGCCGGAAGAGCTGGTGGTCACGCATGGCTGCATCGAAGCCATCAACCTGGCGCTGCGGGCAGTGGCGCGGCCGGGCGACACCATTGCGGTGGAATCGCCCACGTTCTATGGCCTGCTGCAGGTGCTGGAAAGCCTGGGCCTGCGCGCGCTGGAGATCCCGGCCAGCCCCTTCACCGGCCTGTCGCTGGACGCGTTGGCGTTTGCGCTGGAGCAGGACCGCAGCATCAAGGCGGTGGTCAGCATGCCCACGCTGCACAACCCGCTGGGCTGCGTGATGCCCGATGCGCACAAGGAGCGCCTGGTGCGCCTGTGCGAAGCCCATGACATCGCACTGATCGAGGACGACATCTACGGCGACATGGGCTCCGACGACACGCCCTACCGTGCCGCCAAGGCTTACGACCGCAGCGGCCATGTGATCCATTGCCAGTCGCTGAACAAGCTGCTGGCGCCGGGCTTGCGGCTGGGCTGGATGCTGGCCGGCCGCTGGCAGGCGCGGGTCGAGATGCTGAAGTACACGCAAAGCCGTTATGGCGAGGAACTGCCGCAGATCGTCGCCGCCGACTTCATCGCCAGCCCCGGCTTCGACCGGCATGTGCGGCAGCTGCGCCAGGCCTTGCGCCGCCAGCGCGAGCAGATGGCCGAGGCCGTGGCGATGCACTTTCCGCCCGGCACGCGTCTGTCGGTGCCCGAAGGCGGCATGCTGCTGTGGGTGCAGTTGCCCGAGGGCGTCTCGTCCTACCAGGTGTTTGAAGCGGCGCTGGACATCGGCATCAAGCTGGCACCGGGCCTGATGTTCACCAACAGCAAGCGCTTCGACAATTTTGTGCGCCTGTCCTGCGGACGGCCGCACAGTGCGGCGGTGGATGCCGCGCTGCGCGAGGTGGGCGCGATCGTCGCGCGGCTGATGCCGCGGGCATGAGCCGTTTCCAGGGAACATGGCGCCGCCACTCTCTGCTTGCTCCCCTCGGGGGGCGACCGGCTTTGGCCGGCCAAGGAGCGCTCAGAAGCGGATGCCGGACGCGGGCGGCGGCGGGGGCTCGGCCGGCGCCTGGGGCGCTTGCGTGCGGGCCTGGCCGGCCGGCGCCACCGCCTGGCGCGCCACCAGGGGCGTGGCCGGCGCGCCGGCGTAGTCCCGCGGCAGGCGTGATTCGCGCGGGTAGCCGGCCAAGTCGAGCAGGCTGCTCCACTGGGCTTCTGAATAGCCGGCGGCGGCCTGTGCACCGACCGTCATCGTCGGCAAGGACCGGCTGCCGGTGGCGCGCTCCAGCGCTGGCAGGTCGTCGTTGGTCAGCACCTGGCGCTCGGTGAGCGGGATGCCGCGCTGCCTGAGCAGGCTGCGCGCGCTATCACACGGCGCGCAGTCCGGCGCGCTGTACAGCACCACCGGGAAGCGCTGCACCACCGGACGCAACTCCGCCGGCAGCGGCGTGGCATTGGCCACCGGCGCCGCGGCGGCGCCCCGCACCGGTGCCACGGTGCCGGACTGTTCGGTCGGTGGCCGGTCGGTGTAGGTCACCTTGCCATCGGGGCCGACGACCTTGTACTGGGCCTGGACCGGCAGGGCGGCCAGCAAGGCCAGGGCAGCGAGCAGGACGGTGCGTGTCATGGTCCGAATCTAGCCCAGTTGGGGGCCGAGGCTCAAGCCATGTTCACGCCATGCCCTGCAATCGGACAAGGCCTGGCTCATGCCATGCCCTGGTGCCTTAACAACGCGTCGATGCGCGGCTCGCGGCCGCGGAAGGCCTTGAAGCTTTCCATCGCCGGGCGGCTGCCGCCGGCTTCGAGGATCTCCTGCCGGTAGCGGCGCCCTGTTTCGGCGTCGAACAGGCTCACTTCTTCGAAGGCCGCGAAGGCGTCAGCCGACAGCACTTCGGCCCACTTGTAGCTGTAGTAGCCGGCCGAATAACCCCCGGCGAAGATGTGAGAGAAAGTGTGCTGGAAGCGATTGAAGGGCGGCGGTACCAGCACCGCCACTTCGGCGCGCACCTCGTCGATCACGCGTTGCACTGCATCGCCGGCATCCCGCTCGGCATGGATGCGCATGTCGAACAGCGCATATTCGATCTGCCGCAGCGTCTGCAGGCCGCTCTGGAAATTGCGCGCCGCGATCATGCGCTCGAACAGCGCACGCGGCAGCGCCGCGCCGGTGTCCACATGCGCGGTCAGGCGCGACAGCACCTCCCATTCCCAGCAGAAGTTCTCCATGAACTGGCTGGGCAGTTCCACCGCATCCCATTCGACACCGGAGATGCCGGCGACGGCCAGTTCGTCCACCTGCGTCAGCATGTGGTGCAGGCCGTGGCCGAACTCATGGAACAGCGTGATCACATCGTCGTGGGTCAGCAGCGCGGGTTTGTCGCCCACCGGTGCGGCGAAGTTGCACACCAGCTGGGCCACCGGGGTCTGCACGCTGCCATCCGTCGCATCGGGCCGGGCCCAGCGGCTGCGCACGCCGTCCATCCAAGCGCCGGGCCGCTTGCCGCTGCGGGCATGGGCATCGAGGTAGAACTGGCCGATCAGCTGCGGGCCGGCGCCGTTCGCCCGACTGCGTTCGATGCGGTAGAAGCGCACGCTGTCGTGCCAGACCGGCGCCGTATCGGGCCGGATCGTCACGTCGAACAGCGTCTGGATGATGTTGAACAGGCC
>NZ_DATILJ010000036.1:0-26634 GCF_035476535.1 Aquabacterium sp.
CCCGCCCGAGGTCGAGCAGAAGTACCTCGCCTACATCAAGGAACACCTCTCCGCGCGCTATGCCGAATTCATCGGCAAGGAAATCCAGACGGCGTACCTCGAGTCGTACTCGGAGTATGGGCAGAACATCTTCGACCGCTATGTCACCTATGCGGACTTCTGGATCCAGGACCAGGAATTCCGCGACACCGACACGGGCGAGATCTTCGACCGGGCGGCGCTCAACGCCGAACTCGAGAAGATCGAAAAGCCGGCGGGGCTGTCCAATCCGAAGGACTTCCGCAACGAGATCGTCAACTTCGTGCTGCGGGCTCGGGCCAACAACCAGGGCAACAACCCGGTGTGGACCAGTTACGAGAAGCTGCGCACCGTGATCGAGAAGAAGATGTTCTCGAACACCGAAGAGTTGCTGCCGGTGATCAGCTTCAACGCCAAGGCCAGTGCGGATGAAGCCAAGAAGCACGAGGACTTCGTCACCCGCATGGTCGCCAAGGGCTACACCTCCAAGCAAGTGCGCTTGTTGTGCGAGTGGTACCTGAGAGTGCGCAAGAGCAGCTGATCACACAGGCCAGAAAACGTCGAGGGACCGCATGCTTCAACAGATCATCGATCGTCGTTTGGCGGGCAAGAACAAGTCGATCGGCAACCGCGAGCGCTTCATGCGCCGCTACAAGGACAAGATCCGGGACGCCGTCAAGCGCGCGGTCGACGGCCGCGGCATCCGTGACCTGGAGCGCGGTGAAGAGGTGCGCATCCCGAAGAAGGATTTGTCCGAGCCGGTGTTCCACCATGGCCAGGGCGGCATGCGCGAGATCGTGCATCCCGGCAACCAGGAGTACGTTCGCGGCGACAAGATCGACCGGCCCAAGGGCGGGCAGGGCGGCGGCTCCGGCAAGGGTCAGGCCAGTGATCAGGGTGAGGGCGAGGACGACTTCACCTTCGCGCTGAGCAAGGAAGAGTTCATGCAGGTCTTCTTTGAAGATCTGGCCCTGCCGCACCTGATCCGCACGCAACTGGCCGAAACACCCGAGTGGAAGAGCCACCGCGCCGGCTTCACCAGCGACGGCACGCCGAACAACCTGCACGTGGTGCGCTCGATGCGTGGCGCGATCGGCCGGCGCATCGCCATCGGCTCCGGCTCGCGCCGCGAAGTGCAGGAGCTGGAAGAACAGCTGCTCGCGCTGAAGGCCGCCGCCGCTGCCGGCGACAAGACCGCCGAAGCCCAGATCAAGCCGCTGGAAGAAGAGATCGCGGCGCTGCGCGCGCGGATCGAGCGCATCCCCTTCCTCGACCCGATCGACCTTCGCTTCCGCAACCGCGTGAAGGTGCCGGTGCCCACCAGCAAGGCGGTGATGTTCTGCCTGATGGATGTGTCCGGTTCGATGGATGAAGCGCGCAAGGATTTGTCCAAGCGCTTCTTCATCCTGTTGTACTTGTTCCTGACGCGGCACTACGAGAAGATTGACATCGTTTTCATCCGCCACCACACGCAGGCGCAAGAGGTCGATGAAGAGAATTTCTTCCATGCGCGCGAAACCGGCGGGACCGTGGTGTCCAGCGCGCTGGTGCTGATGGAAGAAATCATCCGCGCGCGCTACAACCCGAGCGAGTGGAACATCTACGGCGCGCAGGCCAGCGACGGCGACAACTGGCACCACGATTCGGGCCGTTGCCGCGAACTGCTGGCCGAGAAGATCCTGCCCTTGTGCCGCTATTTCGCCTATGTGCAAGTGGCCGAGGAAGAGCAGAACCTGTGGGAAGAGTACACGCAGCTTTCCGAGGCGCAGCCGCACTTCGCGATGCGCAAGGCCACCGAGGCATCGCAGATCTACCCGGTGTTCAGAGATCTCTTCAAGAAGGAGAGCACGGCGCAAGCCGCCTGAATCATCATGAGCGCCCTACTTTCGGCACCTCCCGCTGTAGCCTTGCCGCCTCAGAAACCCCGCCGCGGTCCCCTGCCGCTGAAGCGTGCCGGCGAGCGCCTGCCCGGCCCCAGCGACTGGTCCTTCGAGTTGATCGACCAATACCACGAAGTCATCCGCCACACGGCGGAGCGCTACGGCCTGGACACCTATCCGAATCAGTTGGAGATCATCACCGCCGAGCAGATGATGGATGCCTACGCCAGCGTGGGCATGCCGGTGAACTACCGCCACTGGAGCTACGGCAAGGAGTTCATCTCGACCGAGAAGAACTACAAGCGCGGCCACATGGGCCTGGCCTATGAGATCGTCATCAACAGCAACCCCTGCATCAGCTACCTGATGGAGGAGAACACGATGGCGATGCAGGCGCTGGTGATTGCGCATGCCGCTTATGGCCACAACAGCTTCTTCAAGGGCAACTACCTGTTCCGCATGTGGACCGATGCGTCGTCGATCATCGACTACCTGGTCTATGCCAAGAACTATGTGGCCGAATGCGAGGAGCGCCATGGCCTGGAGGTGGTCGAGGAGTTCCTCGACTCCTGCCATGCGCTGCAGAACCACGGCGTTGATCGCTACCGCCGGCCGCAGCGCAAGACGCTGGCGCAGGAACTGTCCGACCGCAAGGACCGCGAAGCCTATGCGCAACGCCAGATCAATGACCTCTGGCGCACGTTGCCCAAGCGCGCCGACAAGGCCGACGAGCCCGCCGAAGTACGCCGTTTCCCCGAGGAGCCGCAGGAGAACCTGCTGTACTTCATCGAGAAGAACGCGCCGCTGCTGGAGCCCTGGCAGCGCGAGGTCGTGCGCATCGTGCGCAAGGTGGCGCAGTACTTCTACCCGCAGCGCCAGACGCAGGTGATGAACGAAGGCTGGGCCACCTTCTGGCACCACCGCCTGCTGAACACGATGTACGACGACGGCTACCTGACCGACGGCGTGATGATCGAGTGGCTGAAGTCGCACACCAACGTCGTCTACCAGCCGCGCGTCACGGATCGCGGCTACAGCGGCTTCAATCCGTACGCGCTGGGCTTTGCGATGTACACCGACCTGAAGCGCATCTGCGAAGCACCGACCGAAGAAGACCGCCACTGGTTCCCCGAGATCGCCGGCGCCGACTGGGTGCCCACGCTCGAACAGGCGATGCGCAACTACAAGGACGAGAGTTTCGTGGGCCAGTTCCTCAGCCCGAAGCTGATGCGCGACTTCCGCCTGTTCGCGATCACCGACGACGAGAAACAGAGTGAGCTGGAAGTCAGCGCGATCCATGACGACGCTGGCTACCGCCGTGTGCGCGAAGCGCTGTCGCGCCAGTACGACCTGGGTTCGCGCGAACCGAACATCCAGGTCTGGAACGTCAACCTGCGCGGCGATCGTTCGCTGACGCTTCGCCATTTCCAGCACAACGACCGCCCGCTGGACGATGGTGCGCAAGAGGTGCTCAAGCATGTGGCCCGGCTGTGGGGTTTTGGCGTGCACCTGGAAAGCGCCAACAGCAAAGGCGATGTAACCAAGCGCTGGTCGGTGGGCGCGCCCCAGCAGTGATGGACGCGCGGCGCGGTCCAACGCCGCGCCATGGGTCGCCAAGCGCGCCATAGGCCGCGCTTGGCGCCTCCGGCGCGCGGGCCTTGGCTCAAGTTGGGCCGCCCACCGGTCGATACGACGAGGACTGACGATCGGCCCCGAAGGGAGTGACACCCTGCCGGACCGGCGCAAATCTTCCTCGGAGACTCCGGCTTGCCCATCCCGCCGTACGTGCGACGTTTGTCCCTGTTTCGGCGCCTGCTCCTCGCAGTGCCGGGCATGGCCGCGTCCGGGCTCGCGGCGCCGCAAGGCGATGCCGGGCCGTATGCGGGGCGGGCATCCCAACGGGGCATGCATCAGCGCGTGCGCTGGGCGATGCTGGCCATGCTGTTGCTGGTGGCCAGCGTGGTGGGCATCGGCCAGCAGCAGACCGAGCGCCTGGAGCGCCAGCGCCGGGACGATACCGAACTGATCAGCCTGGCCAGTCGCCAAGGCATGTGGAGCCAGCAGATCGCACGTCAGGCGGTGCTGCTGCACAGCCTGCCCGATGACCGGGATGCCGCCGACAGGGCGCTGCAGCAAGCGGTGTCGGCCTCCCAGCGCGAAGCCCTGCGCCTGGATCAACTGGTCGATGCACAAGCCAGCGCCTCGGCGGCTGCGGCTGCCGTGCTGCAGCCGGCCATGGCCCAGTGGCACGGTGCCCGCGAGCGGCTGTGGTACCGCGCCGAGGGCGTGCTGCGCAGCCTGGGCGAGCGCCAAGGCAATGAATTCCTGCGCGCCGCCGTGGTGGCGCTGCAGAGGGATGTCGAACCGGCGCTGGCCACGGCGCAGGCGATCGCTGAACGCTCCGGCGAAGCGGCCCGCGCGCGCAGCGACGAGGCCATCGGCACGCTGCGCACGGCGGCGTTGTTCATCGGTGCGCTGCTGCTGTTCCTGGCCCTCGGCGTGGCCGAGCCCACGGTGCGCGCGGTCAGGCGCCAGGCCGGCCAGCTCGCCGCACAGGCCGATGAGCTGGCGCGCCTGGCGCTGGTGGCCGAACACACCCACCTGGCCGTGATCATCACCGATGCCACGGGCCGCGCCGTCTGGGTCAACCAGGCCTTCGAGCGCATCACCGGCTTCGCACCGACGGAAGTGCTGGGCCACAACCCGCTGCGCGTGCTGCAGGCCGGCGGCACCGATGCCCAGTGGATCCAGCCGATCCGCCAGGCGCTGAACGGCGGCAGCGGTGTGCGGGCCGAGCTGCCCAGCCGCACCCGCGACGGACACGAGTACTGGCTGGATCTCGACCTGCAGCCGCTGCACGATGCGGCCGGCGCGCTGAGCGGCTTTGTCGGCGTGGCCAACGACATCACCGAACGCGTCACCCAACGCCTGAAGACAGCGGCCATGCTGGAGGCCTTGCCGACCGGCGTGCTGGTGCAGGACAACACCGGCCGGGTGGTCGAGTGCAATCCGGCGGCTGAGCGGGCTCTGGGCCTGCCGCGTGAGATCCTGATCGACGACCGACCGCGGCCCGACCACTGGAAGCTGTTGCGCGAGGACCTGAGCGAGGTGTCGCGTTCGCACACGCCCGGCGCCCGCGCGCTGCGCGAGGGCGTCGGCCTGCGCGGCGAAACGCTCGGTGTGGCCGCCGAAGATGGCTCGCTGCGCTGGCTGTTGGTCAATGCCGAGCCGATCCGGGATGCCTTTGGCCACGTGTCGGGCGCGGTGTCCTGCCTGACCGATGTCACCGATCAGCGCAACCAGCGTGTGCTGCTGGAAATGACCGTGGCCGCGGCCGACGTGGGCACCTGGCAGTGGGACATGCACAGCAATGAACTCAGCTGCAACGAGCGATTCATGACCATGCTCGGCTATGCGCCGGGCTCGGTGCCACTGAGCGGCATCGCGCTCGGTTCGCTGGTGCATCCGGACGACGTCGAGCCGCGGCGCGAGGCGCTGCAATTGCACCTGAACAATCCCGAGCATGCCTTCCGCTTCGAGCAGCGCCTGCGCCGTCCCGACGGCGACTGGGCCACCGTGCTCTGCTGCGGCACGGTGATCGAGCGCAGCGACAACGGCCGCGCGCGCCGCATGGCCGGCATCCACTTCGACATGACCGAGCAGGTGCAGATGCAGGCCATGCTGCGCCATGCCGCCCGGACCGACGGCCTGACGCAGCTGCCCAACCGCGCGGCGGTGTTCGACCGTGTGCAGCAAGCCCTGCAGCGGGCCAGCGAACGGCCGGAGTTCGGCTATGCGGTGCTGTTCATGGACTTCGACCGCTTCAAGCAGGTCAACGACACGCTGGGCCATGCAGTCGGCGACGAGCTGCTGCGCCAGATTGCCCACCGCCTGCGCAAGACGCTGCGCGCCGGCGACACGGTGGGCCGTGGCCCGAGCTACGAGCACACGGCCGGTCGCATCGGGGGGGATGAATTCGTGGTCGTGCTCGAAGCGGTGCAGAGCCGCGACGATGTCTGCGTGGTCGCGCGGCGCCTGCTGGAAGCCCTGGCCGAGCCGTATCGCATCGGCTCGCATGTCGTGCATTCCACGGCCAGCATCGGCATCGTCACCTCGGAGCAAGCGGCCAACGACGCCAACACCGTGATGCGCGACGCCGACACGGCGATGTACGAGGCCAAGCGCGCCGGCCGCGGCCGCTTCGTGGTGTTCGACCCGTCGATGCATGAACGTGTCGCTCACACCTTGAGCATTGAAAACGACCTGCGGCTGGCCTTGCAGCGGGACGAGCTGTTTGTCGTCTATCAGCCGGTGATCGAGTTCGACGCCGCCGGCACCGGCGCCGTCGAAGCGCTGGTGCGCTGGCAGCACCCGAGCCGGGGTCAGGTGTCGCCGGCCGAGTTCATCGCGGTGGCCGAAGAATCGGGGCTGATCGTCGAGCTCGGCCGCCAGGTGTTGACGGTGGCCTGCCACCAGTTCGTCGCCTGGCAGCAGCAGCTCGGCGCGCTGGCGCCGCGATCGGTGGCGGTCAACCTGTCCACCGTGCAGCTGCGCCAGCCGAACTTCATTGCCGAGGTTCGTGAATGCCTGCGCAGCACCGGCATCGCGCCCCACCAGCTGCAGCTGGAAGTGACCGAGAGCCTGGCCGCGCAGGATGAGCTGGCGCGTGAGCGGCTGCGTGAGCTGAAGGCGCTGGGGCTGAGCATCGCGCTGGACGATTTCGGCACCGGCTATTCATCGCTGGCCTGCCTGCACCAGCTGCCGGTGGACACGGTGAAGATCGACCGCTCCTTCGTCAGCCACGCCGAAACCAGCGAGTACCACCGCGCGCTGATCGAAGCGACGATCCGTGTTGCACAGACCCTGGGCATGACCACCGTGGCCGAGGGCATCGAGACCCCGGGCCAGGCCCGCCTGATGCAGCAGCTGCAATGCGGCCGCGGCCAGGGCTACTTGTACAGCCGGCCGCTGAGGGCCGAGGCGCTGACGCAGTGGCTGACGCTGCGCGCCAGGCAGTCGCTCCGCGACGCGGCCTAAAGCGAGAAGATCTTTCCCGGGTTCAGGATGTTCTTCGGGTCAAGCGCCCGCTTGACCACGCGCATCAATTCGACCGTGCCGGCACCGGCCTCGTCAACCAGGAAGCCCTGCTTGTGCAGGCCGATGCCATGCTCGCCGGTGCAGGTGCCTTCGAGCTTCAGCGCATGCTGCACCAGTTGGTTGTTCAGGCGTTCGGCCAAGTCCCGCTCGGCGGGAATCGCCGGGTCGATCAGGTAGGCGATATGGAAGTTGCCGTCGCCGACATGGCCGACGATGTAGTACTGCAGGCCCGCGGCTTCGGCTTCATCGACCGCCAGTGCAATGCATTCGGCCAGCCGCGAGATCGGCACGCAGGTGTCGGTGGTCACGGTGCGGCAGCCGGGTTTCAGCTGCAGCGCAGCGAAATAGGCGTGGTGGCGGGCGGTCCACAAACGGGTGCGCTCTTCCGGTGTGGTGGCCCATTCGAAGTCTTCGCCGCCATGCTCGCGCGCCGCTTCCTGCACCAGCTCGGCCTGTTCCTTCACGCTGGCTTCGCTGCCGTGGAACTCCATCAGCAGCATTGGCGCTTCGCGCAGCGTCAGCTTGTCGTGGCGGTTCACCGCCCGCACCGCATGCGCGTCCAGCAGCTCGCAGCGCGCGATCGGCACGCCCAGCTGGATGATCTGGATCGTGGTGGCCACCGCATCGGCGATGCTCGGAAAGTTGCACACCGCGGCCGACACCGATTCGGGCTGCGGATACAGCTTCACCGTGACTTCGGTGATCACGCCCAGCGTGCCTTCGCTGCCGACCATCAGCCGTGTCAGGTCGTAGCCGGCGGCGGACTTCTTGGCCCGCGTGCCGGTGCGGATGACCTCGCCGCTGGCCGTCACCACTTCCAGCGCCAGCACGTTCTCGCGCATCGTGCCGTAGCGCACGGCATTCGTGCCGCTGGCGCGCGTGGCGGCCATGCCGCCGATCGAGGCGTCGGCGCCGGGATCGATCGGGAAGAACAGGCCGGTGTGGCGGATCTCATCGTTGAGCTGCTTGCGCGTGACACCGGGCTGCACCGTGACCGTCAGGTCCTCGGGGTTCAGGCGCAGCACACGCTTCATGCGCGAGACATCGATGCTGATGCCGCCCTGCACTGCGAGCAAATGGCCCTCCAGCGACGAGCCGACACCGAAGGCGATCACCGGCACTTCGTACTGGCTGGCCAGCGTCACGGTGGCGGCCACGTCGTCGGTGCTCTCGGCAAAGACCACCGCTTCGGGCGGCGGCACGTCGAACGGTGACTCGTCGCGGCCATGCTGCTCACGCACGGCCAGCGCGGTGGAGCAGCGCTCGCCGAAGCGAAGTTTCAGCGTCTCGATCATCGCTGCCGGCACCGGCCGCGGCTCCACGGGCATCAGATGGGCGGGCAGGGTGGCGTTCATGATGATCTCCGGGGCGGAAGTGTCATTCTAGGTTCGGGCAAGATGCAGGTTTTCCCAGCAGCACACCCTCATCATGGCCAATCGATTGACGCAGATCGCCACCCGCACCGGCGACGACGGCACCACCGGCCTGGGCGACGGCACGCGCGTGGCCAAGGACCACTTGCGTGTGCAGGCCATGGGTGATGTGGACGAGCTGAACTCCGGCCTCGGCGTGCTGCTGGCCGAGCCGCTGCCGGACGACGTGCGTGGGCTGCTGGTGACGATCCAGCATGAACTGTTCAACCTGGGCGGTGAGATGTCGATCCCCGGCTACACGCTGCTGAAGGCCGAGGCCGTGCTGCACCTGGACGACGCGCTGGCACGCCACAACGCCGCGCTGCCGCGGCTGGCGGAGTTCATCCTGCCCGCCGGCACGCGCAGCGCCGCGCTGGCGCATGTCAGCCGCAGCGTGGCGCGCCGGGCCGAGCGTGCCGTCGTCGCGCTGGCCGCGCACGAACCGGTCAACGATGCGCCGCGCCAGTACCTGAACCGCCTGTCCGATCTGCTGTTCGTGCTGGCGCGGGTGCTCAACCGCGCCAACCTCGATGGCCTGGGCGGCGACGATGTCTACTGGCGCAGCGAGCGGCTGGCCGCGCAGCAGGACCCAACGAAGCCCTGAGCGCGGCCTCCGGCAGATCAGCCGCGCGAACGCCGCGCCTTCACCGCGTCACTGAGCACCTGCAGCACGGTCAGCGAATCGTCCCAGCCGATGCAGGCATCGGTGATGCTCTTGCCGTATTCCAGCTTGGCCACGTCGTCTTTGCCGGGCGTGAACTTCTGGGCGCCCGGCACCAGGTGGCTCTCGACCATCACGCCGAAGATGCAGCGGTTGCCGGCCGCCATCTGCGTGCCGATGTCGCGCGCCACGTCGACCTGGCGCTGGTGCTGCTTGCTGCTGTTGGCGTGGCTGCAGTCGATCATCAGCTGGCAGGGCAGCTTGGCGGCTTCCAGCTCGCCGCAGGCCGCGGCGACGCTCTCGGCGTCGTAGTTCGGCGCCTTGCCGCCGCGCAGGATCACATGGCAGTCCTTGTTGCCCTTGGTCTCGACGATGGCGACCTGGCCGTTCTTGTGCACCGACAGAAAGTGGTGCGGGCGTGAAGCGGCCTGGATGGCATCGGTGGCGATCTTCAGGTTGCCGTCGGTGCCGTTCTTGAAGCCGATCGGTGCGGACAGGCCCGAAGCCAGTTCGCGGTGCACCTGGCTCTCCGTCGTGCGTGCGCCGATCGCGCCCCAGGCGATCAGGTCGCCGATGTACTGCGGGCTGATGGTGTCGAGGAACTCGCTGCCGGCCGGCACGCCGAGCCGGTTGATGTCCACCAGCAGCTGACGCGCGATGCGCAGGCCCTCGTGGATGCGGTAGCTCTCGTCCAGGTAGGGGTCGTTGATCAGGCCCTTCCAGCCGACGGTGGTGCGCGGCTTCTCGAAGTACACGCGCATCACGATCTCCAGCGTGTCGGCGTATTTGGTGCGTTCGGCCTTCAGCTTGCGGGCGTAATCCAGCGCCGCGCTGGTGTCGTGGATCGAGCAGGGGCCGATCACCACCAGCAAGCGATCGTCCTTGCCCTGCAGGATCTGGCGCACCGCGGTGCGCGTGTTGCCGACCAGCTTCTCCACCGGTGTGCCGGCAATCGGGAAGAAGCGGATCAGGTGCTCGGGCGGCGGCAAGGGCGTCACGTCCTTGATCCTCTGGTCGTCGGTTTCGCTGGTCTTTTCGCTGAGCGCATAACCAAAACCACCCTCGCTGGATGAGTGGCTGCTGGGGGATTTCGGTGCCATGGCAGGTTCCTGGGTCAAGGGTGAATCGGGTGAGGGTGAAAAGCGTTCGGGCAATAAAAAACCGCCGGGGGTGCCGGCGGTTCGTCGAGGTTCGTTGTGCTTGTCAGGCTAAACGCTTGCCTCTCCTCCGCCGGTGCGGTGCGAGAACCAAAAGTAGCCAAAGAAAAACACGGCGGAACGCATGGGGCCGGACTTTAGCACGCGAGCCGCAGCCCTAGCTCGCGGCCATGCGCAGATGGTCACAAGCATTGCGTGATGTGAAGCTGCGTCTCCGTGCGGTAAATCTGCTCGCATTGCCGCAATGAAGCGTTCAGCATCCGGACCTGGGCTGGATGACAAGAGGGGGGTCGATCATGGGGATTCGGGCCATTGGCGCGACGCCGTCGGCACGGCCACCCGCTGTGGCGCTGGCGTCTTTGCCCGCGCCGATAGCGCTGCCGGAAGATGCCGGTCGCTGGGCTGCCGGCGCGGCCGCCATGCTGCTGTCCGCCTGTGGCGGCGGCAACGATGCACAAGTGCCCGAAGCGTTCCTGAAAACCTCGCAGGCACGCACCGACCGCAGCATTCTGCAGGCCCCGGCGGCCGCAGAGGCTGTATCCGCCACGCCGGTGCCCACGGCGACCGAGCTGATGGACTGGGCCGAAGCGCACTACGCCGCACTGTTTCCCGGCCACGAGCCCGACCTGACGCTGCCGCCCTATGTCTACCGCCACTACGCGGCCACCGGCAACTACCTGGGCGTGGCCGGCAGCGACATCTACCTGCTGGGACCGGCTTCAGAGAACGTGCTGCTGTGGGTTGGCACGCTGGCCGACTTCGCGCCGCTGGTGCTGGTCACGCACTACGCCTTCTCCGATGCGCAGGCCGCGCGCTTTCTGATGCAGGCCACGCTGGCCCCCAGCGACGCCGAGATCGCGAACCTGCGCGCCATCGGCTACGCGGCCTGGCTGGACCAGCAGTTCGCCAAACCGGTGTCCAGCAGCAACTGGGACTGGCTGGTTTCCAAGGGCCTGGACACCAACCCTGATGCCGTCAGTACCGCCATCGGTGTGGACGCCCAGGTCTGGCAGCGCCTGCTCACCGCCGGCGACAGCCTGCGCCAGCGCGTGACGCTGGCCTTGTCGGAGATCTTCGTCGTCGGCTTCGACGGCATTTCGGGTCCGTACAAGCAGTTCAAGCTGGCGGCCTACTGGGACCTGCTGGTGAGCAACGCCTTCGGCAGCTTCCGCACGCTGATCGAACAGGTGACGCTGAACCCGGCGATGGGCGGCTACCTGAACACCGCCGGCAACCAGAAGGAAGACACCCGCACCGGCCGCCTGCCGGACGAAAACTACGCGCGCGAGGTGATGCAGCTGTTCACGATCGGCCTGTACGCGCTGAATGCCGATGGCACGCCCGAGCTGGACGGCAGCGGCCAGCCGATCGAAAGCTACACGCAGGACATGGTGACGCAGCTGGCCCGCGTGTTCACCGGCTGGAACCTGAACCGGCCCAAGGGCGAGACCGGCCCCGAGTTCACGCGCCGCCCGATGGTGCTGAACGCCGCGCTGCACTCGACCCTCTCGGCCAGCTTCCTGGGCACCACGGTGCCGGCCAACACCGATGGCGCGCAGGCCCTGGCCACCGCGCTGAACACGCTCGCCAATCACGCCAACGTCGGCCCCTTCATCGGCACGCGGCTGATCCAGCGCCTGGTCACCAGCAACCCCAGTAACGCCTATGTGGCGCGGGTGTCGGCCGCGTTCAACGACAACGGCCTGGGGGTGCGCGGCGATCTGAAAGCCGTGCTGCGGGCGATCCTGCTGGACGAAGAAGCGCGCAGCGATGCGGGACTCGGCATGCCCGCCTTCGGCAAGCTGCGTGAGCCCATGCTGCGTTTCATCCACTGGGCCCGGGTGTTCAAGGCCACATCCGCTTCGACCGAATGGAACGTCGGCAATACCAGCGATCCGGGCACGCGCTTGGGCCAAAGCCCGCAGCGTTCGCCGTCCGTCTTCAACTACTTCAGGCCCGGCTATGTGCCGCCCAACAGCGCCATCGCTACGCAGGTGCTGCAGGCGCCGGAGTTCCAGATCACCCATGAATCCAGCGTTGCCGGCTACCTGAACTACATGCAGACGGCCATCGGCAACGGCCACGCGGACATCTTGCCGAACTACAGCGCCGAGCTGGCGCTGGCGACGAACCCGAGCGGCCTGGTCGACCGGCTCGACCGTTTGCTGTGCGCCTACCAGCTGTCCGCCGCCACGCGCAGCCTGATCATCACGACGATCACCGGCATGGCCGGCAGCAGCGATAAGGACAAGGCCAACCGCGTGTATGCCGCGGTGCTGCTGGTGATGGCCAGCCCCGACTACCTGGTTCAGCGCTGAAGGTCGATCGATCATGCACAAACCCATCTCATCGATCGACCTGGCGCGCCGCGCGCTGCTGCGGCGTGGCGCGCTGTTGGGCGTGACCGGCACGGCTGCGCCCTGGGCCCTGAACCTGTCGTTGATGGCCGATGCAGCGGCGGCCACCAGCCCCGGCGACTACAAGGCGCTGGTCTGCGTGTTCCTCTACGGCGGCAATGACCACGGCAACACGCTGGTGCCGGTGGATGGCACGCACTACACGCGGTACGCGCAGATCCGTGGCGCCATGGCCACCGCGCAATCAGCCCTGGCCGCCACCACGCTGCAGCCGAACACGGCACTGCCCGATGGCCTGCAACTGGCGCTGGCGCCGCAGCTGGCACCGCTGAAGACGGTGTGGGACGCCGGCAAGCTGGCGGTGCAGCTGAACGTCGGCCCGTTGATCGTGCCGACCACGGTGGCGCAGTACAAGGCCAAGTCGGTGCCGCTGCCGCCCAAGCTGCTGTCGCACAACGACCAGCAATCGATCTGGCAGTCCGACCTGGCCGAAGGCGCCACCTCGGGCTGGGGCGGACGCATCGGCGACCTGATGCTGTCGGGCAACGGCGGCAGCGTGTTCAGCTGCACCTCGGTCACCGGCAACGCGGTGTTCCTGTCGGGCCACAGCGCCGTGCAGTACCAGCTCAGCAGCGGCGGCGCCGTGGCGATCAAGGGCATCCAGCGCGCACTGTACGGCTCCTCGGCGGCGCAGACCGCGCTGCGCACGCTGATCACCGGCACCAGCGCCAACCTGTTCGCCGACGAATACACGCGGGTGACGCGCCGCTCGATCGACGCCGAAGCCCAGGTCACCGCGGCCCTGGGCGGCCTGCCTGATTTGGCCACGGTGTTTCCCGGCACGTCGCTCGGCGCGCAGCTGAAGATGGTGGCGCGCATGGTTGCGGCGCGGGCCAGTTTCGGCCTCAGCCGGCAGGTGTTCATGGTCTCGCTGGGCGGCTTCGACCTGCACGACAACCTGCTCGAGAACCACCCCGGCCTGCTGACCCAGGTGGCCGACGCGATGAAGGCCTTCCATGACGCCACGGCCGAACTGGGCGTCAGCGACAAGGTCACCAGCTTCACCGCCTCCGACTTCGGCCGCACGCTGTCGATCAACGGCGACGGCTCGGACCACGGCTGGGGCAGCCACCATGTCGTGATCGGCGGCGCCGTCAAGGGCAAGGCGTTTTATGGCAGCGCGCCGGCGATCGCCGTCAACGGGCCGGACGACATCGGCCAGGGCCGGCTGGTGCCGACCACCTCGGTCGATCAGTTCGGCGCCACGCTGGCCAGCTGGCTGGGTGTGTCGGACAGCGATCTCGCGACCGTGGTGCCCAACATCGGCAACTTCTCGACGCGAAACCTGGGGTTCGTCTAGGCTGTGCCGCCGACGGTCAGCCCGTCAATGCGCAAGGTCGGCTGACCGACACCCACCGGCACGCTCTGGCCTTCCTTGCCGCAGACGCCGACACCGCTGTCCAGCTCCATGTCGTTGCCGATCATCTTCACGCGGGTCAGCGCCTCAGGCCCGTTGCCGATGATGGTCGCGCCTTTCACGGGGTATTGGATGCGGCCGTTCTCGACCCAGAAGGCCTCGCTGGCCGAGAAGACGAACTTGCCGCTGGTGATGTCGACCTGGCCGCCGCCGAAGTTGGTGGCATAGAGCCCGCGCTTGATGCTGGCGACGATCTCTTCCTTGGTCTTGTCGCCGGCCAGCATGTAGGTGTTGGTCATGCGTGGCATCGGCACATGGGCGTAACTTTCGCGCCGGCCGTTGCCGGTGGGCTTGACGCCCATCAGCCGCGCATTCATCGCGTCCTGGATGTAGCCCTTCAGGATGCCGTCCTCGATCAGCACGTTGCGCTGCGAGGGGTGGCCTTCATCGTCGACGTTCAGCGAGCCGCGGCGGTCGGGCAGCGTGCCGTCATCCAGCACCGTCACGCCCTTGGCCGCCACGCGCTGGCCGATGCGGCCGGCGAAAGTGGACGAGCCCTTGCGGTTGAAGTCGCCCTCCAGCCCGTGGCCCACCGCTTCATGCAGCAGCACGCCGGGCCAGCCGGGGCCCAGCACCACGGTCATCTCGCCGGCCGGGGCCGGGCGCGATTCGAGGTTGGTCAGCGCGGCGTTCACCGCCTGGTCGACATAAGCCTCCAGCTGAGCGTCCTGGAAATAGCCCAGGCCGAAGCGGCCACCACCGCCGCCGGAGCCGATTTCGCGGCGGCCGTTGGATTCGGCGATCACGGTGATGGACATGCGCACCAGCGGCCGCACGTCTGCGGCCCGCGTGCCATCGGCGCGCGCCACCAGCACCACGTCGTATTCGGCGGCCAGGCCGGCCATCACCTGCACGATGCGCGGGTCGCGGGCCCGCGCCATGCGTTCGATCTTCTCGAGCAGCGCCACCTTCTGCGCGCTGTCCAGCGTGGCGATCGGGTCGGTCGGACCGTACAGGCGGCGGCTGCCGGCGATCTTCGGCGCCGCGGCGAGCTTCACGCGCTTGCTCTGGCCGGCCGCGGCGATGCTGCGCACGGTGCGTGCGGCGTCGAGCAGCGAGGCCTCGGAGATGTCGTCCGAATAGGCGAAGGCGGTCTTTTCGCCGGCGACGGCGCGCACGCCCACGCCCTGGTCGATGCTGAAGCTGCCGCTCTTGACGATGCCTTCTTCCAGGCTCCAGCCTTCATGGCGGGTGATCTGGAAGTACAGGTCGGCATCGTCGATGCGGTGCTCGCCGATCGTGCCCAGCGCCCGCGCGAGCGCCGCGTCGTCCAGGTTGAACGGGTCCAGCAGCATCGTCTTGGCGACCGCCAGACGTTCGAGGGTGGGTTCGCGCGAGATCATCGGGCGATTCTAGGAGCGTGGCCTTGCCCTTGCTTCACGAAGTTTTACCCGGACGCGCGTCGGCGATGGCACCGCAGATGTCGTTGTTCAGGCGCACCCGGGTCTTCCGCCTGTCAACCTTCACCACTCCCCAAGGACATCCCATGGCACTGCTCACCCGCACCCTGTTCACCGCCGTCGCCTTGTCGATCGCCGCACTGGCCGCCCAGGCGCAGACACCCGTGGCCGGCGCCGCGTCCACGCCGCACGTGGACAAGCGTGAAGCCAGGCAGCAGGCGCGCATCGCCAAAGGCGCCGCGTCGGGCTCGCTGACCGCCAAGGAAACGCAATCGCTCGAAAAGCGCCAGGCCGCGGTGAACCAGGCGGAGGCCAACGCCAAGGCCGACGGCACCGTGACCGCCAAGGAGCGCCGCCACATGAACCGCATGCAGGACCGCAACAGCCACGCCATCCGCCGTCAGAAGCACGACCCACAGACGGCGGCGTCCGCGCCGGCGAAGTGAGCGTCAGGCGTCGCGCAGCGCCAGTGCGCGGCTGTACAGTGCGTTGCGCGGCGCGCCGCTGATCTCCGCGGCCAGGGCCACGGCCTGTTTCAGCGGCAGTTCACGCAGCAGCAGCACCAGCACCCGCTCGGTCTCCGGCGGCAGGCCTTCGGCCACCGCAGCGGCGGGTGCGGCATGCAGCACCAGCACAAACTCGCCGCGTGCATGCTGGGCATCGGCGGCCAGCCAGGCCGGCGCGTCGGCCGCGAGCAAGGTGTGGATTTGCTCGAACTGCTTGGTCAGCTCGCGGCAGAGCGTCAGCCGGCGTTGCGGTGCCAGCTCGGCCAGCAAGGCCAGCAGCGCTTCGATGCGATGGGGCGCTTCGAACAGCACCTGGCTGCCCGGCAGCGCCAGCAAGGCGCCCAAGGCATCGCGCCGCTCCTGGCCCTTGGGCGGCAGGAAACCATGGAAGACAAAGCCCTGGGCCGCTGCATCGCCGGCCACGCTGAGCGCGGTGACTACGCTGCTGGCGCCCGGGATCGGCATCACCACCAGGCCGTGGGCGACCACGGCGGCCACCAGCGCGGCTCCCGGGTCGGAGATCGCCGGCGTGCCGGCATCGCTGGCATAGGCCACGCGCTGGCCGCTGGCCAAGCGCGCGATCACCGCCTGCGCGGCGCTCAGTTCGTTGTGCTCGTGCAGTGCGATCAGCGGCTTGTCCAGCCCCAGATGATGCAACAGCCGGCCGGTGACCCGCGTGTCCTCGCAGGCCACCGCATCCACCCGGCTCAGCAGGTGAATCGCGCGCAGGCTCAGGTCGGCGAGGTTGCCGATCGGCGTGGCCAGCACATACAGTGCGCCGGCAGGAAAGTGCTGGGCGCCGGCCGCATCCGCGGCGGCCTGGTGCAGCAATGAGGGGGTGATGGTCACAAGCGGTGGGCAATCCAGGCGGGTGGGCGGCAAGCGTGCGACACAGACGTCCAGGCAGCTGACCGGCGACGATGCCGAACAGCGGGCCCTGGTCCATCTGCAGCGGCAAGGCCTGCGCCTGGTGTGCCGCAATTATCGGCTGGCCGGTGGGCCGTTCGCGCGCGGTGCCGAGATCGACCTGATCCTGTGGGACACCGACGGCACGCTGGTCTTCGTCGAAGTGCGCTCGCGCGCCAGCGGCTCGGCCGGCGGCGCAGCGGCCAGCGTCACCGGCGCCAAGCAGCGCCGCATCGTGCGCGCCGCGCAGCACTACCTGCTGCAGCTGGCGCAACTGCCGCCTTGCCGTTTCGACGTGGTGGCGATTGACGGCGATGCGCTGCAGTGGATTCGTGCGGCCTTCGATTCCGCTTGAGCTGCGCACGCAGCTGGGAACCGGGCCGGTATGGGCCTGTCATATGATCCATGACCATGCTTGAGCAGCGCATCCAGCAGCACTTCTTCGAAAGCGCCGACCTGAAGTACCAGTCGGCCGAGGTGCTGAGCCGGCCGGTGGCCGATGCGGCGCAGGCCATCGTGGGCGGTCTCACGTCGGGCGGCCGCTTGTTCGTGGCGGGCTTCGGCACCGCCTCCAGCCTGGCGCAGATGCTGGCGAGCGAAATGCTCGGCCGCTTCGAACGTGATCGCCCCGGCCTGGCCACGATTGCGCTGGGTGCCGATGGCGCCACGCTGTCGGCACTGGCGGCCGACGGCAGGCTGGACCAGGTGCTGTCGCGCCAGGTCGAGACCCTGGGCCAGCCCGGCGACCTGCTGCTGCTGATCGACCCCGAGGGCGACCACCCGGGGCTGCTGGCCGCCGCGCAGGCGGCGCAGGCCAAGGACATGACCGTGATCGCATTGACCGGCCGCTCCGGCGGCGCCTTGCGCGGCGTGCTCGGCGAGACCGATGTGGTCGTCGCCGTGCCGCACGACCGCCGCGCGCGCGTGCTGGAAGCGCAGCTGCTGGTGCTGCACTGCCTGTGCGATGCGATCGATCTGCAACTGCTGGGCGAACAGGATCCTGCATGACATTGACTGCCTTCAACACACCCCGTCCGGCGCGCTGGTTCGCGCCGCTGCTGCTGTCCACCGCGGTGCTGTCCAGTACGCTGCTCAGCGGCTGTGCCGGGCTGCTGGTCGGCGGCGCGGTGATGGGCGGCATGATGGCCACCGACCGCCGCACCTCCGGCGCGCAGATCGAGGACCAGGCCATCGAGCTGAAAGCCATCAACCGCGTGCAGGGCGCATTGGGCGAGCGTGGTCACGTCAGCGTGACCAGCTACAACCGCACGGTGCTGCTGACCGGTGAGGTGCCCACCGAGACCGACCGGTCCGCGGTTGAACAGGCGGTGGCCCAGATCGAGAACGTGCGCGCCATCGTCAACGAGCTGGCGGTGACGGCCAACAGCAGCATCGGCTCACGCTCGAACGACGCCGTGCTGACCAGCAAGGTCAAGGCCAGCTTCATCGATGCACGCGACCTGCAGTCCAACGCCTTCAAGGTGGTGACAGAGCGCGGCCAGGTCTACCTGATGGGCCGTGTCACCGAGCGCGAGGCCAAGCGTGCCGGCGACGTGGCGCGTTCCATCCCCGGCGTGGTGAAGGTGGTGCGCGTGTTCGACGTGATCAGCGAGGCCGAACTGGCTGAACTGCAGCCGGCGAAGAAGTAGGCCGCTCGCCGGCCTACGTCAGGCGGCGGATGAGGCTGGAGGTGTCCCAGCGTCCGCCACCCTGCGCCTGCAGGTCGGCATAGAACTGGTCAACCAGCGCCGTCACTGGCACGCGTGCGCCGTTGCGACGGGCTTCGTCGAGCACCAGGCCCAGGTCCTTGCGCATCCAGTCGACCGCGAAGCCGAAGTCGAATCGGTCGTCGACCATCGTGCCGCCGCGGTTGTCCATCTGCCAGCTTTGCGCGGCGCCCTTGCCGATGACGTCGAGCACCTGCTTCATGTCCAGGCCGGCGCGCTGACCGAAGGCGATGGCCTCGGACAGGCCCTGCACCAGCCCGGCAATGCAGACCTGGTTGACCATCTTGGCCAGCTGGCCGGCGCCGCTCTCGCCCACACGGGTGACGGCGCGGGAAAAGGTCAGCGCCACCGGTTTCATCGCCTCGAAAGCTGCCGCGTCGCCGCCGCACATCACCGTCAGCAGGCCGTTCACCGCACCGGCCTGGCCGCCGGATACCGGCGCGTCGATGAACTGCAGGCCGAAGCTGCGCGCCGCCGCCGCGAGTTCACGCGCCACCTCGGCCGATGCGGTGGTGTGGTCGACGAAGATGCCGCCCGCCGCCATGCCGGCGAATGCACCATCGGCACCGAGCACCACCGAGCGCAGATCGTCGTCGTTGCCGACGCAGGCGAACACGAACTCGGCATCCGCCACCGCCTCGCGCGGTGTCGCGGCCGCGCGGCCGCCGTGCTCGGCCACCCAGGCCTGGGCCTTGGCGGCGGTGCGGTTGTAGACCGAGACGCTGTGCCCCGCCCGCGCCAGATGCCCGGCCATCGGATGGCCCATGACACCGAGGCCCAGGAAGGCCACGCGCCGCGAAGGAATGGCTTCGTAGGTTTTCATCGTCGAAAGTGTAGGCTGCCCGATGCGGCGGCCTTCTGCGCACTCACACGATGGTGAGATGTTCAGTGCCTGCGGAGAGGTCTTTGTTCCGCGCCCGCACGCTGTGCAGCTTGATGTTCAGCCGCAGGTCGTTCACCGAATCGGCATTGCGCAGCGCATCTTCGTAGGTCACCATGCCGGCTTCGAACAGGTCGAACAGCGCCTGGTCGAAGGTCTGCATGCCATGCTCGCGCGAGCGCTTCATCAACTCCTTGATCTCGCTGACCTCGCCCTTGAAGATCATGTCGGAGATCAGCGGCGTGTTCAGCAGGATCTCGACCGCCGCGACACGGCCCTTGCCCTCCTCGCGCGGCAGCAGGCGCTGCGAAATGATGCCTTTCAAATTGAGCGACAGGTCCATCAGCAGCTGCTGGCGCCGCTCTTCGGGGAAGAAGTTGATGATGCGGTCCAGCGCCTGATTGGAGCTGTTGGCATGCAGCGTGGCCACGCACAGGTGGCCGGTTTCGGCGAAGGCCACCGCGTGCTCCATCGTCTCGCGGTCGCGGACTTCGCCCATCAGGATGACGTCGGGCGCCTGGCGCAGCGTGTTCTTCAGCGCGGCTTCCCAGCCATCGGTGTCCAGCCCCACTTCACGCTGGGTGATGATGCAGTTCTTGTGCGCATGCACGAACTCCACCGGGTCTTCGATGGTGATGATGTGGCCGTAGGAATGTTCGTTGCGCCAGTCGACCATCGCCGCCAGCGAGGTGCTCTTGCCCGAGCCGGTGGCGCCGACCATGATGACCAGGCCACGCTTGGTCATCGCGACATCCTTCAGGATCTTCGGCAGGCCGAGCTGGTCGATCGTCGGCAGCGTCTGCGGGATGGTGCGGAAGACCAGGCCGACGTTGCCCATCTGCATGAAGGCATTGACGCGGAAGCGGCCGATGCCCTGCGGCGAGATCGCGAAGTTGCATTCCTTGGTGCGCTCGAACTCGGCGCCCTGCTTGTCGTTCATGACCGCGCGCACCAGCGCCATGGTGTGCTGGCCGGTCAGCGGCTGCGGCGAGACCTTGGTGACCTTGCCGTCGACCTTGATCGCGGGCGGGAAGTCGGCGGTGAGAAACAGGTCCGAGCCATTGCGCGAGACCATCAGCCGTAGCAGGTCGTTGACGAATTTGGAGGCCTGGTCGCGTTCCATGAGGGGGTACTCCTGTTCTATTGCGGCGCCAGCAGCGCGGACAGGCGGGCGCCGGTCTGGCGCAGCCGCAGCGACAGCCGCCGCGTGATCGAGGCGAGCACGGCAGCGGCCAAGGCCGGATCGTCGCTCATCAGGCGCTGCAGTGCGCCACTGTCCAGCACTGCCAGCGTGCAAGGGGTGAGGGTGCGGCAGGCGCAGAAACGCGGGCCGCCATCGAACAAGGCCATCTCGCCGAGCAGGTCGCCGGCGCGGGCTTCGAACAGCCGGGTCGCCGCGCCGCCGGGGTGCTGGCGTTCGACCGACACACGGCCTTCCAGCAGCACCAGCAGGAAGTCGCCGCCTTCGTCCTGCAGGATGGGTTGCTGGCCGCTGGCCACATCGGCGGCCGCCAGCCAGGGCGCCAGCCGCGGCGCCGCGGCGTCGCCGATGGCAGCCAGCGGTGCATCGCCCCGCCACAGCTTCAGCAACTGGCGTGCGGCTTCGGCGGGGTCGGTCGGCTTGGCCTTCAGCTCAGTCGCCCGGTCGGCCCACTGCACCGGCGGCGCAATGACTTCATCGGGCGGCAGCAGGCTGGTGGCCGGCAGCGAATCGCCGGCGTCCGCCGGGCCGGCGGCGCGGCGGCCTCTCAGGCGGCTGAGCAGGGTCTTCACAGGCGAGCGGGGTGGATAGGCGCGGCGTCGACTCAGCCGGGGAAGTTCTCGGGGAACTTGGCTTTCGCGCGGGCTTCCATCGGCGAGACGACATTGCGCCGCACCAGGTCGGACAGGTTCTGGTCCAGCGTCTGCATGCCCAGGTTCTGGCCGGTCTGGATCGACGAGTACATCTGCGCGATCTTGTTCTCGCGGATCAGGTTGCGGATGGCCGAGGTGCCGATCATGATCTCGTGCGCGGCGACGCGGCCCGAGCCATCCTTCAGCTTGCACAGCGTTTGCGAGATCACCGCGATCAGCGATTCGGACAGCATCGCGCGGACCATTTCTTTTTCCGCCGCCGGGAACACGTCGACGATGCGGTCCACCGTCTTGGCCGCACTGGATGTGTGCAAGGTGCCGAACACCAGGTGGCCGGTTTCCGCGGCGGTGAGCGCCAGGCGGATGGTTTCCAGGTCGCGCATTTCGCCGACGAGGATGGCGTCCGGGTCCTCGCGCAGCGCCGAGCGCAAGGCGTTGGCGAAGCTCAGCGTGTGCGGGCCTACCTCGCGCTGGTTGATCAGGCACTTCTTCGATTCGTGCACGAACTCGATCGGGTCTTCCACCGTCAGCACGTGGCCGTATTCGTTTTCGTTCAGGTGGTTGACCATCGCCGCCAGCGTGGTGCTCTTGCCCGAGCCGGTGGGGCCGGTGCAGAGCACCATGCCGCGCGGCTTCAAGGCCAGGTCGGCAAAGACCTTGGGCGTGTTCAGCTGCTCCAGCGTCAGGATCTTGCTGGGAATGGTGCGGAACACCGCGCCGGCGCCGCGGTTCTGGTTGAAGGCATTGACGCGGAAGCGCGCCAGGCCCTGGATCTCGAACGAGAAGTCGCACTCCAACGTGTCTTCGTAGTGCTTGCGCTGGGCATCGTTCATGATGTCGTAGACCATGCTGTGGACCGCCTTGTGGTCCAGCGCCTCGACATTGATGCGGCGCACATCGCCATGCACCCGGATCATCGGCGGCAGGCCGGCCGACAAGTGCAGGTCGGATGCCTTGTTCTTCACCGAGAAGGCCAGCAGTTGCGTGATGTCCATGGGGGTGCTTGGGGTAGGCTCGGGCCATTATGACGAGCGTGGCACCCAAGTTACAACAGTTGCGTGAGCGGATGGCGCAGGCCTGCGCCGCGGCCGGCCGCCCCGTGCAGGAAGTCACTTTGCTGGCGGTGAGCAAGACCTTCGGCCCCGAAGCGGTGCGTGAGGCGGTGGCCGCCGGCCAGTGCGCTTTCGGCGAGAACTATGTGCAGGAAGCGCTGGACAAGATCGCTGCATTGGCCACTGTGCGCACGCCCGCCGGCCAGCCGTTGGAGTGGCACTTGATCGGTCCGCTGCAGAGCAACAAGACCCGCGTCGTCGCCGAGGCCTTTGACTGGGTGCACACGGTCGACCGGCTGAAGATCGCACAGCGCCTGTCCGAACAGCGGCCCCCCGGCCGCGCGCCCTTGCAGCTGTGCCTGCAGGTCAACATCAGCGGCGAGGGCAGCAAGAGCGGCGTGCATCCCGATGCGCTGCCGCCACTGGCGCAGCAAGTCGCGGCGCTGCCGAATGTGCGCCTGCGTGGCCTGATGGCCATTCCCGAGCCGGCCGCCGACTTTGCAGCCCAGCGCCTGCCCCACCGCGCGCTGCGGGGCCTGATGGACCAGCTCAACGCCTACGGCCTGGCACTGGACACGCTGTCGATGGGCATGAGTGCCGACTTGGAAGCCGCGATCGCCGAAGGCGCGACGATCGTGCGCGTGGGCACGGCGATCTTTGGTGGGCGGCCCGCGGTCACTGCTTGCGGCCGTTGAAGGTGCCCTGGCCGCGGCCGTTGTTCAGCCGCCAGGTGCCGACCAGTGCGCCGGAGTTCGCATCGATGACGCCGCTGAACTGCGACGCACCGACCGCGCCGGTGCCGGTCATCACCAGCGCGCCACCGGCGTTGGCCACGCCGGAGATCGTGACACTGACGCCGGCGGTGGATTGCGCGATGCCCGAGATGCGGCCATCGCTGCCGATGATCACCGAGAACACGCCCTGCTCCTGGCCACCGTACTGGCCCGAGAAAGCACCCGTCAGCGCCGCCGGCAGCGGGCCGGCCGAGGGCGCCGCAGTCGTCTGAACGGCCGGCATGGCCGTGGCCGGCGAGGCCCCCGGCCCGGTGGCCTGGATCGACTGCGCGGCATTCTGCTGCGAGGCTTGCGAAGTGCTGCGAATCAGCGTCGGCTTGCTGCGGATCTGCTGCACGATCTTGTTGAAGTTGTCGAGCAGGCTGGCGGCGATCAGCTTGCCCTCTGGCGTCTTGCTGTAGCCGCCACCGGAGGCCCAGCCCAGGCCGCCCCAGCCCCAGCCGCCGAGGCTGAAGCTCATCTTGCTGGCCTTGCCTTCGGCGCTGGCCACCTGAATGCCCGAGCGCACGTCGGCCACCAGCAGCGTGGTCTCGGCTTCCTTGAACTTGACGCCGCCGGCCAGGCCGCCCAAGTGGCCCAGCACACCGCCGGCGCGGCCGAACAGCCCGCCGATGACACCACCCACGCCACCGGTATCGTCGCTGAACTGCACGGCCGGTGTCATCACGAAATCGGCCACCTGCATCTGGCCACCGCCGACATTCGAGCCGGCCTGCAGTTGCCCGCCGGCGGCCAGCGAGCGTTCCTGCTGCAGGTTCTGCATCGCGACGCCGCGCTCGACCACCGCGAAGCAGCCGGACTCCTGCGCGATCATGCGCAGCATGATGCTGGGTGAACCCAGCTGGTAGCGCGACAGACCGGCGATCACATGCGACTGCGGCTCGGCCACCGCCAGGCTGCCCATTTCACGGTCGCATTTCTCGACCGTCGGTTGTGAGTCATCGGCGGCAGCGGTGCCGGCCAGCAGCAGGGCACCCAGGAATGTCAGGCTTGGCTTCATCAGTGGCAAGTCTAGTCGCGGCCGGTGGCAGGCAAGGCCGCCGGCGTCCACCAACCAAGGGATGGGCGCACCGGATGGGCGCACCGGCGCGTGAACGGCTTCACAGCGGCAGCGCCGTCTGGTTCTTGACCTCTTCCATCACGGTGTAGGTGCGCGTCTCGCGCACTCCCGGCAGGCTCCAGATCACGGTGGCCAGCAGTTCGCGGTAGGCCACCATGTCGGCCACGCGGGTCTTGATCAGGTAGTCGAAGCCGCCGGCCACCAGGTGGCATTCCAGGATCTCGGGCCGCGCCTGCACCGCGGCCTTGAAGGTGGCCATCACATCCGGCGCGGTGCGGTCCAGCAGCACCTCGACGAAGACCATCATGCCGGCGCCCAGCTTGGCCGGGTTCAGCCGTGCCTCGTAGCCCAGGATGTAGTTGTCTCGGGTCAGGCGCTTGACGCGCTCCAGCACCGCGGTGGGCGACAGGTGCACGCTCTCGGCGAGTTTCAGGTTCGAGATGCGCCCGTCCTTCTGCAGCACGCGCAGGATACGGGCGTCGATCTTGTCGATGCCGCGGTCGGGCTGCGCCGGGCCGGCGGGCGCCGCGCCGGCGCTCAGGTCGTCGTCATCCATGGCGATGGATTGTCGGCGAGTCGGTGACCCTGCCGAAGCCCGGGCCGTCCTGCATCAAGGGTACAGACCCCGCTCCTGCCGCGCGGTGAGAATGCGCTCGCAGGCCACCGCGAAGGTGGCGGTGCGCAGCGTGATCTGGTGGCGGTCAGCGGTGTCCCAGATCTTCTTCAGCGCACCGATCATGATCTTGTCCAGCCGCACATTGATCTCGTCTTCAGTCCAGAAGAAGGACGAGAAGTCCTGCACCCATTCGAAGTAGCTCACCGTCACGCCGCCGGCATTGCAGATCACGTCCGGCACCACCAGGATGTTGCGCTCGGCCAGGATGTCGTCGGCACTGGGCACCGTCGGGCCGTTGGCGCCCTCGAGCACCAGCTTGGCCTGGATGCGGCGCGCCCGGTCGGCGGTGATCTGGCCTTCCAGTGCCGCGGGGATCAGGATCTCGCAGGGCAGGTCCCAGAAGTCTTCGTCGGCGGCCGCTTCGGCACCGACGAAGCCGGCCACGCCGCCGGTGTCGCGCACATGCGGGATCAGCTGCGACAGGTCGAAGCCCCGGCCGTTGACGATGGTGCCGGTGTGGTCCTGCGCCGCCACGATCTTCGCGCCGGCCTGGCCGAAGAGTTCCGCCGCCGACGAGCCGACATTGCCGAAACCCTGCACCGCCACGCGCGCGCCGTCCAGCTCCAGCCCGATGCGCCGTGCCGCTTCACGCCCGGTGACGAACACGCCGCGGCCGGTGGCCTTGACGCGGCCCAGCGAGCCGCCCAGGTGGATCGGTTTGCCGGTGACCACGCCGGTGGACGTCGAGCCGGTGTTCATCGAGTAGGTGTCCATCATCCAGGCCATCACCTGGGCGTTGGTGTTGACGTCGGGCGCCGGGATGTCCTGCTGCGGGCCGATGATGATGCCGATCTCGCTGGTGTAGCGGCGCGTCAGGCGCTCCAGTTCCTTGATCGACAGCTTCTTCGGGTCGACGCGAATGCCGCCCTTGGCGCCGCCGAAGGGCAGGTTCACCGCGGCGTTCTTGATCGACATCCAGGCCGACAGCGCCATCACCTCTTCCAGCGTCACGTCCGGGTGATAGCGCACCCCTCCCTTGCCGGGGCCGCGCGACAGGCTGTGCTGCACGCGGTAGCCCTCGTGGTGGGCGACGGTGCCGTCGTCCAGCTCGATCGGCACATCGACGATCAGCGCGCGCTTGGGCCGCTTCAGCGATTCGGCCCAGCGTGACAGCGAGCCGAGGTAGGGGGTCACGCGATCCACCTGCGACAGATAAGTGCCCCAGGGGCTGTCGGCGGTCGGGTTGACGTAGGAGAGAACGGTCATGGAAGTCCTGTGGGGTGAAGGTTTGCAGCGGCCCGGCCTGCCGGGCGCCTCATGAGCGCCGCAAAGCGGCCGCTGGGGGCGCAATGTAGGAGGCTAGTCAGCGCTTGTGGGGTCGCATGCGTTTTTTGCATGAGGCTGGCGATTCGGGGAATGACGTCGTGCAGCGCGTGCAGTTGCGCAGGGCGCGTCGATACACTGCCGCGATGAACTCGACGCAAGAACAGATCGCCTTCATCGGCGGCGGCAATATGGCCAGCGCGCTGATCGGCGGGCTGGTGAACGCCGGCCGTGCGCCAGCTTCGCTACTGGTCATCGACCCCGGCGAGGCGCAGCGCGCCAGCCTGCAATCGCGCTTCGGCGTGCGCACGCAAGCGGCGGCCGATGCGTCACTGTCCGGCAGCGCGCTGGTGGTGTGGGCGGTGAAGCCGCAGCTGTTCAATGAAGCCGCGGCGCCGGCCGCCGCGTTCGTGGCCGGTGCGCTGCAGCTCAGCGTGATGGCCGGCATCCGCTGCAG